>JANOCR010000063.1:0-63759 GCA_031412355.1 Ilumatobacteraceae bacterium | reverse complement strand
ATCGGCAATGCCGAGTCGCCGATGACGGCTCGCATGGCCGATGGCGTACCCCAACCCGACGGAAGCCGCCGGGCCGAGCCGGTGATGGACGTCGACGATGCCGCCCGTGCCGTGCGCTACATGGCCGGCCTGCCGGCTGGTTCGAACGTGCTGTTCCTGACGGTGATGGCCGCCGGAATGCCTTTCGCCGGCCGCGGCTGAGCTGGACTTGAGCCCGAGCCGAGGACTCCTCAAAGGGGGATGATGGTGCCCATGTTCATGATGCCGTTCGGGTCGAAGGCGCGCTTGAGGGTCTCGAGAATCGGGTACGACGACCCGTACTCGTGCGTCACCCACGGCGCTCGGGCTTTGCCGATGCCGTGGTGGTGGACGATCGAGCCGCCATATCGAAGTGTCTCTTCGCAGATGATCGAAATGATGGGCAGGTAGTACTTCGCGGTCTCGTCCTCCGGGGCGCAGTCGATGAGGTCGTAGAAGTAGTTGAAGTACATGTTGGTGCCGTTGATGTAGCTGTGCGACGAGTGCCCGCCGAGCAGCGTGATGCCGGGAATCTCGCGTCGGATCCGTGCGAGCGCGCTCACGTAGATGTCGTGGATCGAACTCCAGTCGGCGGAGATCTCGGTGGTGCGGTTCACGTTGCGAGTGGTGCGGATTCGTTCGTCCTCGCGATTGATCTTGTCGACGCCCCACACGAGGTCGTCGAACCACTCGGCGATCAGTTGGCTGTCGACCGGGGTGCACTCGGGGTGGCGGGCGACGATCTCGGCGATGCCCTCGGCCGTTGCTTTGGCGATCCCTGCCGCCCCCTCGGCCATGAACAACAGCACGCAGTCGTCGGGTGCGGCAAAATCGGAGAAATGCAGTTGGCCGTCCTCCTGGTCGTACAGCCGGGCGACGGACGGCTTGTAGCCGGCCACCATCACCTCCCGCAACGCTTCGAAGCCGGTCTTCATGTCCTTCAGCGTCCAGCCGAGGAAGGTGTTGTTCTCCGGCATGTACGGGAAGAGCTTCACAGTGACCTCGGTGATGAAGCACAGGGCTCCTTCGTTGCCGATGACGATGTGGCGGATGTCGGGACCGGCGGCGCGGCGCGGCACGTTCTTGATTCGACACACCTGGCCACCCGGGAAGACCACTTCGACACCGACCACCATGTCTTCGATGCCTCCGTACAGCGTGGAGAACTGGCCGATGCTGCGCGTGGCGACGAGGCCGCCCATCTGGGCCACCGGCTTCGACTGTGGTGAATGGCCGGTCGTCAGACCCAGCTTGCGAGCGCTGTCTTCGAGCACCTGGAGGGGAACGCCGCATTGCACTGTGGCCTGCATGTTGTAGGTGTCGATCATGATGATCTCGTTCATGTGCGAGCCGTCGAGCACGATCGAATTCTCGACGGGAGTCTCGAGACCTCCCTCGGTGGCGGTGCCCCCTGTGCGGGCCACCACGTTCACACCATGTTCGTCGGCAAATGCGAGCACGGCTGCGACGTCCTGCGCGCTGTGCACCACCGCCACTGCCGCAGGCAGCGGCATCGTGTACACCTCGAAGATGTTCTGCAGCTTGCGGAAGTTGTCGATGCTGCGTTGCTGTAGGAGCGGCGTATCGGTGAATACGGAGTCGCTCCCCAGGATCTGCTGCAGGTGTTCGACGATGGCGTCAGGGTTGAGGGGCATGGCGGCGACCTTCTCTCGGGCACACGTTCAGTGGAAGAGGGGATAGGAACGCTCGAAGAGCGCATCGGTGTGGCTGCGGATGTCGTGATACACGGTCTGGCTCATGCGCTGGTAGACCTCCATTTTGGCGGGGTCAGGTGTGAACGACTCGCGTGGCTTCGCCATCCGGGACGCCGCCGTTTCGATATCGGGGTGCAGGCCGGCGGCGACGGCGGCACACATGGCGGCACCGAGGCTGGCGCCGCCGCCGTCGACGCTGCGCGACGTCGGAATGCCGAACACGTCGGCGAAGATGCCCATGAACAGCGGGCTGTTGGAACCGCCGCCCGACAGCACGATTTCCTCCAGCGTGATACCGAGCTCGTCGCACATCGCATCCACGTGGTACTTCATGGTCAACGCGATCGATTCGAGTATCGACCGGTAGACGTGGCCCCGGGAATGGCGAGCGTCGAAGCCGAGCATCATGCCCTTGCGAAAGGGCTTGTCGGTCGGTGCCAGCCAGTCGAGCACCGTCATCAATCCGTCGCAGCCCGCCGTGACCTGTGCCGCTTCGCGCTCGATGTAGTCCTCCCGTGACAGCCCAAGCGACGCGGCGCGTTCGGCGACCTCCGCACCGAGGAGATCCAAGAACCAGGTGAGCGTCCACATTCCGCGGCGCACCCCACCGCTCTCGTAGAGATACCGGTGCGGTATGCAGGCGAAGTTCGTCCAGAAGTGCTGCGGAGATTTGTGGTTCTCGCGCCCGTGGACCATCGCTGCGATGTACGTGCCGAGAGACACCTGGGCCGTCGTCTCGCCCAGCGAACCCGAACCGAGCATCTCCACTGCTTTGTCGTTGGCCGTGGCGACCACCGGTACGCCGGCCGGGAGGCCGGTGGCCTCGGCCGCTTCCGGCGTGACCCCGCCGATGACATCGGCGGGCATCTGTAGTTCGAACAGCATGTCGGGCGTGACACCGAACTGCTTGTACAGACCGGGGTCCTCGCTCCACTTCCACGTATCGGTGTCGATCGGCCATTGCAGCAAGATGTTGTTGGCCGCGGTGTCCCTGAACATGCCCGTGAGGCGATGGGCCAGATATCCCGACGAGGTCGTGGCGTAGGTGACCTCGGCGTCGTCGGGTATGTACGGCTGGTAGGCGCGGTCGTCCATCCAGCTGATCACCGGTTCAGCCAGCGAGCCATCCGCTGTGAGAAAGGCCTTGCAGCACCGGATCGGGCAGAGCCCGACGCCGACGATGTCGTTGACGTCGCCGTTGAACACGGCCAACGCCTGGCGGCTCGCTGTGGCGATCGATACCCAGAGATCGTCATCCGTATGGATCGCGACACCGTGCCGGGGTCTGCCCATCGGCTGCAGGGCATGCTGGCCCCGCGCGACCGCGTTCCCGGCAGCATCGTAGACGACGACCTTGGCGCTCTGCGTGCCGCAGTCGACACCGATGAGATAGGGACCTTCCATCATCCTGAGTTCCTCGTACTACCGGACGAGGTAGCCGCCGTCCACAGCGAGAATGTGGCCGTTGACGTAGTCCGAAGCGCGGCTGGCGAGAAAGACGACGGTGCCCATCAGGTCGATCGGGTCGCCCCAACGGTCGGCGGGGATGTGATCGAGCACGCGGCGGCTGGTCTCCGGGTTGCTCCGGGTGGTCGCGGTGATCGCCGTCGCGTAATAGCCAGGGGCGATGCCGTTGACCTGGATGTCGTACTGGGCGAGCTCGTCGCAGTAGGCCTTGGTGAGGCCGGCAATGCCGTGCTTGGTCGCCGCGTACGCCGGTGAAAGCCTGCCGCCCAGAAAGCTGAACATCGAACAGATGTTGATGATCTTCCCGCTGCGCTGCGGCACCATCCGCTGGGCGGCCTGATGACTCATCTCGAACGCGGCAGTCAGGTTGACCTGGACGGTGGTGTCCCACTGTTCCCGCCCGAAGTCGAGCACCTCCGCCAGCGGGCACACGCCAGCGCTGTTGATCAGGATGTCGAGTGAGCCGAAATCTTGAACGCACCGCTCGACGATTCGTTTCGGTGTGCCGGGCTCGGTGATGTCAGCCTGCATGAACTCGTAACGCACACCCTCGGCTTCCACCATGGCGCGCGTGCCGCCCTTGTCGTCAGTCGGGGCGTCGTCCATCAAACTGGGAACGAACACGTTGGCGCCAGCCTTGGCGAGGGCGAGCGTGAATGCCTGCCCGAGACCTGTGTTGCCGCCGGTGACGATGGCGTTCTTGCTCGCGAGCCCGAAGTACCCCATGGCAAAGTCTGTGATCGTCATTCGTGATCTCTCTCGTGCGTGCGCTTGTACCGCGACGGTACCCGGGGTCGAACGCTTGCCAACGATTGTCCCGTTGAGATTCGTTGGTCCGCCCCGGCACGAGTTGTCCGGAGCGACAAGACTGTGGTGATGACTGAACATGTCGGATACATCGGACTCGGCAATCTGGGCGCTCATCTGGCGATGAGCTTGCTGCGAGCGGGCCACCATGTGACGGTCACCGATCTCAATCGTGAGCTCGCCGAGCGGTTGATCGCGGCGGGTGCCACCTGGGCCGACTCGGCTGCCGAGGTCGCAGCACAATCGACGGTGGTGTTCACGTGCCTACCGTCTCCGGTGGCCGTCGACGCCGTGGTCTGCGGCCCGACAGGTGTTCTGGAGGGGTTGATGGCCGGTGGTACCTGGATTGACAACAGCACCAACGACCGCAGTGAGACGCTGCGACTGGCCGAGCGGTGTGCAGATCGCGGAATCGACATGTTGGAGTGCCCGGTCACCGGGGGCGTCCACAAGGCCGCCCAAGGCGATATCACGGTGCTTGTTGGCGGCCATGAGCACGTGTTCGAGCGGCATCGTCATTTGCTGGAAGCTGTGGGAAGCCCGATTTTGTACATGGGTCCGCTGGGCAACGCAGCGATCATCAAGGTGATCACCAACATGCTCGCGTTCGTACATCTGGTGGCAGCGGGCGAGGCATTGATGCTTGCCAAGCGAGGTGGTCTCGATCTGACTCAGTCGTTCGAGGCGATTCGCAATAGCTCGGGCAATAGCTTTGTTCACGAAACCGAGAGCCAGGTGATCTTGAACGGCAGCTACAACATCGGCTTCACCATGGACCTCGCTCTGAAGGACTTGGGGTTCGCGTTGCAGATGGGCCGTGAGTTCGGCGTACCGCTCGAGGTCGCCGGATTAGTCGAGCAAACGTTCGTTCGCTCGAAGGCTAAGTACGGTGGCGGGGCATGGTCGTCGCAGGTCGTCAAACTGTTGGAAGATGCTTTGGGCACGGACCTACGAGCCCCCGGCTTCCCGGAGGTGCTGCAGTGAGCGACGCATCACCGGATACGACGAACCAACATCGACCGGCCAGCTGGCAAGCGGGCGTCAACTCATCGAGAGCGGTGCAAGCCTTTCGATCCCAGTCCGCGGCACACTGGGGGCATGCTCGGCAGGATCGGTATGTGGCGTCATGCGGTAGCAGCGAGCGCCATCGGTGGGACGGCGTTGCTGGCGGCGATCGGTGTGATCGGCCGCGAGGACAACGGCGAGCGGTTCGAATCGAAGGTGGTCACGGTGCAGCCCGCCGGCAGCGACGGCGTGCGAATACGCGAGGTGGTCGACCAGGATTTCGCCAACAAACAGCGCCACGGATACGAGCGCATCGTTCGTACCGACTTCGGCAGGCCCGTCGACATCGAGGCATCGTCGCCCGACGCCAACGCCGACATCGATGTCACGCCTGTGGCAACAGGCGATCGCATCCGTCTCGGTGATCCGAACGACACGATCACGGGCCAGCATCGCTACATCCTGGAGTACACGCTGCCGAATGCGCGGCTGTCGATCGGTGAACTCGCCCTCGACATCATCGGCGATGCGGCCAAACCGGAGGAACTGCAGACAGATCGATTCGAGGTCGTTGTCGTTGGTCTCGACCTCGACAACACGAGGTGCAATGCCGGCGAAACGGACATGGAGGGCGGTTGCACCCTGGCCCGCGATGGCGACGTCTACCGGGCCGTGATCAAGCCTCTGAAGCCAGGTGAGGGAATCACGATCGGAGGCACGATCGCGGGCCTCCTGCCGATTGTCGAGCCCGCCGATCCAGCGCTGCCGAAACGGCGACCCGACAATCGCCTTGCGCTCGCCTTGGCGAGCATTCCGATCGGCGTGATCGGCGTCGGCGCGGTCTACGCCGCGGCGCGACGTGCCGGCCGCAACGAGGTGTTTGCCGGTGGCGCTGCTGACGCCGCCTACGGGTCGTTGCCGGTGCCGACCGGAGACGTGCCGGCGCCGGTCCCCGTCACCCTGGTGGCCGACAGCAGGATGGACAAACTGGCGACCATCGAGTTCGTGCCGCCGAAGGGCCTCGAGCCGTGGCAGGGGGCCGTGCTGCTGAACGAGACGATCGATCGCACAACAGTCGCGGCGTGGATGTCGGGGTTGGTGGCCAAAGACGCCATCACGCTGACCGAGGAGGGGGACGGTCTGGTGATGCGGCCGGGGCCGGGCCTCGATCGGCTCGACGATGAGACGAGGCAGATCGTCGACCAGATGCTCGACCACAAGGACGAACTTGCGCTGGGTACGTACAACGCGAACTTCGGCAAAGCGTGGAACAACGTGCTGACGCTGGAGCGTGACCGCATCGTCGCATCGGGCTGGTGGAAGCGCCTGCCGCCGGGTGGTGGCGCCGGCGACAGCAAAGCGACGGCTCATCTCGTCGTTCTGGTCCTCGTCTTCGTCGTCTTCGGAGGCGGTTCCCTGCTGACAGCACTCCTTGGTGGCTACGGCGGCAAACTGCTGGCGCTGGCGTTCGCTCTGCTCGTGCCGGCGATCACTGCCCACTTCGTGTACCGGGCATTGCGCAAGGTGCGCAGCGCCACCGGTTCGGCTCTGGCGCTGCGGACCGAATCGTTTCGCCGCTTCCTTGCAGCAAGCGAAGGAAAGCACGTCGACTGGGCGTGGAAGCAGGGCCTGCTTCGCGAGTACAGCGCGTGGGCCGTCGCCCTTGGTGCTGCCGATGCCTGGGGTAGAGCGTTGGCCAACAGCAACGTGCCCGCACCGGAGATGAACCTGACAAGCCCGCTCTTGGTGTACAGCATGGGGTCGTCGTTTGCCAGCACACACAGCGCGCCATCGACATCGGGCTCCGGTGGTTCGTCCAGTGGCTTCTCCGGTGGCAGCGTCGGCGGCGGCGGAGGTGGCGGCAGCTCCGGTTCCTGGTGACCGCTGTCAGGTGGGGAACGCGCTGCGGGCGGCTACCGCAGCCCCGCGAGCGCCCGCCATGTCGAGGTCCGGGACCAGCGAGAACTCGGCGACGCCGATCTGTTCGTCGCGCAGGAGCGTGTTGGCGCGAACGATCGACAGATACCAGTCACGAAACTCGGGTGCCGTCTCGACCACGCCTCCGCCCACGAAGTAGGCGTTGGGATCGGTGAAGTTGGCAGCGATCGTGAACAAGCGGCCGATCGCCATCGCCTGCTGCTCGAACACCTTGCGGGCCATCTCGTCACCCCGTTCACCGTAGGAGCGCAACTCCTTGGCAGCGACCTCGATCGGCAGCGCGGCAAGTTCGTGGTTGGGATATCGAGTCAACCAGTACGGCAGCAGGTTGTGGCGGATTCCCGTCAGTGAGGCAACGCTCTCGACATCACCAACGAATCCGCAGTTGCAGCGCGGCATCGGTTGAGCGTCGCCCAGCAGACCGTGCATGGGAATGTGCACGTGACCGAGCTCGCCGGCCATGCCCGCTGCGCCGCGCACGACGGTGCCGGACTCGATCACCCCGCCGCCCAGACCGGTGCCCACGATGGCCGACACCGACGACCGCCGCAGCGACTTCTCGCCGTAGTACGCGTAGTGGGCATAGAGGGCAGCGGCGTTGCCGTCGTTGCTGTACACGACAGGGATGCCGAGCCGCGTCTCGAGCGCGCCGCGCACATCGAACCCCCACCACTCGGGCAGGGCGAAGTTGGTCGCCCCCTTTGAGGAGATGATTCCTTCAGCCGACGCCGGGCCCGGGGTGTCGAGGCCAACGGCACGCACCTGGTCGCGATCGACATCGGTGATCTGCAGACCGACCTCGAACGCGGTGGCCAGTGCATCGAGGGCCGCCGTGGTGCCCTCCATCACCCTGCTCGGAACCTCGACCATGCGGTCGATCAGGAACTGCCCAGCGCTGTCGAGCACCGTGACATTGTTCTTCGTCCCGCCGTTGTCGATGCCGACGATCACGGACCCCGGTGCTCGCATAGTCCTCCGTTCTGCGGAGATGATAGGCACGACGGATTCTGCAGTGCCCGAGCGATGTTGAACGTGGCAAGGTGCACCACATGATCGATCGGTTGCGGGCCCGACAGGAGTGGCAGTTCTTCCGCGCCCTCCGTCGCGCGGCGCCGGTCTACGCAATCGCCTGGTGGGTGCTGGTCGTGCTGCGCGGCACGCTTCCCGCAGTGACTTCGGTGGGGTTCGGATGGTTGGTAAGCGCGATCACCCGCGACGTGTCGCTGGTTGGTCCACTGGTCATGGTGGGTGTGTCATTCACGCTGTTGCTGATCTCGCAGCCGCTGCATCAGGTCGTGTCGGCGAACCTCGGAGCACGGATGGCTGCGCATCTGTACGACCGCCTCATCTCGACGTGCGTCGCCCCGCCCGGCATCGCCCATCTCGAACGCGCCGAACTGACCACCGACTTGACGATGGCACGCGACTTCGACCTCGGGATGATGGGCCCTCCACTCGACATCTCGATGGACTTCATCGCCGGCGGGCTGGTCGACCTCGTAGTCGGTGTCAGCGCGGCGATCCTGCTGGCAAGCTTTCACTGGTGGGCGGCGTTGTTGCTGTCGGTGGCGTGGTTGTCGACGCACTGGCTGCTGCGCGAGAGCGGCGTGTGGAAGGACCGCAACACCGACGAAGTTCGCAAGGCGCAACGCCACGCCGAGTACTCGTATCGCCTGGCCGTCGAAGCTGCACCCGCCAAGGAGTTGCGATTCTTCGGGCTGGCCGGCTGGGTGACCGATCGATTCGTCACGACCCGCCGCCGCCTCTACGACCTGCAGTATCAGGCCACGCGCTTGCGCGAGAAGTCGGTGCTGTCGTGCCTTGTCATCGTGCTGGCGTCGAACGCGGTGGTCTTTTGGTTGCTGGCGGATGGAGCAGCCGACGCGACAGTTTCGACCGCGCGGGTTGTGGTATTCGTGCAGGCCGCGATCGGTGTGTCGTCGATCGCCTTCGGTGGGCTGAACTGGGCTATGGACGGCGCCGCCGCCCCGGTGGTCGCGCTGGCGCGCGTCGAGGCCGCCGTGGGAAGCGGAGCCTTGGCCGCAGGCTCGACGATCCCGTCGTCCGGCGCGGCCGAGATTCGTTTCCGCGAAGTGTCGTTCGCCTACACCGATGCCGGCCGGCCGGTGCTCGATCGCTTCGACCTGACCATTCCCGCCGGTACGTCGATGGCAATCGTCGGCAGCAACGGCGCCGGCAAGACAACCCTCGCCAAGCTGCTTTGCCGGCTGTACGACACGACATCGGGATCCATCGAGATCGACGGCCACGCGCTGACGTCGTTGGAACTGGCGACTTGGCGTTCGCAGGTCACGGCGGTCTTCCAAGACTTCATCCATTTCGAGTTGCCTCTCCGCAACAACGTCGCGCCGACCGGTGCACCCGACGACGTGATCCGCGCCGCGTTGGCCGCGGCCGGTGGATCGGATCTGGCCGATGGCAACCTCGACACGATTCTGTCGAAGGGCTATCCGGGTGGCACCGATCTGTCGGGCGGGCAGTGGCAGCGGATCGCGCTGGCGCGGGCCCTCTGCGCGGTGCAGCAGGGCGCTGGCGTGGTGTTGCTCGACGAGCCCACGGCGCAGCTCGACGTGCGCGGCGAGTCCGAGATCTTCGAACGCGTGCTTGCCGCGACACGCCACTGCACGACCATCTTGATCTCGCACCGTTTCTCGACGGTGCGGCTGGCCGACCGGATCTGCGTGATGGAGGACGGCAGGGTCGCCGAGCTTGGCAGCCACGACGAACTGATGGAGCTGCGCGGCCGGTATCGCACGATGTTCGATCTGCAGGCTTCGCGCTTCACCGAGTACGACGAGCACGGCGAGGAGGTGACCTATGAGCCGCTCCACTGACACCACGAGCCGCGACGATTTGCCGCCGGCGATGCAGTCGCTGTGGCGCACGTTCCGCCTCGGCTTCCGCGCCGAGCCTCGGCTGCTGGCCCTCTCGCTCGGACTGGCGATGTTGATGATGCTTCCCGACGCCCTGCTGGCCCTGTGGCTGAAGTTCCTGGTCGACGGCGTGTTGCGCGGCGAACGCCAGCCTGTGATCATCGCCGGGGTCGGCTTGGCCATCTCGGTGACGGCGACGTGGTACCTGTCGCTGCTGTCGCAACGTGTGCAGCGGCGCTTCCGCGACAGGGTGGCGATCGCACTCGAATCGCACGTTGCCCACCTGCAGGCGTCGGTGCCGACCATCGAACACCACGAACGCCCCGAGTACCTCGATCGCCTGGCAATGCTGCGCGACCAGGTGTTCGCCCTCGACCACATGTTCATGTCGCTGTTCTCGACGCTCGGCTGGCTGTTCCGGCTGGCGATCACGGCGATCCTGCTGGCCTCGATCCACCCGGCACTGGTGTTGCTCATGGCGTTCGCGCTCCCCGCGTTCTGGGTCTCGACATGGCGTCCGGCCGTCGAGCGGCGGGTCGAGGAATCGGTGATCGCCAACACCCGGTTGGCTCGCCATCTGTTCGTGCTAGGCACCAGCGCGCCACCGGCCAAGGAAGTGCGAGTCACCAACACCGGCGACTGGTTGGTCGCCGAGCGCCGGGCGGCGTGGCAGCGGTACTACGAGCCTGTTGCCAAGGTGCGCTGGGTCAGCGCGGCGTGGCACACAGCAGCGTGGACGATGTTCGCAGGCGCCTATGTGGCCGCAGTCGTGTATGTGGCCACCGGTCTCGATCGCGATGTCGGCGATGTCGTGCTGGTGCTGGCCGCAGGAACTCGACTGGCCCGCTACGTCGGCGCAACTGCGGGCGAGCTCGGCTTCTTGCGCGGGTTCTGGCTCGACTCGTCGCGGCGTCTGACATGGTTGGAGGACTACGCGGCAGGGATCGACGCGTCGGCGACCGCCGCGCCGCCCGAACGACTGGTCGACGGGATCACCTTTGAGCAACTCTGCTTCCGCTACCCGGGAACCGAACGCCTCGTGCTCGACGACATCAACCTTCGGCTGCCTGCGGGTGCCGTGGTGGCCGTCGTCGGCGAGAACGGTGCAGGGAAGTCGACGTTGGTGAAACTTCTGGCGCGCATGTATGCGCCGACCTCGGGACGTATCGCTGTCGATGGCGTGGACCTGGCCACCATCGCAACCGACCAATGGCGTTCATGCCTGGCCGGTGCCTTCCAGGATTTCTACCGATTCGAGCTCCATGCTCAACAGACGGTCGGGGTCGGCGACCTGCCACGCGTCGACGATCGCACGGCGACACAGAGCGCGGTCGACCGTGCAGGCGCCCACGACGTGATCGAACGGCTGGCGTACGGTCTCGAGACCCAGTTGGGACCGTCGTGGGACGAGGGTGCTGAGGTCAGTTTTGGCCAGTGGCAGAAGTTGGCGCTGGCTCGCGGGTTCATGCGGGATGCGCCGCTCTTGCTGATCCTGGACGAACCCACAGCGGCACTCGACGCCGAGACCGAACACGCGATGTTCGAGCGCTTTGCCGAGGCATCGCGCGCTCACGTCGACTCCGGTCGGGTGACCGTGCTGGTGTCGCACCGGTTCTCGACCGTGCGCATGGCCGACCTGATCGTGGTGATGGACGGTTCGCGGGTCGCCGAGTTCGGGAGCCATGAACAGTTGATGGCACGCAACGGCCAGTACGCCGATTTGTTCCGCATCCAGGCTGCCGCCTACGGCTGAGCCGACCTTCTAAGCGGTGCAGCCAAAAGCGGCTCCGACCCGCCACAGCCCGGTCAGGTCACCGGCCCCATACGTGTCGGGTCCGCCAAGCGATGCAAATGCGTCCATCAACTGCGATGAGTCGTCGACATGGTCGAGGCCGACGGCATGGGCCAACTCGTGCAGCAGTACGGGCCCCGGACCCGTGCTGGACCACGGCGGGTTGCTGCCGACATCACCCATGTCGATCACCACCGAAGCCTTCACGATCGATGTGCTGTACCGGATCCCAGCACGACCGACGACCGAACCGGGGACGAGGTTCGTCTGGCCTTCATCACCCAGCGCAATCACGATCTCGCCGTCGACTCCCGGGAGTTGCGTGCTATTTGCGGTGGTCGGCATGAAGGTGGTGTCGCCGACCGGGACCAGCGGCAGGCCGGTGGCCGCCTCCAGCCGTTCGACGGCCTCGGTGATGACTAGACGGAAGCTGGGGTCGTAGCCACCCAAGTTGACGTAGTAGCGGATCGGTGCACACGGGTTCCATCGAACCGGCACGCCACCGACCGTGAGCGAGAATGTGTAGGGCAGCGTTGGCGGCGGCCCGGCGGGACCGGTGAGGGGCACGTGCGGCGGGAGGACCACTGGCAACTCGGTGCCGGTGTACCAGCCGGCGATGTCGACGATCAGATGTGCGCCGTTCTGCGTGTAGAAGCTGAATCCTGCCGCGCTGACCGGCGTGATCACGTGGTTGGCGATGGTTTGACCCGCGTTCGTGGCGTTGAGGCTCGACGCCGTGGGGCGGTAGGTGCGCGCCGGCCACAACGAGAAGAAGCCCTGTGCCGCTGTCAGCGTGACGGTGGCGTTGACCACCACAGCGCCCACACCGCTGGCTGGGACACCGGCGCGGTTGGCCACCGGCACCTCTGCGGTGCGGTTGTGTCCCGGCAGCGCGCCGAGTGGCGGTTCGCGACTGTCGAGCAGACGCGAAGGAGCGACGGGGATGAACAGTCCGACTTCGCTCGATGGCTCGCTGGCCCCCGTGAACCAGCCGACGAGGTCGATCACGAGATGTCCACCGTTCTGGGCGAACACGGTGGTGCGGCCGTTGCTGAGGCGGGCGAGCACCTGGTTGGCGATCGTTCCGCCGACACCGACGACATTGAGGTTGCTGACGGTCGGGCGCGTTGTGCCGGTGGGGAAGACCGTCCAGAAGCCGCTGGCGAGGCTTTCGGTGACGGTGACCTTCAATGCTGCTGCGGTCGCGTCGGCAGGCAGCGCGGCGAGACCCGCGACGTCGAGGTCGATCTGCTGACCGGGCGCCAGCACGCCGACGTGGATGGCGTTCTGGGCGCGCGTGTCGAGCAGACGGGTCGGGTTCATCGGTCTGAACAACCCGGCCTGGGCCGTGCTCGCTGGCATGTAGTAACCCTGCACATCGGCGACCAGATCGGTGGTGATCTGCGAGAAGATGTCGACCGTGCCACCAGCGCCGATCGGCACGGTGACGAGATTGGCGATCGTCTGGCCGGCAGCGTCGACGTTGATGGACGACGCCAAGGGGCGGGTGACCCCGGTGGGATAGACGGTGACGAAGCCGCCGGCGGCCGAGCCATCGATCGTGAGGTTCAGCACCACCGCGCTGGCACCCGCAGGCACGCCTGTGAGCGTCAACGTGAACGTTTGGCCGGCGGTGACCCGTTGGGGGAACCCCTGGCCCAGTCGGGTGTCGAGGATGCGGTACGGGCTGACCGGCACGTAGGCACTGGCGCCGGGAGGAGCAGCGTGTACGACAGCGGCCGGTGCCACGACGCACACACCGAGGCAGAGCAGTGCGACGACCGTGGAGATGCGCGCCGCCCGACGATGCACAAACCGCATTGAATCTCCTGTCCCTCTACACAGCCCGATCCGACCCTAGCTCGGATTTCGAACATCGCCGCCGTGTCGTTGCGTCTGACGACTGGCGCCCCGTAACGGGGCCGGAGTCATCAAACGCTGCAGCGATACAGCCCGCGCTGACGATGTCAGGCGCGCATTCGGGTGCCAGCAGGGTCCAGCGCGGGCTCGAGTTGCAGCCGGGCGGGGCGGCGATTGCCGATGATCTCGATCTCGAAGCCGGTGGTGCCGGGTTCGGCGAGTTCGGTCGGGATGTAGCCCCAGGCAAGCGACAACCCGCAGTAGTGGGCATAGCCGCCGCTGGTGATCCAGCCCACGACGTTCTCTCCGTGCCAGATCGGCTCGTCGCCGATCACATCGGCAGGGGAGTCTGGATCGGGATCGACGACGAACATCGTCAGCTTGCGCTTCGGCCCCCCGTCGGCCGTCTCTTCTTCGACCGCGGCGCGCCCGATGAAGTCGTGATCGAACTTCAGCACGCGGTCCATGCCCGCCTCGAGCGGGGTGTAGATCGGGCGGTACTCGCGGTACCACGTGCCGAAGTTCTTCTCCAGCCGCATGGTGATGAGGGCCCGGAAGCCGAACAGGCGCATGTCGAACTCGCGGCCGGCCTCCCACAACAGGTCGAACAGGTAACGCTGGTCTTCGGGTTGCATCCAGATCTCGTATCCGAGGTCGCCGGTGTACGTCATGCGCGACAGCCACACCTTGGCCATGCCGATATCTACCCTGCGGAACGACATGAACGGGAAGTCGGCCGACGCCAACGAGGTGTTGGTCACCTTCTGGAGCACGTCGCGCGAAAGCGGCCCGGCAACTGTCAGTCCGACCATCGACAACGCCAGGACCTCGAAGCGGATCGGGCTCCCCTGGGGCAAGTGATCGATGAACCATCGGGGATGATGCACTTCGGCGGCTTGCGAGCCGAACAAGAAGAACTCATCCGGCCCCACACGCGAGACTGAGAACTCTCCAACGATCCGACCTTGTGGGTTGAGCATCGCGGTCAGGTTGGTGCGGCCGACCTTCGGCAATGCGTTGGTCAACAAACCTTGCAACCACTGCGCCGCACCTGCTCCGCTGACCTTGTACTTGGCGAAGTTCGATGCCTCGGAGAGCCCGACCCGCTCACGAACCGCACGTGATTCTTCGGCAACCAGCGCGAAGGCATTGGAGCGATGGAAGGTGACGTCCTCGATCGGTGGCTTGCCAGGTTCTTGGAACCACAACGGATGCTCCAGGCCGAAGCCGGCTCCCCACACTGCGTTGTGCGAGGTGAGCCGGTCGTAGATCGGTGTGGTGTGCAGCGGTCGCCCGGCGGGCAGTTCTTCGTTGGGGAATGTGATGCGAAAGCGGCGCGAGTAGTTCTCGCGAACTTTGGCGTTGGTGTACGCGAGCGTTGCCCAATCGCCGTAGCGAGCAACGTCCATTCCCCAGATGTCGTCCTGCGGATCGCCGTTGACCATCCAGTTCGCCAGCGACAAGCCGACACCGCCGCCTTGCGACAGGCCCGCCATCACGGCGCAAGCTACCCACATGCCGCGCATCGCCTTGATCGGCCCCACCAGCGGGTTGCCGTCGGGGCTGAAGGTGAACGGACCGTTGACGAACTTCTTGATGCCAGCACGGCCGACCGCGGGGAAATGGGCGAACCCGCGTTCCAACTCGGGGGCGATGCGGTCGAGGTCGTGCGGCAGCAATTGGAACACGAAATCCCACGGTGTCTCGTTGGGCGACCAGGGGCGGTTGTCCTGCTCGTAGGTGCCCAGCAGGATGCTCTGCCCTTCTTGCCGCGCGTAGATCTCGCCGGCGAAGTCGATCATGTGTGGCAGCTCCCGGCCGTTCTCTTCGTTGTAGGCGATCACCTCCGGCATCGGCTCGGTCATCAGGTAGTGATGCTCCATCGCCAGCACCGGAAGCTCCAGGCCGACCATGCGCCCGACTTCGCGAGCCCACAACCCGCCGGCGTTGACAACGTGCTCGGCGTGGATGGTGTGGTCTCGATCGGTGACGACATCCCACGTGCCGTCGGGTCGTTGCTGCAGGCCGGTGACCCAGGTGTCGGTGTACACCTCGGCGCCGCGGTTGCGGGCACAGATCGCGTAGGCGTGCGTGACCCCGTATGGGTCGACGCTGCCTTCGTCGGGGTCGAACAGGGCGCCGACGAAGTACTTCTCCTCCAACAACGGGTTCAGCTTCTTGGCCTCGGCGATCGAGATGATGTCCATGTGCATGCCCAGGTAACGCCCGCGGGCCTGTGCCATGCGCAACCAATCCAGCCGCTCGGGAGTATCGGCCAGCATCAGCCCTCCGGGCAGGTGGATGCTGCACTGCTGCCCGGACTCCGCCTCGATCTCGCGGTAAAGGTTCACCGTGTACTGCTGCAGACGGGCGACGTTCGGGTCGCCGTTCAGCGTGTGCATGCCGCCAGCGGCGTGCCAGGTTGATCCCGCGGTCAGCTGTTTGCGCTCCAACAGCACCACGTCGGTCCACCCGGCTTTCGTCAGGTGGTACAGCACGCTGGCGCCGACGACACCACCTCCCACGACCACCACTTGTGCTGACGCTTTCATCTCGTGCTCCTGAAGTCGGTGCGTTAGAAGTCGGTGGCGACGCCGCCGTCGGCGACCCTGCGGGCGACGAAGGCTTCCAGTTCCTCGAGGCGCGCCGCGTCCATTGGGGGTTGTTCGTACGCGGCCAGGAATGCCGCCGCGAGATCGTGGGCTTTGCCGGCGGCTTCGGGTCTGCCCGCCTCGTCCCAGCTCTCGAAGTTGCGCCAGTCGCTGACCATCGGTTTGTAGAACGCGGTTCGATAGCGCTCCTGCGTGTGACCCACTCCGAAGAAGTGCCCGCCGGGGCCGACCTCTTCGATTGCGTCGATGGCAAGGGTGTCGTCGTCGACGACGATGGGGTCCATCATCGACGAGACCATGTGCAACAGGTCGGCGTCGAGCACCATCTTGGCCATGCTGGCGTGCAAGCCGCCCTCCATCCAGCCGGCACCGTGCATCATCATGTTGACGCCACCCATCACGCAGCCCCACAGCGCAAACACGCTTTCGTAGGCGGCCTGCGCATCGACAGCGTTGGCCGCGCACACGTTGCTGCTGCGATACGGCACCTTGTACCGGCGGGCCAACTGCCCGCCGACCATCGCGGTGCGCACGTACTCGGGGGTGCCGAAAGCCGGAGCGCCCGATTGCATGTCGACGTTTGAGGTGAACCCGCCATAGACCACGGGGGATCCGGGTCGCACGATCTGGCACAGCGCTATACCCGCCAGCGCCTCGGCGTTCTGTTGGGCCAACGCGCCGGCCAAGGTGATCGGAGCCATGGCCCCGGCGAGCGTGAACGGAGTCATCACGACGGGCTGATTGCGCGACGCCATCTCGATGATCCCGTGCAGCATCGGGGTGTCGAGGCGCAGTGGCGAGTTGGAGTTGATCACGGTGAAGATCGACGGTTCGCGATCGAGCGTTGCGTCGTCGATGCCGCGTGCGATCCGCACCATCTCGATGCAGTCGCGGTTCTTCTGACGGCCGAGGCTGTAGCAGTGGATCTGCTTGTCGGTCAGCGTCAACACGTCGAACGCGGCGTGAAGGTGCCGCACCGAGGCATGGATGTCGACCGGCTCGACCGGGTAGCCGGCGACGAAATGGATCGAGTTGAGCATCTGACCCAGCTTCAGCAGATCGGAGAACCCGGCATGGTCGCCGGTACGGCGCACACCATCGAGGCCGACGATGTTGGGTGCGCTGGCCACGGTGCCGTTGGCCATCCAGTTGCCGCCGATGTGCAGGTTCTTCTCCGGGTTCCAACTGTGCAAAGTGAACTCCGCCGGAGCCGTGGCGATCCGTTCGACGACCATCTCCTTGGGGAAGCGGACGTGCTGGGCGGCCTCGTCGACGTCGGCGCCGGCCTCGCCCAGCATGCTGCGCGCCTCGCCATCCCAGATGTCCATGCCGATCCGTTCGAGGATCGTCAGTGATGCCTCGTGGATCGATTCCAACTCGTCGGCCGACACCACTTCGGTGTGGTTGAGTCGCATGCGAGGTTGCTTCCACGGACGTTGCAGCGGCAGCGTGCTGCGCGGGCTGGTGTCACGCCCACGTCGACGATTGCCCGTGCCGTTGGTCACCCGCCGAGACTAGCCAGGCCAACCATTCCTAGTACAGTTGTTCCGGTTATGGCATCGAATCCGAGCTGTGCCAACCCGTTGCCCGGTCGGCGACCGATCGTGGCGGCTTGCTGGCCAACATGCACCTCACGGCCGGCACAGCGGGCGTCGACGGCTCGCAGTGGCTGGAGTTTCCGTTCGACCCGCCGCAGTGGTCGCTCGACCGGCGCGACTATCCGCACGGCCAGCTCAGCTGCGACTTTCGATTGACGAGCGTGCTGGGCGTTCGACTATCTGAACAGCCAGAGCAGCAGTGTCGAATCGGCGCGTACGAGCACCTTGTTCAGCGTCTCGTCTGCTGATGGTGAGGTACGCGGCGGGGGACGATCGGCTGGTTCGCCCTGGGCAGGTGCATCGGCGGTGGTGCGAGCTGAGAGCCCGATCATGGCTGCGTGGTCTCCGGCTTGCCGCGATCCCCACCGGGGTTCTCCGGCTTGCTGCGATCCCCACTGGGGTTCTCCGACTTGCCTGGAGCCGTGGCTGATGGGTTGTCGTCGGACTGGCCGGGGGCTGTGGCTGATGGGTTGTCGTCGGACTGGCCGGGGGCTGTAGCCGACGGGTTGTCGCCTGATTTGCCTGGGGCGTCGTCCGATCCACCGGGCACAGCATCAACACAGAACTCGGTAACGGTCATCCCGGCGGCTTCGGCAGCGTCGGTCAACGCCTGGAACGGCACGGGCAGGTCGCCGTCATCGTCCTCGGAGACCGGCTCTGCAACGACGGGGGCGGCTTCAGTGGTCGTGGTCGTGTCGTGCTTGGTTCGAGCGTGGTACGCGGTGCACAACCCGAACTTCGCCGGACCGTTGACATCCGGCCCCTGACCGTCGGTGCCATCGGTGGCGTCGTCGGCTTCGGCTTCGGCAGCGGACAGCGTTGCAGCCTCGGTGATCTCGTCGGTGGTGGGCGTCGTGTTGACGGCGACGGTGTCGTCGGACTGCTCGTTGTCGTCGTCGACTTCCGTCGATGTCGCGGCACTTGGCTTGGACGACGAGAATGGCGTAAGTACGCCGCCGGAGGCCGCAGCCGCGCCGGCCGAGACCAGCGTGACCATCCCTATCGTGGCGATTGCCTTGCCGCTGAGGAGCTTGCGGAGCATCGGGCGTGTCCTTGCAGTCGAGGGATCGGAATACGTTGTGCCAACCGCGGTGCCGAACGAAGCAAGCGCGATCGGCAGTCCGGCCAGCTCGGCGGGCTCGGCCGGCCCGCGAAGTGCACCGAGCACCGCAGTGAGATCGGCGAGCCCGTCAGGCATGTCGAGTCCGGACGCGCCTGCCAGCAGGCGTTCGGCGTCGTCGCTCGAGATGTGCGGAGTCACGTCATACAGATCGTCCCAACCACTCATCGCATTACCACGACTTTCGGTCCGAGGCGTTTGGCCAACCTCCTCACCGCCCGGTGTTGAGTCACCCGCACCCAGTTCGGTGAGCGCTGCATGATCGAAGCGACCTGTTCGACGTCGAGATCGGCCAGCACTCGCAGGAGCAACACGTCGGCCTGCTCGCCGCTGAGCACCGATGTGATCAACGCCGCTGCCTGCTGCCCGGACAGATTTTCCAGCGCCTCGTCCTCGGGAGCGTCGCCGGCCTGGTGCCGGGCAAACGCGTCGACGTCGACGACATCGGTACGCCGGCGTACGGCGGTCCGGCGCAGATCGGCGAGCCGTCTCCTGGCGATCGCGAAGACCCAGGACCGAAAGTCCGACCAATCGCCCTCGAAGCGCGAGATCCCGGTGGCCACCGTCAGCCAAACCTCTGCCGCGAGATCGTCGGCGGCGCGGCTTTCCTGGGACTGAAGGAATCGCAGTAGACGCGGCTGCAGCTCGCGAAAGAGCTGCTCGACGGCGCGGGAGTCCCCACGGCGGGCTCCGTCGAGCACATCAGCAAACTTCGAGGGATCGAATTGCGCTGACGACATACCAGGATCATCGGCCGGCACTGGCATCACCGTAACCAGGAATATCTCCCGACGCGGCTTGCACGGCGCATCAGACGAGGTCGATGGGGCTACCGCAGTTCGAACCTGCGGCTCGATGACCACGCCCCAGGGTTGCCGGATGCGTCGACGGCTCGTACGCGCCACCACATTCGAGTCGTCGGGAGCGTGTTGGTGGAGTACGTCGAGGTCGTGACGCTCTGGCTGACGATCGGCGATGGGAAGGTGTCCTGGTCGTCGATCTGGATGATGTACGTCGCCGCGCCGGCGACGTCGGACCAGTCGAAGGTTATTGTCTGACCCGCGTTGAAGCGGGCATCATCGGATGGGCTGATGAGCGATGGGGCCACCAGGGTCCCGGTGGAGGCCGGGTTGACCGTGAGTGTGGCAGTTCGGCTCACGCCGCTGGCAGCCGCCGTGATGGTCACCGCGGTCTGCGCGGTCACGGTGCTCGTGGTGGTCGTGAAGGTCGCAGTCGTCGCAGCTGCCGGAACGGTGACGCTGGCCGGCACGACAGCTGCGGCGTTGGAGCTGGTCAGGGTCACGACCAGGCCGCCGGTCGGGGCGGCGCTCGACAACGTGACGGTGCCCGTCGACGAAGCACCCCCGACCAGGCTCGACGGCGCGAGACCCAACGCGGTCAGACTGGCCGGCGGGTTGACGGTGAGCGTGGCAGTGCGACTGACGCCGCTGTAGGCCGCCGTCAACGTCACGGCCGTCGAGGCCGCCACCGCTGTCGTCGTCGCCGTGAACGTCGCGCTGGTCGCGCCTGCAGCCACGGTGACGCTGGCCGGGACGGCCGCCACGGTGTTGGAACTGGTCAGGGCGACGACCGCACCGCCAGTTGGTGCGGCAGCAGTCAGCGTGACGGTGCCCGTGGCGCTTGCACCGCCCACGACGCTGGTGGGTGAGACAGCAACCGTCGACAGGCTTGGCGTGGTCGTCGTGGCGACGGGCGTGAACCGCCTGGTCGACGAGAACGGGCCGAACACGCCGGCGGCGTTGCGGGCCCGTACCCGCCACCACAGTTGCTGAGCCGGAAGGCCGCCGATCGAGGCTTGCGACACGTTGACGGTCTGGTTGGCGACGAATGGTGCGGAGATGGTGGAGGTGTTGTCGATCTGGATCTCGTAGTCCACCGCGTTGGCGACATCGGTCCAGTTGAACGCCACCGGCTGGGCCACGCCTGTTGCCCCGTTGGAGGGGCTCTGCAGCGTGGGCGCGGCAAGCGGGTTGATCGTCAAGGTGGCGCTTCTCGTGGCGCCGCCGTACGAGCCCGAGACACTTACCGCGGTCGTGATCGAGACCGTCGAAGTCGTCACCGTGAAGGTTCGGCTCGTGGCCCCGGCGCTGATGGTGACGCTGGCGGGCACGGTGGCCGAAGCGGAGTTGTCGGATAGTGCCACGACTGCGCCACCCGACGGCGCGGCGGCGCTGAGAGTGACGGTGCCGGTCGACGACGAGCCTCCCACGACGGTGCTCGGGCTGAGCGTCAGCGACGAAAGGGTTGTGGACGAAGCCTGTGTGATGCCGAGCGCGGCGAAGAGAGTCGTGCTGCCGAGGGTTGCGACGAGTTGGACGGTCGTGTTGTCGACCGGGAACGTGGTCACCGTGAACGACGCGCTCGTTGCGCCCGCCGGTACGGTGACGGTCGGCGGAACGCTTGCGGAGCCCGGCAGGTTGCTGCTCAAGCTGACAGACACCCCGCCAGCCGGCGCCGCGCTAGCCAGTGTGACGGTACCGGTGGCCGATGTTCCGCCCGGCACGCTGCTGGGGCTGACGGAAAAACCGGTCAGCGCCGGCAGGCTGGGATGAACGACGAGGTCAACCGAGCGAGTGACGCCGCCGCCCGTCACCGAGATCGTGACCACGGTTCGAGTGGTCACGGTGCTCGTGGTGATGAAGAAGATTGCGGCCTCCGTCGAGGCCGGCACGGTGGCGAATTCTGGCACCGCGGCGACCGCCGGGTTGCTGCTGGTCAACCGCAACAGCTGATCGTGCCCGCGCATCGAGGACAGAGGAATCCTGGCGATCCCTCGCGAGCCGTTGTCGGTTTCGATCGGATCCAGCGTGAGCGAGTCAGGCGCGGGCGACGGTGTGAGTGTGATGTACCAGTTGGCGGTGGCACCGCCGGCGGCTGCGGTGATGGTTACGGTGGTGTCGGTCGAGACCGGGTTTGTCTGGATCGGGAACTGGTCGCCACCCGCACCGGCGGGAATGGTCATAGTCGCCGGCACTACCGCGGCAGGGGACGAACTGGACAGGTTCACCACGAAGCCTCCCGGGGGAGCCAGACCGTCGCAGAACCCGGCGAAGCAGCCGATCTCCAGGTCGACGATCCCCAACATGTCCGCTCCGCCGGTCGCCTTGACCGGGAACAACTGGAGCGGGGTGTCGTTCAGCTTCGGAGGCACGATCGTGATCGTGGTGGATACGGACGTTCCGTTGTAGGTCGCTGTCACTGTCACCGTTGTCGGCGTGGTGACGAAACCTACACGCATCCCGCGGAGCGAGTTCGGGAACCCAGTCGGCGCGATGAGCACGCCGATCGACGAGGTGCCCTCGGGCACCACTCGCGAACTCGGCAGCTCGGGAAGCAGATCCGGTCGGTCGGTCGTCAGCGTGACCGTGGCGCCTCCCGCCGGCGCGTTGCCGGTGAGCTCCACCGCGCCGCGGGCTTCTCCACCGCTGAACTTGGTCGACGGGAAGATGACGGCACCCATCCGGAGCGAAGTAGCCAGCACCGTGAACGTTCCGGTCGCCGAGAAGGCGGTGTACGCAGGGTCGCTGCCGATGTAGCCGTGCTGCGAGCGCACTCGCCAGAACTTCGCACCCGGCGTGAGTGCCGACACGATTTTCGAATTCTCCGAGACCCCGATTGACGCCTCGATCGAGGTGAACGAGGAGTTCGTCGCGATCTGGAGCTGGTAGCCGAGCTCTTGGTGGTTTGGCACGTGCGTCCACGAGAGGGTCACGGGCAACTGTTGTGATGCACCGTTGCTCGGGGCAGTCAGCGTCGGCGCGGCCGGGAACGGGTTGCTGTCGAGCACGCTGAAGTCGACAACGTTGGACGGGGTTCCCATCAGGCCGCTGGGGCCGACGGCGATGACACGTGCCTTGAAGTTGCCTTGGATGCTGGGGTTGAACGAGATGACCTCGGTTGGCCCCGGAATGTTGACCTGCCGCACCCTCGTGTCGACGGGGAAGGTGGGGTCGATCGATTCCTGGAGGATGTAGCTGACGGCGCCGGGCACGGCGCTCCAGGTGAAGGTGATGTTCTCCCACGAGTGGAACTGGGTGGCGTTGAGCGGAGGGTTGAGAACGGCGACGCCCGGGACGCCGGGACCTGCCCCCGTGACGGTGAAACTGCGCGGCGACGACCAGGCCCCCGGCTCGAGGTTGGGGCTGACGCCCTGGATACGCCAGAAATACGTGCCGTTCGGCAGGCCGCTGATGACGTCTTGAGTCGTTGCCCCGCCGACGAGCAGCGACAGGTTTCGTTCGAGGACTGACGTGAAGTCCGACGTCAGGCTGATCTCCCAGTTGTACCCTCCGGCACCGGTCACCTGCGCCCACGAGATCGCGAATGGGATCGTCACACTGGCGCCGTTGGCTGGCCCCACGAGTGCGGGTGCCGGGGGCGGCGCGGCGACCGCGACCCCCTCGAATCCATCGACTGCGGGCAGCGCGACGATGATGACGAGCATCGACGCGGCTGCTTTCCTGAAGAACCGGTTGCTTCGCTTCATGGCGGACCCTTTGGGAGCTCGGTGCACATCGCCGCGCTTCGACCCAGTTCACGACTATTGGTCCGGTGAATCAATTGGCCATTGGTACTACTACCCCGGAACGGCCTGCTCAACCCGCCTGTTCATGGATGTAGCACCAGCGCCACAGTTCGTCGGGCTCGAAGCTGCGCATCACGGGGTGCGCGGTGTCGCGGAAGTGACGATCTGCGTGTCGGTGTTCCGATGAGTCGCAACATCCGACGTGTCCACAGCTGAGGCACAGGCGCAGGTGCACCCACCGCGTGCCGTCGCGCATGCATTCCTCGCAACCACTTGGAGTTCGCGGTTCGGGGACGTCGTTGTGTGCGGCTTCGCGAAGGTCCGGGCATCCGGGCGTGTCGAGTTCGGCCGCCGTGAGGTCGCCCGTGCGTTCGACTTGCTGGGCGCCGAGCAAATTGAGCAGCACGCTTTCCTCGATGTCGAGCGAGCCCAACACCTTGCTCAACACGTCGTCGGGTGCGGTTCCGTCGTCGCGGGTTTCGAGCACCGCGGCGCGCTCGGAGTCGAGCATGACCGCCCGTAGCCGGGCGTATGTCTGGCTCGGGGTCTCGCCGTCGCGACCGAGTATTTCCCAGGCAGCATCGGCTCGTTCGAGGCCGCTCTGGCGTAGTCGTTCGAGCACGTTGGGCGTTTCGTCACCGGTGGTGGCATTGTCGAGCGCAGCGAGGCCGGCGCGCGCCGCCTTCTGGTAGAGCAGGGCCTCGGTGAGGAGGTCTTGGGCGGCGTTGGGCCCGTCGAGGTTCAGCTTGCGCACGAGCACGGGCAACGTTGGTCCCTGGATCAGGAGTGTCCCGGCTGCGACGACCAAGGCGACCAACACCAGCGTCTCGCGGTTCGGCGTGTCGTCGGGCAGGAGGAACACGGCGGCAAGCGTGACCACGCCGCGCATGCCTGCCCAACTGAGGACCGTGGGAACCTGCCATGGTGGCGAGGGATCGCGCGCGGCGAGCCGCGGCGACAACCAGCGGGGCAGATATGTCGCCGGGAACACCCAAACGAACCGGAGCACCATGACCGCAGCGAGCACCGCAGCTGCCGTCCCGGCGATTCGAGCGCCCGAGAGCGTGCTATCGGCGACGTCGTCGATGATCCGCTGAGCTTGCAGCCCGATGAGGAAGAAGACGGAGTGCTCGAGGATGAACTGCACCGTCGCCCAGTTGCCGCGTTCCAGCATCCGTGACGGAGCTGACTGGATGACATACGCCTTGTGCCCGAGCAGTAGACCCATCACCACTACGGCGAGCACTCCCGACGCGTGGACCTCCTCCGCAGCGAGATATGCCACAAACGGAGACACGAGTGAGATCGTTGTGTCGAGCACGGTGTCGTCGACGCGCGTGCGGATGTGACCGATCACGAAGGCGGCGAGGAAGCCGATACCAACGCCCCCGATCGCCGCGAGCGCGAAGTCGAACGCGATCTCCGACGCCGTGACACTCCCTGCCATCGCCGCGATAGCGGTTCTCAAGCAGACGATCGCCGTCGCATCGTTGACCAGGCTCTCGCCCTCGAGGATCGTCACCACACGGCGAGGCATCCCGACCTTTCGGGCGATCGAGGTTGCTGCGACGGCGTCGGGCGGGGCGACGACAGCGCCGAGCGCGAACGCTGCCGCGAGCGGAACCGGCAGCAACCACCATGTGATGAAACCGATGGTCACAGTGGTGAACGCGACATACCCGACGGACAGCAGCCCGATTGGGCGAGCGTTCGAGCGGAAGTCGACCAGCGACGTGCGGATCGCTGCTGCGTACAGCAGCGGTGGCAGGATGCCGACGAGGATCAGGTCGGGCTCGACCGTCACGTCGTCGATACCCGGCAGATACGACACGGCGATTCCGGCGACAACCAACACCAGCGGCGCCGTGCGTCCGAACTTGCGAGCCACACCGGCAATTGCGGCAACGACCGTGACGATGACTATCAACTCACGAGCAACGTGCATGACCCAGCCTACCGATGGGCCAATGGCCTCGTTGGGAGCGATAGCACGCCACGGACGGCACAGGACGCACCCATACCGCGGACGCCGGGCCGGCTCAGGAGAGCGACTTGCGTTGCCATTCCGCAGTCGACTCGATGGAGTTGAACGTGAATAGGTGCAGTGCGGTGATGTTCAGTTCGTCCGCTCGGCGCGAGATCGGGGTGATCAGTTTGTTGGGGTCGTAGCTGGCCGGCGAGAACATGCGCAGGATGGCCCCCGAGTTCTTCCGCAGATACCTCAGCGACGAGCCGATGCCGAGGCGAGTACCGAGGCTCAACAGTCGGGTGCGATCCACGGATCCGGGCACGCCGAGATGGATCGGCAGCGTCATGCCGCGTTCTCGTTGTCGCACCAGCCACTGCTCGATCGTCTTGGCGTTGAAGCACATCTGGGTGCTGGCGAAGCCCTGCAACCCGAGGTCGGCGATCAGTGTCTGCTTGGCGAGCAGCGCCTCGTCGAGTGCCGCGTCGGGAATGACCGAGTGGTGATCGGGATATGCGGGCACGCCGAGGGTGCGAACGGTCTGACACAACGGCAGCAAGTCACGGATCAGTGAGAGGCCGTCGCTGTAGGGGCCGACAGGCTCGGGGTCGCCACCGACGACGAAGATCTCGGTGATTTCGTGCTCGTTGAGGCGAGCTGCGATCTTCTCGACATGTTCGCGGCCCTCGACCAGGCGCGCGGCGATGTGCGGCACAGCGTGGTGGCCGGCGCCGTTGAGCTCGGCGCTGAGCTCGAGGGTCGGCTCGATTCCTTTCGTCGGCGAACACGTGACCGAGACCGAACAGCCCGTTGGCAGATGCGGGATGTGGTCGTGCAGCGACTTGAGCGGGACCAGCTCGTAGCGAGCGTTCTCGATCAGGCGACGGCGGGCATCATGCGAACTCATCGGGCAACTCCTGTTTGCGGCGATCTACGAACTCGTTCAACTCCTCGACGATTGCATCGTCCATCGGCGGCATCTCGTACTCGGCGAGGCGCTTCTTCCACACCGCGTTGGCGCGGGTTGGCGCATCGGTTGCTCCGTCCTCGGCCCACTGCTCGAAGCTGGAATTGTCGGCGACGTTGCTTCGATAGAACGCGGTCTCGAAGTTGGCGAAGGTGTGCGCCGTGCCTAGGAAGTGCTGCCCGGGCCCGTTGTCGCGAATGGCATCGATCGCCTGGCCGTTCTCGGAGAGGTCGAGCCCCTTGACGAACGTAGCCATCATCCCGCACTGGTCCTCGTCCATGATGAACTTCTCGTAGCCGATCGACAGGCCACCCTCTTGCCAGCCGGCGGCGTGCAGCACGAAGTTCGTGCCGCCGAGCACGGTGGGCAGCAGCGTTGCCGCGCTCTCGTACGCGGCTTGGGCGTCGGGGATCTTGGACGCGGTCAGCGACCCGCCGCTGCGGAACGGCACACCCAGGCGCCTAGCCAGTGCGGCGATCGTGTACAGCACGATCGCCGGCTCTGGCGTGCCGAACGTCGGCGCACCTGTCTGCATCGACATCGAGGACGCGAATGACCCGAAGATCACCGGAGCGCCGGGGCGGATCAACTGTGTGAACGTCATGCCCGCCAGCGACTCGGCCAAGGTCTGCGCTGCCACGCCCGCAGAGGTGGTGGGCGCCATCGCTCCGGCCAGGATGAACGGCGTGATGATGCACGCCTGGTTGTTGCGGGCGTAAACCTCGGCCGAACCGAGCATCGTGCCGTCCCACACCAAGGGGGATGACGCGTTGATCAGGCTGGTGATCACGGTGCGGTCGGCGAGGTCGCCTCCGAAGGCGATGGCCGCCATGTCGACCGAGTCCTGCGCCCTGGTGGCCGCCGTGACAGAGCCCATGAAGGGCTTGTCGCTGTAACGCAGATGGGTGAACACCATGTCGAGATGGCGTTTGCTGACCGGGATGTCGACGGGCTCACACACCGTGCCGCCACTGTGGTGCAGGTACAGCGACTGGTACGTGAGCTTCACGAAGTTGCGGAAGTCTTCGATCGTCGCGTAGCGCCGCCCGTTGTCGATGTCGTAGGCGAACGGCGAGCCGTAGTTGGGAGCAAACACTGTGGCATCGCCACCGATGCGCACGTTCTTCAGCGGGTTGCGAGCGTGCTGGATGTACTCGCGTGGCGCCGTGGCTTGCACGATCTGGCGGCACATGCCGCGCGGAAAGTGCACGCGCGTGCCGTCGACCGACGCGCCGGCGTCGGCGAACACCTTCAGCGCCGACGGGTAGTCGCGGATCTCGACGCCTACTTCTTCGAGGATCGTTTCGGCGTTGCGTTCGATGATCTCGAGACCCTCGTCACTGACGATCTCGAACGGCTTCATGGTGCGCGTCAGGTACGTGTCGGCCTCGACGACGTGCGAGGCGCGTAACGCCTGCCGTCCGGCGCGTCCCCCGCTGCGCCGGCCTGTTCCGGCTTCGGCACTGTGATCCGAGCCAGCTTCGGTGGATGTCATGACCTGTTCTCCTGTCTGCGGCGTCGACGGCCCCCTGCGGCATCGACAGATGAGATTCGTTCGGGAAGCGTGACGATCGCGCCGAGGTGCGGCGAGGGCGCGGTGGCGTGCGGGAACGCCATCGCCGCCACGAACAACTCTTGGAACTGCGGTTCTGTGGCCGTCTCGATCTTCACCACGGCGCGCGCTGCCGCTTCCATTTCGGCTCGCGCTTGCATCGACAGCAGCGCCCTCACCGCACCGGCACCGGCGGCGTTGCCGACGGAACGAACAGCGCCGACCGGCGCATCGGGCACCAAGCCGAGCACGAGGGCGTAGAGCGGATCGATGTGCGCACCGAACGCGCCGGCCAGGCGCATGTCGTCGAGCGAGTCGACACCCGCGTGCCCCATCAGGAGATCGATTCCGGCGCGCAACGCGGCCTTGGCCAGTTGAATCGCGCGCACATCGTTCTGCGTGATCGACAGTTCGATCGTCTCGGTGCGATGCAGCACATACCGAAATGTGCGGTCGTCGGCCACGATGTGCTCGCAGGTGGCGGCGGCCTCGCCGCGCACGACCCCTTCGGTGTCGATCACGCCCGCAAGGAACATCTCGCCCACAACTTCGATGATTCCCGAACCGCACACGCCGCTGATCGTCAGATCCTCGGTGGCCGCAGCGAAGCCGGGGTCGTCGCTCCACAGATCGCATCCGATGACCTTGAATCGCGGGGCAAGTGTCGCCCGGTCGATGCGCACGCGCTCAATGGCTCCTGCAGTAGCGCGCTGGCCGCACGAGATCTGGGCGCCCTCGAAGGCTGGGCCGGTCGGGCTCGAAGCAGCGAACTGACGCGAGGCACAGCCGAGCACGATCTCCGCGTTGGTGCCGACGTCGACCAGTAGTTGCCACTGCTCACCGCGGTGCGGGCCCTCGGCCAGCATCGCAGCCGTCGTGTCGGCGCCGACGTGGCCGGCGATGCACGGGCCCACGAAGGCACGTGCCGTTGGGAACCCGAGACCGATGTCGGTCGCCGCCGTGCGGATTGCCATGGCGCTGGCGAGGGTAAACGGGGCCTGGCCCAACGGTGTTGGGTCGATGCCCAACACGATGTGATGCATGATCGGGTTGCCGACGATCACGATGTCGAGCAATTCGTCGGCAGGCGAGTCTGCCTGTCGAAGGAGATCGGCGATCAGGTCGTTCAGTGCTGCGCGAATGCACGCCGTCAGCTCCTTGTCGCCGCCGGGATTCATCATCACGTACGACACTCGGCTCATCAGGTCCTCGCCGAAGCGGATCTGCGGATTCATGATGCCCGCAGTGGCCAACACCTCGCCGGTCGACAGGTCACACAGATGGCCGGCGACGGTCGTCGAACCGACGTCGATCGCGACGCCGAGAACGGTGTCGACGAACCCGGGCCAGATGGCAACGGCCAACCCGTCGCGGTCGATGGCGATGGTGACAGAACCGTGGTCGTTCGCGGCGGCCTTGTGAGCGGCGCGCAGCACGGTGGTGCTCCAGTTTCGCACCTCGACACTGTGGGTACGCACGACGGCTTCGCCGATCAGTTCTGTGACGGACTCGGAATCCCCGAGCACCGCCTTTGGCACATCGACGTTGACGAGGGTGAACTGGGGATCGATCACCAGGCCGGTGAGATCGACGGTCTTGCGCACGACCTGCTTGTGGACCTGGCTCTCCGACGGAACAGCAACAACCGCGTTGGCGAGAACCGTCGCTGCGCAACCCAGGCGCCGGCCTTCGCGAAGGGGGCGTCGGGCGTTGCCCTTTGTCTCGTAGTCCACCTCGACCGACGACCAATCCGAGAGGGCGGTCGCTTCACTGGTGATCGCCCACTTGGCGAATGATCCCGTCGTCGGCTCGATCTGGCACCGCCCGCAGATGCCGCGACCGCCACACACCGAATCGAGATCAACGCCGAGCTGGCGCGCCGCGCTCAACACCGTGGTACCGGTGTCGACCTCGCCGGTCAGGCCGGAGGGTGTGAAGACGATTCGGGGCATGGGGCCTAGGCGCGGCTACGGCGGCGGCGACCGTCGCGCTCGGTGGATGCGGCGGTTGGGTCACGGTTGGCGCGGATCCAGGCTGCGCAGTCCTTGTCCTGGCCGGCCAGCACGTCGGCAGCCATCACAGCCGCCTTGACCTCGGGGTGCATCGGATTCATGATCGCCGACGTCATGCCGGCGCCGATCGCCATCGCCAGGAAGGTGCCCGTGACCTGATGGCGATTGGGAAGACCGAAGCTGACGTTCGACGCACCGCAGATCGTGTTGACCTTCAGTTCGTCGCGTAGGCGGCGGATCAGTTGAAAGGCGTGCTGCCCTGCTTGGCCGAGGGCGCCGATCGGCATGACCAACGGATCGACGATCACATCCGACGCTGGAATGCCGAAGTCGGCGGCGCGCTCGACGATGCGCTTGGCGACAGCAAACCGCACGTCGGGATCCATCGAGATTCCGGTCTCGTCGTTGGAGATCGCGACGACGGCCGCGCTGTACTTGGCCACCAACGGCATCACACGCTCGAGCACCTCTTCCTCGCCGGTGACGGAGTTGACCAGAGGCTTGCCCTGGTACACGGCCAGCCCGGCCTCCAGGGCGGCGATGATCGACGAGTCGATCGACAGGGGCACGTCGGTGATGGATTGCACGAGCGTGACCGCTCTGGCCAACATGGCCGGCTCGTCGGCCAAGGGGATGCCGGCGTTGACGTCGAGCATGTGTGCACCGGCGGCAACCTGCGCGAGTGCGTCGACCTCGACGCGGCTGAAGTCGCCGTTCTTCATCTCCTCGGCCAGCAGCTTGCGGCCCGTGGGGTTGATCTTCTCGCCGATCATCACGAAGGGGCGTTCGAAGCCGATGACGACCTCGCGGGTGGCTGAGCTGACAATCGTGTCGGTCATTGGTTCTCCTGTTCGGCTTCTTCTGCGTCGAGTTCTTCGAGGGCGGCCAGCACGTCGCGATCGATGGCGTCGGTCGACACCACGTCGGCCTCCCAGCCGCCGTAGTAGGCCAGCAACCCGAGCCGTTCGCGTCGGTACTCGCGCTCGATCGCGTCGGCGACCGACTGGGCCTCGGCCGCAAGGTCACCCTCGATCGGCCGACTCTCGCGTCGCCATTGGGCAACGTCCTCGTCAGCGGTGTAGATCCCGGCCTTGCGTTTGGCGCGGTCGATCGCCCGTTGGAACTTGCCGCCGAGCACGACCTGGTGACGATCGCGTCCTGCTTGGGCGTTGACCTGCGCTGGGATGTCGCGCCAGTAGATGACAATCAGCTCGCGTCCGCCTCGACCGGTACGCGCCATCACGACACCCGCCGGGTGATGGAGACGGCGATGGCGCTGGTGACCGGACCGACGACGGAATCGGTGAACGGTTGCAGCCCGACGTGACGGTGCTCGAACTCCAGTCCGAGTCGTTCCGCTGCGGCACGACCCATCGCGATGACGGCGTCGCTGGTGGTCTGCGAGATCAGCACCACGCGGCGATAGTTGGCGAAGTACAGGTCGCGCAGTTGAGGGTGCCGATCGAGGCCGAGGCCTTGCCACAGCAGCGCGTCGAAGTGCTTGGCGAGGAAGTCGGTCAAGAAAAACGTTCCCAACTCTTCTTCGTGCATCGCCGCGAACTGCGCGGCGCCGCTGAAGAACTCGTAGCAGTGTGAACCGGGCAGCCGAGTCACGCCCGGATGACGCTCGAGCAAGGCGTCGAGCGCGCCGCCGGTGCCGCAGTCGGCGTAGGCCACGAACACGCTGCGCTGTTGCGCGGCAGCGGCGTCGAGCAGTGGTTCGAGCTCGGGAACGATGCGCTCCGGCCGGTTGTGCAGGTTGGCGGGCAGGTATACGACCTCGACTGCGTCGGCAAGACCCTGACCCCTCAACACTGCGCGAAGCTCCGATGCGAGTGCTCCACAGGCGACGACGAGCGGCGCGACAGTCATGCCCAGATCCGTAACTTCAGGCCACCGACGGGCCGGGGGGCTCGGCCTTCAGGCGGTTGCGGCGTGCGCTGACCAAGGCCTTGGCAGTCTCCGCGGCAACGGCGGCGTCGCGGCAATACGCATCGGCACCGACGGCATTGCCGAACTCCTCGTTCAGCGGAGCACCGCCGACGAGCACGAGGTACTTCTCGCGCAGACCCTTCTCGATCAACGTGTCGACCACAACTTTCATGTACGGCATCGTGGTGGTCAGCAGGGCCGACATGCCCAAGATGTCGGGCTGATGTTCTTCGAGGGCAGCCAGGAACTTGTCGACGTCGGTGTTGATGCCGAGGTCGATCACCTCGAAACCGGCGCCTTCGAGCATCATCGCGGTCAGGTTCTTACCGATGTCGTGGATGTCGCCTTTCACGGTGCCGACCACGACCTTGCCGATCGATTCGGCACCGGTCTCGACCAGCAGCGGGCGAAGCACGGCCATGCCGGCCTTCATCGCATTGGCGGCCAGCAACACCTCGGGGACGAACAAGATGCCGTCCCGAAAGTCGATCCCGACGATGCGCATGCCCTCGACGAGCGCGTCGTTCAGAACCTTGTCGGGTCCCCAACCGCGGTCGAGCAGGATCGTCGTGCCCTCGAGGATCTCGTCGGCCAGCCCGTCGTACAGATCGTCGTGCATCTGGGCGACGAGGTCCTCGTTGCTCAGCGTCGCGAGATCGAGATCATCTTGTTCACTCATTGCGTCGGCTCCGTCTTCGCTACCGGCCGTTCCACGATGCAGAATCGACCCGTATCGTGGAACACCCTATCATATGGAGAATTTACTAGTCTTATTCCAGGTCTGGGGCCACAGACCGATACACAATGTAGGCAATTGAGTCTGGAAGGAGACACGCGGTGGTGGCGCGGGCACAACGGGGCCGTCGGGTCGAGTGGCTGACACTCGGATTGTTCGCTGGGTTCTATGCCGCGTGGCTGGCCGTGATCCTGCGGCATCGGTCGTTGCCGTGGCCCGCCGAAGTCGCCGTCCTGGCGCTCCTCGGTGGCTTCTACATGTCGCTGCAGCACGAGGCGCTGCACGGTCACCCGACAGGATGGCGCGGTGTCAACACCACGCTGGCGTTTGCTCCGCTGTCACTATGGCTGCCGTATCTCGGCTATCGATCGAGTCACATGGTGCATCACCACACCGATATCACCGACCCCCAGTTCGATCCCGAGTCGTTCTACCTTCGACCCATCGATTGGTCGTCCGCCGGTGTGGTCAAGCGCACGTACATACTCGTCACGCGGACGATGTTCGGGCGACTGACCATCGGCGCAGTTCACAGCATCGGCCGCTACCTGTGGCGCGAGCTCCGCAATCTCAGCTCCAGCCCGGCGGCGGCGCGTCGCTGGACGGCCCACCTGTGTGCTGTTGCCGCATTGAGTTGGTGGCTGTTTGCTGTCGTCGCTATTCCGCTCTGGGAGTACGTGCTTGGCTTCGTGGTCATGGGTCAGTCGTTCACCCTCCTGCGCTCGTTCGTCGAGCATTGCGCAGTTGCCGAAGGAACCAGGTCTGCGGTTGTGAAAGCCGGCCCGGTGATGTCGCTGATGTACCTCAACAACAACCTGCATCACACGCATCACGCCGAGCCGTCGACTCCGTGGTACGCCCTTCCCGAACTGCATCGACAACTCGACGGCGACGAGTTGGCTGCCGTGGGGGCCGGCCTGTACCGCCGTGGTTACGTCGAAGTCGCCAGGCGAAACTTTCTGCGTCCGTTCTGCCAGCCCGACCATCCTCTCTCGCCAGGCGCCCGGCCGTTCGGCGCTCGCGGACTGCGATGACCATCGCCTCGCTGGCGATGTATCCGTTCACCAATCTGCGTCCCGCCTTCGATCAACTGTGGGAGCACGTGTCCACGCAACTGCCGTTCGACACGCCTGCACTGGATTGGGATCTCGACCACCTCGCCGCTTGTCGCCGCGATGATCTACTGCTCGGTCAGACCTGTGGCTGGCCACTGATCACCGAACTCGCCACCACCGTTCATGTCGTCGGTACGTTCGACTTCGATGTGGACGGCGCTGTCGACGGCACCTACCGCTCGGTGCTGGTGACCGCGACCGGCGACTCGTTGGACGACATCTTGCATCGTGCCGATCTGATGGTTGCGGCCAACTCTCCCGACAGCCTGTCCGGTTGGATCAGCCTGCAGTCGACAGCTGGCGCCCACGGCGTGCGGCTGGAGACGATCGAGTGGACGGGCGCCCATGCCCGCAGCGTCGAAGCGGTGCGACAGGGTCGTGCGCACCTGGCCTCGATCGATGCGGTGTCGTGGGATCACATCGACGGGCTCGGCCTGACCGTGGTCGGCCATGGCCCGCGTGTGCCATGCCTGCCCCTGGTGTCGTCGCGATCCCTGACGGTTTCGCTTGTCGGCGAGTTGCGCCGAGCCCTGGCGAAAGCCGTGCACGACCCCGCGCTGGCCGACGTTCGCCGCACGTTGAAGATCCGCGACTTCATCGCCCGCGATCTGCAGGACTACGAGGGACTTTCCGAACTCGTGCAACTAACGTGAGCCGACGTGGCCCGAACTCCCGATCCGCAACTCAAACGCGAGCTGCTGGATCGGGTCGTCGCCTACCTCGCTGAACGGGGTCTGGCCCAGACGACGTTGCGTCCGATGGCCGCTGATCTCGGCGTCAGCATCAATCGATTGATGCACCACTTCGGTTCGAAGGACGAACTCATCACTGCGGCGCTGGCCCGGGCGATCGACCAGCAGATCGAGGTGCAGCGCAATTGGTTGCAGCGCTCGCCGAGACTGACGCAGGTCGAGCTCTACAAGCGGTGGTGGAGGTGGTTGTGCGCGTCGCCGCAGAATCTCGCACTCGTCCGGCTCAACTATGAAGCGGCAACGCTCGAGACCACCGTGACCGGATTGGCCGGCGATGTTCGCGCCGACCAGATCGGCGTGTGGCGTCACGATGTCGAGCGGCGTTTGGTTGCCGAGGGCTTGAAGCCGGAACGTGCCGCGCTGCAGGCATCGCTGATCAAGGCCACGTTCACCGGCCTCGTGATGGACCTGTTAGCTACAGGCGACACGCGCCGCTTGACCAACGCCCTCGATTCGTGGCTTGGACGTCTCGGCGACGACCTGTGCTCCTCGGTCGACACCGACTAGCGGCACTGGCAGCCGCGCTCCGCGCGAGTCCAACTACACGCTTCGCGGCGTCTGTCTCCGACGCGATGGGCAACGTGCGTCATGCCTGCAAGACGACATTTCGAAATCCCCCCTTGCGCAAAGCGGGTGTGTTAGGGAAGAATGACGTCTGTGTAATTACAGGAGCGTGATTGCGCTCCAACGAAGGGGCCGATCGGCAGGAGGCCACAATGCAGGATCACATCGATCATCACACCGACACAGACGGGCGCAGTTGGCAGGACGAGGCCAACTGTCTAGGGGTCGACCCCGACTTGTTCTTCCCCGAGCGTGGCGCATCGACTCGTGAAGCGAAGGAAGTGTGTCGGGGCTGCGTCGTTCGCCTGGACTGCCTCGAGTACGCGTTGGTCAACGGCGAGAAGTTCGGGATCTGGGGTGGTTTGTCCGAGCGCGAACGCCGTCGTCTGCGCCGCCAACGCGCCCAAGCCGGCCGGCGTACGTCAGCCTGACTCGACGGGACGACCGCATGCCGCTCGCCGCGTGGCGGTGGTAGCGTGACGGCATGTTCGCTTTCTTGGATCCGCCGGAGATTATCTTGATTCTCGTCGTCGTCTTGGTGCTGTTCGGTGGCGCTCAGCTGCCGAAGCTGGCCAAGAATCTCGGCAAGGCTCAGAAGGAGTTCAAAGACGGCCTGGCCGAGGGGCAGAAGGCAGCCGACGACAAGGCTGTGGAAAAGACTGCCGACGACGCCAAGGGCTAGTCCTCACCCAGTTCCTACCCGACGCCGGTGGCCAGTCGCCCCGGCGTCGTTTCGCGGTGCGCCTACCGGCCGGGGACTAGCTGGCAACCCGACGGCGCTTGAGGATGCGACGACGCTCGCGCTCGCTGCATCCACCCCACACACCGTGTTCGATGCGCTCTTCGAGGGCGTATTCGAGGCATTGCGCCGCGACCGGGCAGTCGGTGCAGATCTTGCGAGCCCGATCGACACCAACGCCATCACTGGGGAAAAACACGGCGGGCGGGTAGTTGCGACAGTTGCCATCGGCCATCCAGGCCGTGACGGTGTCGACTTCGGTGGGGTTCTCGATACGGTGCATCGTGTCTCCTTCTCGACCGCGACGTGTCGCAGTCTAGTGGTGCGCCCGACCAAGCCCAGAGTGACTCCGGTCGCCGCAACACTTCGCTTTGCTAGCTATAGACGTCTCGCGAAGTGATTTGGTTCCCGTTCAAGTCGGGTTTTATACCACTGTCGTCTGGCGATAGCCAGGCACCCCCTGCCGATACACTCGTCGCCGCGTGGCCGCTGCCGGCCGACAGAATTGCAGGATTCACACCATGACCGACATCGTCAACGAGCCGCCACGAGCTCACGTGCGTATCGTGTACCTAGGCCCGGTGTCGCCCCACTGGGAGCTGTACAGCGACTATGGCGACCGCACGGTGCTGGAAGAGTTCCGTACCCGCGTGATGGCCCGCCTAGTTCTGCTGCCCCGCGACGATCCTCAGTTCCGGCGCAATCGCGAGCGCATCGTGCGCGACGCCGAGCGCGAGCGAATCTCGCTGGAGTGGGATCTCGGAATTCCAGAAGGCAACTGAGCAGGCCGCACAGCAGATGTCCGGTCGGCTGCTCAATCGGGAGCTGAGCTGGCTCGACTTCAACAGGCGCGTGCTGGCCCTGGCACAAGAGCCGGGCATCCCGCTGCTCGAGCGGCTGAAGTTCGTGGCGATCTCTTCGTCGAATCTCGACGAGTTCTTCCAAGTGCGCATCTCGGCGTTGAAGGATCAGGTCGCCGCCGGTGTGGCGGGTTCGTCGACTGGAGGGTTGACGCCCAGCCAGCAGCTGGCCGCGATCGGCCCCAACGTCGAGTCGTTCGTGATCGAGCAGGAGAAGGTTCTGCTCGATGTGCTGATACCCGAACTGGCCGAGCGGGGAGTGCGCCTGATCGGCTGGGACGACCTCGACGACAACGACAAGATGTTCCTGGCCGACATCTTCGAGCAGCGCATCTTCCCCGTGCTCACACCCCTGGCCGTGGATCCTGCCCATCCCTTTCCGTACATCTCCAACCTGGCCCTCAGCCTGGCGGCGATGGTCAGCGATCCCGACACCGGTGAGCGTCGATTTGCCAGGGTCAAGGTTCCAACGGTCTTCCCCCGCCTGGTCGGCCTGCCCGATGGCGTCCGATATCTGCCCGCCGAGCAGCTGATCGCCGCTCAGTTGCACAGCCTGTTCGTGGGGATGGTGGTCGAAGAGCACGCGGTGTTCCGGGTCACTCGAAACGTCGACCTGACCCTGGACGACGAAGAAGCCGACGATCTCCTGGCGGCTGTCGAGATGGAACTTCGTCGACGACGATTCGGCCGAGCCGTACGCGTCGAGGTTCAGGCGGGGATCAGCGATGAGATGCTCGAACTGTTGCTACGCGAGCTCGAGCTCAATCCCGCCGATGTCACCGCCCACCGCGCGCCGCTGGACCTCACCTGCCTGTGGCAGATGCATGCTCTCGACCTGCCGGGGCTCAAGGATTGGCCGTGGCCGCCGGTCACGGCCGGCCGCATCGGCGCCGCCGAGGATGCCGACCGCAGCATCTTCTCGGTGATTCGCGAACGACCGCTGATGGTCCACCATCCATACGAGAGCTTCGCCAGCAGCATCGAATCGTTCATCGCCCAGGCCGCCGACGATCCCCGGGTGCAGAGCATCAAGATGACGATGTATCGAGCCGGCGGCGACAGCCCGATAGCTCGCAGTCTCATCCGCGCCGCCGAACGCGGTGTGCAGGTGGCGGTTCTGGTAGAGCTGAAGGCGCGCTTCGACGAGGCGACCAACGTGACCTGGGCCAAGGCCTTGGAGCGCGCTGGAGTGCATGTGGTCTACGGCTTCGTCGGTTTGAAGACCCACGCCAAGTGCGTGCTGGTCGTGCGCGCCGACGACGATGGCCTGCGCCGGTATTGCCACATCGGCACCGGCAACTACAACTCGCGCACCGCTCGCCTGTACGAAGACGTCGGGTTCCTGACGTGTGATCCGCCGGTCGGCGACGACGTCGCCCAGCTGTTCAATCACCTCACGGGGTACAGCCGGGCACACGACTACTACTCGTTGCTGGTTGCTCCCCGCGACTTGCGCGCCCAGCTCCTGGACCTCATCGAGCACGAGGTCACCTTCGGCAGCGAGGGTCGCATCACCGCCAAATTGAACTCGCTCGGCGATCCGCAGTTGGTCGACGCCCTGTACGAGGCCAGCCAGGCGGGCGTGCAGATCAACCTCGCGGTACGAGGCATCTGTTGCCTGCGCGCCGGGGTCGAGGGACTGAGCGACAACATTCACGTCCGCTCTGTCCTCGGTCGTTATCTGGAGCACTCGCGGATCGTGCGGTTCGGGCACGGCGACGAGGGCGGCCCCCTGTTCATGATCGGTTCGGCCGACTGGATGCCTCGGAACCTCGACCGGCGAATCGAGGTGCTGGTGCCGGTGACCCACGCGAAGCACCAGGCGTGGCTCGACCAGGTCTTCGCCTTCATGTTCGCCGACGATGTGGTGCGCTGGCAGCTGATGCCTTCCGATTCGTGGCAGCGCTTCGGTCCCGAGTTGCTCACCGAAGGCGACTCACAGGAGCGCTTCTATCACTGGGTCGCGGACCGTCAGCGGCGGTGATTTCCACTGCGTTTGCCCTCTGTTCACCTGTCGTTCATCGAAGTTCAGGTTGAGCGACACCTCCTGCTTCTAGCTTGTCGCTGGATGTTGCCTCGCCGTTTTCCAACTACCGTTCTGCGACGAGTGACCATGCAAGGCACTGGAGGGATCGGCTGATGGACGAACTTCGCAAGGGCTTCCACCACGATCTCGACGAGGCCCGCGCCGAATTGGTGCGTCTGGCCGCGTCGGTCACCGAGGCGATCCCCCGGGCAACCGCCGTCCTGCTCGACGGCGATCTCGAAGGCGCCGACTACATCATCCAAGGCGACGACGAGATCGATGCGCGCTCGCTTGAGCTCGAGGAGCGCTGCTATCGGATGCTCGCCCTACAAGCACCGGTTGCCAGCGACCTGCGCCAAGTTGTGGCCCTGCTGAAGATGATCGCCGATGTCGAACGCTCCGCCGATCTCGTATGCAACATCTGCAAGGCAGCGCGGCGAATCTACGGGCACGATCTCGATCCCAAGCTGCGCGGCATCATCTCGAGGATGGGCGAGCAGGCGCAGCAGTTGTACACCGCCGCCATCGAGTCCTTCGTCGAGAACGACGCGGCGAAGGCAGCCGCAATCGACGACATGGATTCGTACCTCGACGGTTTGCAGAAGCAGTTCGTGCAGGCGATCTTCGAGAGCCATGCCGCGGGCCGAATCGATCTGCAGGTTGCGGTGCAACTGGCGGTCGTTGCGAGGTTCTACGAGCGGATCGGTGATCACGCCGTCAATGTCGGCGAGCGCGTGCGGTTCGTGATCACCGGATGGTTGCCGGAGCACCATGGTGGGCAGCGCTACCGCTCGCGCACCGACGACACCGGTGAGCTGCCGCGAATGGCAAGCATCGCCGACGGTGAACACACGCCGTGATGACTTTTCGTCGTCGTCGCCCGAAAGCTGCCGAAGCACCGACTGAGACCATGCAGCACTCGGCAGCCCAGTTGGAAGCCGAAGTGCTGCAGCTCAGGCGGGCGCTCGATGCACTTCCTATCGGGGTGGTCCTGACAGACCCGACCGGACGGACCAGGGTTGAGAACGTCGCCGCGCACACCCATCACGGCCACGCCGCGGTGCTCGTGGAGGAGGCGGTCGAGCGCCATGTTCGCCGTGCCATTCGTGGTCATGCGAGCGGTCAGAACGTCGAGTTCATCGGGCCACCGCGCACCGTGCTGGCCATTCACGCCATGCCCCTCGAGGAGGGCGGTGCCCTTGTGACGATCGACGATGTCAGCGAGCGGGCCCGTCTCGACGCGGTTCGTACCGACTTCGTCGCCAACATCAGCCACGAGCTGAAGACCCCGGTCGGCGCGCTCGCCGTGCTGGCCGAGGCGTTGGCCGATATCGACGACCCGGCTGCTGCACGACGTCTTGCCGACAAGATGGTCGGCGAAGCACATCGGGCGGCGCGCACCATCGACGATCTGCTGGAACTGTCACGGACCGAGCTCGGAGGCGCTGCGGCCTCCGATGCGGTCTCGATCGCCCAGGTGATCGACGATGCTGTCGGCCGGGCGCAAGCGGCGGCCGAGCACCACTCGATCAGCGTGATCGTCAGGAACGAGACGGTCGACCTCCATGTGCTGGGGAGCCACCGCCAGTTGGTCTCGGCCGTAGCCAACCTGCTGGAGAACGCGGTCAAGTACAGCGACACCGGATCCGAGGTGGTCGTCGAGTCGCGACGGGTCAACGGCTGGATCGAGATCGTCGTGACCGACACGGGCGTCGGCATACCAGCCCGCGACATCGACCGGGTCTTCGAACGGTTCTACCGAGTCGATCGGGCCCGCAGTCGCGACACCGGGGGAACCGGGCTCGGCCTGTCGATCGTTCGCCACGTGGCGACGAATCATGCGGGAGAGGTCACTGTTCAATCCCGCGAAGGCGAGGGCTCGGTGTTCACGATTCGAATCCCAACGAGAGACGCATGACGACCCAACCTGTCGTTCTCGTCGTTGAAGACGAACCAAGCTTCGTCGAGGCTCTCACGATCGGGCTCACCCGCGAAGGCTTCCGCGTCGTCTCGGTGGGTGACGGATTCGAAGCTGTTCAGCAGTTCGACGAGGTGCAGCCCGACATCGTTCTGCTCGACGTGATGTTGCCCCGTCTCAGCGGGATCGACGTGTGCAGGCAACTGCGCAAGCGAAGTCAGGTGCCGATCATCATGGTGACGGCCAAGGGTGCCGAGATCGACACTGTCGTCGGGCTCGAAGTGGGAGCGGACGATTACATCACCAAGCCGTATCGCATGCGCGAGGTCGTCGCTCGCATGCGCGCTGTGCTGCGCCGGTCACCGTCGGACCTTGCGAGCAGCGCGGCCAGCCTCTCGCCTGGCTCGCTGGCTGTCGGCGATGTCGTGCTCGACCCCGACGAACATCGTGTGACCATCGATGGCGTCGAGGTGGCGCTGCCGTTGAAGGAGTTCGAACTGCTGCACCTGTTACTGGCCAACGCCGGGCGTGTGCTGCCTCGCGAGACCTTGATCGACAGGGTGTGGGGCAGCGACTACGTCGGCGACACCAAGACCCTCGATGTGCACATCAAGCGGCTGCGCGCCAAGGTCGAACCAAACCCGACCAACCCGACGCGGATCATCACCTACCGCGGCCTCGGTTACAAGTTCGACCGGTCCAAGGACGTGTAGGCGCCAAGCACTCGGACAAGGGTGGGGTGGCTCTACCATGCCAGCGTGGCAAGTGCCCGGCGCCCTCCAGTAACGCCACCCCCGACGGGGCCGATGGTGTCGCCGTTCCGGAGATTGGCGCGAACCCACGCGCTCAGCACGGCGGGGGACGTGGCCATGGTGGTGTCGCTCGCGGGGTCGCTGTTCTTTTCGATCAGCCCCGACGCGGCGCGCAGCAAGGTGCTGCTCTACCTGTTGGTCAGCTTTGCCCCCTTTGCCGTCGTCGCCCCGCTGATCGGGCCGTTCATCGATCGGGCACCAGGCGGCCGGCGGTTGATCATCCAGCTGACGGCCGTCGGTCGGGCGCTGCTGTTTGCAGTGATGATCTTTCATCTCGACGATCTGTTGCTGTTCCCGCTGTCATTCGGCGTGATGGTCCTTCAGAAGACATACGGCGTGTCGCGTTCTGCGCTGATCCCAACTGTGGTCAACAGCAAGACAGAGTTGGTCGAGGCCAACTCCAAACTCGGACTGATCTCGGGGGCCACCGGCGCGCTCGCCGCGGCCCCCGCCGGTGGGTTGGCAGCGATCTCGCCGAAGTTGTCGCTGGTGTTCGGCATCGTGATGTTCGCTTGCGCTGTGATCTCAGCGTCGCGTCTGCCCCGCGGATCGGTCGCGCCATCGGTGCAACCCGCTGAACGCCTGGAACTGCGCAACGCATCGCTGCGCTCCGCCGCAGTGGCCATGAGCCTGATCCGCGCTGTGATCGGGTTCCTGTTCTTCGAGCTGCTGTTCTGGCTGCGCGAGAACAACTACAGCAACCTGTGGATCGGCGCAGTCATCGGTGCCTCCACCGTGGGGCTCATGCTCGGGAACGGGCTTGCCGCGCCGCTGCGCAACCGGCTTCGGGAGGAATTGATGCTGACGACCGCGATCGTCCTGATCGCCATCAGCGGCATCGGGGCTGCGGTGTTCGGCGGTGTCGGCGCGGCGATCGTGCTCGCTGCGGTCGTCAACCTTGCATCGGGTATCGGGCGCATGGCGTTCGATTCGATCGTGCAACGCGACGCACCCGACGCAAATCAGGGACGGGCCTTTGCCAAGTTCGAGACCCGCTTTCAGTTGTCGTGGGCCGTCGCTGGTGTCATCCCCGTGATCGTGACGTTCCCAGGGCGCGTCGCGTTCCTTGCCGTTGGGCTGATCGGGTCGTTGGCGGTGGTGCTGTACACCCGGGCGTCGCGCCTGCGGTCACGGTCGCGCGGTGGATCGACGGCTACGACAACTCATCGCCGGGCAACTCGAGGCGCGCCACCCACAAGCCGGGCGCGTCGATCTCAGCCGGGGTCGGCAAGGCCTTCGGGCGGGCGAGAAGCACACTGAGCCGTGCCTCGCCGACGCGATCGACGACACCACCGATGAAGTTTTTGCCGCGCTGCACCTGCTGGTGAGTCAGGCGCAAGCCCAGTAGCCGCTCGATGTAGAGGTCGTCCGAGTTGTGATCGACCCGGCGACGCCTGACGGCCTCGGCGATGCGCAGGGCGTCGCCTCCGATCACGCGTACCGACACACCGTCGACCATGTAGTCGACGTAGCCGATCACCGCCGCAGCGGCCGCGTCGAGTGACGGCTCGAGCTCGCGCTGCTCGGGTGATTGCACCGCTCCGAGCAACACAGCAGGGTCGCTGAGCACCTGCTGCATGGCCTGCATCGGATCCGAATCGTCGGTGTCGAGCGACGACAGCTTCTCGGCGATCGCCTCGGGGTCGGCTCGGAAGGCACCGACATGCCGGCGCACCAGCGAGGCGAAGTCTTCGCGCAACGACGCGATCGAGAACAACGCGTGCCCGGTGAGCTCCTGGGCTAGCACCCACATCCGCATCTCGTCGGCCGCGATGCTCCATTCAGCCGCGAACCGGTCGATGTTGCCCGGCAGGACGGTGAGACTTGCGTCTTGGCGCGGGATCGGGAGGTCGTACTGCCCGAAGGCCTGTGTGGCCATGCGTCCGACCATCGAACCCACTGCCATGCCCATCATCGACGGAGCCATCATCTTGCTGAGGTTGGCCATCATTGCCATCATCGGATCGGCGTTGGTCTCCATCGCATCGGCGTCGGACGGCGCAACCGGTTGGCCGAGAGATGTGGCCAACTCGGTGAACAACGGCCGGTAGGCCTCGAGTGTTCGTTGTGCCCATGCTCCGGACGTGACCGGAACGACCTCCGGGGACGGACCGTCGAAGCCGGTGAGGTCGCGCACGTGCAGTTCGGCAATCTGGGCCAGTTCACCGAACTTGATGCGTACGGTCGGATCGATGTTGACCTCGGCCGCGCCGCCGGTAGCGGCTAACCCGGCGAACTGCCGTGCCGCGTCCCAATTGAGCGGCCCCTGACCCGACAACGCCCGGGCCAGATCGCCGAACAAGGGGAGGTTCTCGAACGGGTTGTCGGACCCTGGTCCGTCTGACATGCACGCGAGCCTACGGCCTGCGTCGGCGCTAGCGTCCGTCGTCATGACCGTCGCCTCGACGACAACCGCAGTCTGGGTCAGTGACGGCTCCGCCGGGCTCGGTCAGCGCGTGATCAACCGCCTGAGCGGCAACGACCATCTCGTGCGGGGCGACGTCGCGGATTGCGATGTCGTTGTGTGGCTGGCATCGGCCGATGCCGACGCTCGGGCTCGCCGCCGGCAGAGCGCGACAGAAGGTGTGACTGCTGCGTTGGACGAGGCCCGTCACGCCCGGCACCTCGTGCTGGTTTCGTCGGCGATGGTGTACGGAGCCTGGGCCAACAACCCGGTCCCGATCACCGAAGAGGCCGTGCTGCGACCCGATGTCGAATTCGTGTACGCCCGTCAACTCGGCGCGGTCGAGCAGTTGGCCGACGAATGGCGGCTCGCGGAACCCGATCGCACCGTCACCGTGCTACGCCCCGCGGTTGCGATGGCCGCGGGCAGCACAGTCGGGCTTGCCGCGGCGTTGGCCGCCGGCATGGGCCAGCGCTTCGGCGAGGACGATCCCCCCGCGCAGTTCCTTCATCTCGACGATCTGGCCTGTGCTGTGGTGATGGCGGCTGAACAGCGACTCGACGGCGTCTACAACGTTGCGCCCGACGGGTGGATAGCCGGCGAGCGGGTCCGCGCGCTCGCCGGTGCGGTGCCGCGGCTGAAGCTGCCCGACCGGCTGACCGAAGTCATCAGCAACATGCGGTGGCGGTTCCAGCGCGGACCCATCCCACCAGGCCTGCGCAGCTACACGCGTTGGTCGTGGCTAGTGGCCAACGACAGGTTGAAGGCCGAGGGCTGGGCACCAACGGTGACCAACGAACAGGCCTACGTCGAGGGCACCGAGGCGAAGTGGTGGACCATGGTCACGCCGAAGCGCAGGCAGGAGATCGCTCTCGGAGGCCTCGCCACGTTGCTTGTTGCCATCGGCATCGGGGTGTGGCGAGGCGTTCGCCGCGCCCAGCGTCGCCGCTCGGCCCGCTAGTCAGCCTGCCAGCCACGGGTCCGGCTTCGTCGAACTGTGAGTCCGATCGCGCGCTGGCGGTGACACCGGACTCACACTGGGCCGGGCATCGTGGAGCCGTGAGTCCGATCGCGCGCTGGCGTTAACACCAGACTCACACCGGGCCGGGGCCATCGGTCTACATCGACGGTGCGGTGCCGAGTGTGACCGCCACATCGACCGCAGTCAGATCGGCGTGGGTGACGGTGAGGATGACGACGTCGTCGGGGGCGTGCTGGGCAATGACGGCTTTCATCCCGTCGACCGTGGTGACAGCGATGCCGTCGACTGCGGCGATGACGTCGCCGGCGATGACGCCGACTGCGGCCGCCGGGCCGTTCGGATCGACGCCATCGACCGTGAGCCCGCCTTCGCCATCGACGCCATGAACTCCCAGCCACGGTGCCGGTTTAGCCGCTTTGGCGGGCGGCAGCATGGCAGCGACGTTGAGAACGCTGACCAACTCGGTGCCGAATGAGCCGCGACTGCACATCCCGACCAACTGGCCATCGGCGTTCAACACCGGCGTTCCTTCTGCCATGGATCCGCCCCACCAGTCGAGGGTGAGATGGCCGTCGGCATCGAGGATGACGTTGGCGGAGGTCGACGTCGAGCCGACCACCGTGACCACGTCGCCTGGGTTGACCGCCGGACCGATGCCGTACGAGGTGGTCATTGCGGCGACATCGGCAGACAACAGCGCCAGCCCGAGGACGCGATCGACCATCAGAACCGTGGCATCGTGCGGCTGCCCGTCTGCGCCGGTGATGGTGATGACGCTGCGTCCGCGTACCGCCCGCGCCGTGGTGACGACCAGCGAGTCCCCGATGCCCACGGCAACGGGAGCCAGTTCGACGGAAGCAGCTTGCGTGCCCACAGTCGCCACTGGGCGGGTCGAGTTCGTGGTGGTCGAGGTCTGCTGCGACGCAGGTGCAACCAGCGAGCCGGTGCGCAATGTGGTCGAGGGCACGCGTGGGTCGACCGATGTGGCCACCAGCGTGTCGGCGCGGGCGGTGACGAACGGCCCCAGTTCATTGGCGGTGCTGGTGACTGCGGCCGGCGCAGCAAAGCCGCCCCGACCAGCAGACGGCAACATGGCCCACAGCACGGCCAGCGATAGCAAACCGCCGATGGCCCCCGTGGTCACCAGTAGGCCGCGCCCGATCGTGATCGGGGGCTCGGAGTGGGTCCACACCGTCCGGCCCAACTCGGACGGATGCCGCCATGCACGTTCGTGAGCGGGCAGGGGAGCGGGGGGGTATGCGCCGTCGCCAGCCGCGTCATCGTCAGGCCACTCACTCCGCTCCACGAGCCGGAGAGGTTACCGACCCTGAGCTCGCTGCGGGCATCGCCCCACGTCTCCCGTGTCGCTTGCGAACCGGCGAGCTACGATGGGTAGTCGTGCAACCTCCGGCTAGCGGTAACTCATGGCTCAGCCTGACCAGCGATCAGTTGCCGATCACCGCTGCCTACGAGTGGGCGGTGTTGCCGCAATGTGGCGCTGTCGTGCTGTTCAGCGGCACCGTCCGTGACCATGCGGTCGACGAGCAGGGTGTGTTGCGCGACCAAGTCGAGTCGTTGACGTACGAGGCATACGAGTCGCAGGTCGTGCCGCGGTTCGAGGCCATCGACGTCGAGTTGCGCCAGCGCTGGCCCGAAACCGGAAGGGTTGTGCTGATCCATCGAATCGGCAGCTTGGCCCTTGGCGAGAGTTCCGTCATCGCCGTTGTCAGCGCTCCTCATAGAGCCGAGGCCTTCGACGCTGCCCGCTTTGCGATCGACGCGCTGAAGTTGAGTGCCCCGATCTGGAAGCGTGAGATGTGGCGAGACGGCGCCGATTGGGGCGTCGCTGCGGGTGCGCCGGTCGACGCGGTGTCGGTTCCGACTACGTCCGGTCGGCGGAACGCATCGTGACGGTCGTCATTGCTGTCGCCGCTCTCGTGCTGCTCTTGGCCATCGGGCTCATCGCCTACACGCGCCGGCCGCGCCAAGACGCCGGGCTCACCAGTTTCCGACGGCACATCGACGCGTTGTCACCCGAGTCGCGGCGTGAAGTGATGGATCGCGTGCGCCCCAACCAGCCGAACGATGACGACCCCGACAAGGGCCCACCGGAGCCAACGGACTAGCCCATGGCTCGCGACCTAGCAATCGACCTCGGCACGGCTAACACGCTCGTCTACATGAAAGGCCGCGGCATCGTGTTGAACGAGCCGTCCGTCATCGCCTTGAACCGCCAAACCGGCGAGGTGTTGGCTACCGGGCGCGAGGCATGGCAGATGATCGGGCGCACTCCCGGCTACATCGTTGCCGTGCGGCCGCTGCGCGGTGGGGCCATCACCGACTTCGAGATCACCGAGCGAATGATCCGACTGCTGCTGCAGCGCGTCGGTGTCAGCCGATTTACCCGTCCGAAGGTGGTCATCTGTGTGCCCTCGGCGATCACCGAGGTCGAGCGGCGGGCGGTGACCGACGCGGCACGTCGCGCGGGTGCGGCCGACGCCCAGTTGATCGAGCAGCCGATGGCCGCGGCGATCGGCGCAGATCTGCCGATCGACGAGCCGGTGGGCAACATGGTCATCGACATCGGTGGCGGCACCAGTGAAACGGCAGTCATAAGCCTCGGTGGGATCGTTGCCCTCGAGGCCGTCCGCGTCGGCAGCTTCGACATCGATGCCGCGATCCAGGCGTACGTACGTCGCGAGCACGGCATCGCAATCGGCGAGCGCACCGCGGAAGAGGTCAAGGTTGCCATCGGGTCGGCCGATCCCACCGACGACGAGAACCAGGCCGAGGTGCGCGGTCGCGACCTGATGAGCGGCCTGCCGAAGACCGTGATCCTGACTCCGGAAGAGATCCGTCTGGCGATCGACGACGTCATCAGCAGCATCACCGCGTCGGTGGTCCGGTGCCTGTCGAAGGCGCCACCCGAGCTGGCCCAGGACTTCCTGGTCCGAGGCATGTACCTGGTGGGCGGTGGCGGCCTGCTGCGCGGGCTCGCACAGCGCATCGAACGCGAGACACAGGTGCCGGTGAAGATGTCGACCATGCCGCTCGAGGCCGTGGTCATGGGTGCGGGGCACTGCATCGAGCACTACGACGCGCTGAAGACGATGTTCATGGGGGCTCGTCGCTAGGTGCGCATTCACGCTGATCTCACCGGCGAACTCGTCGAAGGTCTTCGCGGAATTCGACGGCAGTTCAAGGTCCCCGCAGAGTTTCCCGCGGATGTTCTGTCGGAGGCCGACGAGGCCGCGAAGCGGGCGCCGGCCGCGCACACCGATCGCACCGACTGGCCCTTCGTCACGTTGGACCCCGAATCGTCGACCGATCTCGACCAGGCCTTCCACATCGAGCGCAGCGGCGACGACGTGCTGCTGCACTACGCCATCGCTGACGTCGCCTGGTTCGTCGATGGTGGCGGGCGGCTCGACGAGGAAGCGTGGCGTCGGGGCACAACGCAGTACCTGCCCGACGGCAAGGCCGGCCTGTATCCGCCGGTGCTGGCCGAAGGCGCGGCGAGCCTGCTGCCCGATGGTCCCCGACCGGCGGTTGTCTTCCACGTGCGCGTCGCGGGGGATGGCCAGTCGAAGCTCGATGGCGTTGAGCGGTCGGTGATCCGTAGCAGAGCGAAGCTGGGGTACGAAACGGTGCGGCCGGCCGACCTGCCTGAAGACTTCCCCGAACTGGCGCGGCGGATCGCGTCGGCCGAGGAAGCCCGCGGCGCGGCACGAATCGAACCGCCCGAGCAAGAGGTTCACGCCACCGATCACGGGGGCTACGACATCTCCTTCCGTCCGCGATTGCAGTCAGAGGACCACAACGCGGCGATGTCGCTGGCGACGAATCTGGCCGTCGCCGACATGTTGCACGCGGCGGGCACTGGGTTGTTCAGGGTCATGTCGGAACCCGACGCGCGGGCTGTGCAGCGGTTGCGCCACACTGCGCGGGCATTCGGCATCGACTGGCCCGAAGAAGTGAACCTGCCCGACTTCGAACGATCCCTCGACGCCCGCTCGACGGAGTCCGCCGCCTTCTTGATGGCCATTCGGCGTGCGGGCGGTGGAGCTTCGTACGTGCCGTTCAGCACCGGTCAGCGTCCGTGGCACGCGGCGATGGCGGCGACCTACGCACATGCCACAGCGCCACTTCGTCGCCTGGCCGATCGCTACGTGGTGATGGCCACGCTGGCGATTGCCAACGGCCAGCCGCTACCCGACGATATTGCCGCAGCGTTTCCCAAGCTGCCACCGGTGATGGAGCGCGCCGACGACGCTGCAGGGCAGATCGAGCGGGCCGTCATCGACTTGGCCGAGGTGGCGTTGCTCAGTGCTCAGACACAACGAACGTTCACCGCGGTCGTCACCGATGTCGACGCTCGCGGCGCGCGAATCCAACTGTGCGAACTCCCCGTCGTGTCGCGAATCAACGCTCATCACGTCGCGCCGGGCGACGATGTGCGCGTCCGCGTCGTGTCGACCGATATCCCAGCGCGAACGGCCAAGCTCGAACGGGTGGCGTGAGTCTCAGCCGGCGGTGACCGCGTAGATCGGGCCATCGCCCGACAGCACGAACAGTTCGCCGTCGGGACCTTCTCGCACGGCGGTGACTTTGGTAACCTGGCCGAGCAACCGTTGGTTGACGACGGCACGGTCTGCGATCTGCAGGGCGCGCACCTGTCCGCTGCAGTAGTCGGCGAACACATACCAACCTGCGAGAGCGGGTATCTTGGTGCCCCTGTAGAGCGCCCCACCGCTGACCGAACAATCGGCACCGACGTGTTCGTACTCGTGGATCGGCGCGATGGCTCCATCGGCGAGTTGATCGGCGTTGAACGGGTGGTTGCCCTCGAACGCGCTCCACCCGAAGTTGGCGCCCCGTCCTCCGCCGTCGGCAGCCCAGGCAACGTCGACTTCCTCCCATTGGTTCTGGCCGACGTCGGCGATCCACAGGTCGCCGGTCGACCGATCGAAACTGAATCTCCACGGGTTGCGCAGGCCAATCGACCAGATCTCGGGCAGTGCCCCGCCGATGTCGACGAAGGGGTTGTCGGGTGGCACGGTGTACGCAGCATCCGCGCTCGGTTGGGGATCGATGCGCAGCATCTTGCCGAGCGCCTGGGCGAGGTTCAGCGATCGGCGATCAGGGTCGCCGCGCGAGCCGCCGTCGCCGGTGCCGATGTACAGCATGTTGTCGGGGCCGAACGCCAGATCGCCGCCGTTGTGGTTGCGGTACGGCTGGGCGATGCTGAGCACCGTACGGCGCGTTGCCGGTTCGAACGTTCCGTCGGCAGCGATCGTGTACTCGTCGATCTGGGTGTCGTTCGCATTGTCGGTGTAGTTGACGTACGCCAGTGCTCCGTCTGGCTTGATGGCGAGCCCCAGCAGGCCGCGTTCACCCCGGGCGCTGGTGAGATCGGTCATGTCGAGAGCCACTGCGCCCGGTTGCCCGTTGGTCATGATGACGACCCGCCCGGCTTGCTCGACGATGTACAGCGTGTCATCGGTTGAACGAGATGCCATCCCGACCGGTTGGTTGAAGCCGTCGAGCTGGGTGAAGGCCACCACGGGATCACCCGGTGCCGGAGCTGTCGTCGTGGCAACGGCCGCGGATGTCGACGGATCGCTGTTCGGCGAGTCCGTCGCCGTCCGAGTGGCGTCGGCAGGGCTGACCTCCACCTCCGCCGAGTCGTCGGAGCAACCGCCCGCGAGGACGATCATCGCCACGGCGGCGCAGCCGTGAATCGATTGCCTTCGCTTCATGTCCTGCCTATCCTGGCCAGTCCCTCCTGTACGACAGTGATGGCCAACGTGCCGTCGCTGGTGAAGATCGCCCCGCCGGCCAACCCGCGTCCGGCGCTGGTCGACAACGCCTTCTGGTCGTACAGCAGCCAGTCGTCGGCACGGAATGAGCGATGGAACCACATTGCATGATCGAGGCTGGCCATCTGCATGCCCGGGCTGTCCCACGACAACCCGAATGGCAGCACCGTGGTGTCCAGCAGCGTCATGTCGCTGGCGTAGGTGACCACGCATGCGTGCAACGTGGGATCGTCGGCCAGTCGTCCGTCGGCGCGCATCCAAACGCGTTGGCCGTCGGCAGGGTTGTCTTGCCGATTGAACGGATCGCGATCGATGTACCTGACGTCAATGGGCCGCGGCCGGTCGTACCACACGCCCATGCGCTCCTTGTACGGCTCCATGCGAGTCTTGAAGTCGGGCAGCGACTCCGGTGGGGGCACGTCGGTCGGCATCGTCATCTGATGATCGGCGCCGGGCTCGTGCACGTGGAAGCTGGCCTGCAGATTAAAGATCGCCTTGCCGTGCTGGATGGCAACGACTCGGCGCGTTGTGAAGCTGCGACCGTCGCGAATCCGGTCGACCTCGTAGAGGATCGGCACGAGCGGATCGCCCGGGCGCAGGAAGTAGGCGTGCAGCGAATGCACCTGCCGTCCGGGGTCGTCGATTGTGCGGGTGGCGGCGACCAGTGCCTGGCCGGCAACCTGCCCGCCGAACACGCGCTGGCGGCTTTCGTCGGGCGAGCGACCGCGGAAGATGTTGACCTCGATCGATTCGAGGTCGAGCAGCTTCACGAGATCGTCGAGGGCGGTCATGTACTCATCCTTGCCCAGCGGCGGGATCCGTTGGGCACGCGTCGATGTCGAGTGGCGCGAGGTGATACAGCTGACCACCGGGGACCGATGCATCGAGTCGCAGATCGACGACGGTGGCCAGGTCGGGCCGCCGCTCGCGCGGGCCGTCGCCGGCGTTCTGCAGACCCTCGAACCAAGCAAGGTATGCATGTCCGGAACAGGCCTCCTGCACGGTGCGATCGATGTCGAGCGGATAGTGACTGTTCCCCGGTCGCGGTGTGGTGAATCCCATCAACGTCGGTTCACGATCCGTGAACCACCACTCCAGCTGCGGGCTGTTTGTCATTACCCGCGCATCGGTGGGCAGCGCGTCGATCTCGTCGTACAACTGCGGCGCGAACTGTGGTCGGTATCCGCTTCCGCCGGGCGCCAGATCGGGGAATCGCACCGCGAAAGCGGCGCCCTGGTAGACCCACCAGCCGAGCACCGCAGCGCCCGCGATTCCCAAGCCGCGCTTGGTGCACAAGCGATCGGAGATCACTGCGGCCGCGTAGACCACGGGAATCAGCATTGGCGACATCACCCGCAGCTCGATGTCGTTGGCTGTGGCCGTGCGGGCAGCGATCGGCACGACGAACGATGTGGCCGCGAACGCCGCCATGCCGAGGTCGAGAGCGACCGCCTTGCGGCTGTGCAGGGCCACACCGACGAGCGCGGCGAGCCCGACGAGGATCGCCGCCCCGATCTTCTCCCGGGCCGGCTCGGACCAGCCGTCACCCATCACGATGTGACCGGTGCCGCTGAGCGCGAGGCGGATGGTTCGCGTCAGCGGCTCGTCGGCGCCGCCCTCGAAGCGCGGTCCCAGCGGTTGGCCGGTTTCCACGAGGTTGCGGATGATCCACAGCGAGCTGATCCCGGCCGCGCCGGCTGCAAAGGAGGCCGTTCGCCTCAGGACAGCGGGGCGTTCGTGAATCCACGCGGATGCGATGACAATCACCGCACCAGTGGCGACCAGTCCGATGCCGGCGTAACGGGTCAGGAAGCCAAGGCCCGCCAGCAGCCCGCCGATCGCAGCGGTACGGGTCGTGACCGGCTTGCGCGACAGCACGACCACAGTCGCCAGCGCGATTGCGGCATACGGCGCCTCGCTCCACACCACCGATGCCATCCGCACCAATCCCTGGCTGGCGCCGAATGCGAGGGCACCCGCCACGGCCACGACGGGGTGGACCCTGGCCCTTAGCAGCGCACCCATCAGCACGCTGCCGGCGGCGATCGCCAGCACACCGATCAAGGTTGCCCAGGCCAGATTGCGGCCCCCGGGCATCAGCAGCAGCGGATACACCGGACCAAACACGGCGAGGGGCTCGCCGGTGAAGTCGGTCAGCCCGTGCCCCGCCCGGATGTGGTCGGCTACCGACAGATAGGTGATCGAGTCGGGCGACAGCAACGGATCGTGCCGGGTGGCGATCGTGACGAGCACTGCGGCGGGCACGGCGGCGACCAGAACCGCCCACCGCGGCAGCGGCCGGCTCGTCACCGTTGGCACTCGGCGAGCCGGGTTCGAGCGATCGCGGCTTCGGACACACGCCGATTATGGTGCCCGGCATGCCCTCGGCACCCCTCAGCCCAGCGTTGCGCGACCACGCGATCGCTGCCAAGGGCTTCATGCCGGTCGAGGAAGGCGACGCGCTCTACGCAGCGGCGGTTGCCGCTGGGCTCAGCGCGTCGGGCCCGATGGTCGAGGTCGGCTCATACTGCGGTCGTTCAACGGTGTGGCTCGGTGCTGCCGCCCGGGCTGCCGGAACGGTGCTGTTCGCCGTTGATCACCACCGCGGTAGCGACGAGAACCAGGCCGGGTGGCAACATCACGACACCAGCGTGGTCGACCCGCGCACCGGGCGGATGGACACCCTTCCGACGTTTCGGTCGACGATCCACGATGCCGGGCTAGACGATGTCGTGATCGCTGTTGTCGGCCAGTCGCCGACGATTGCGAGCTACTGGAACACGCCGCTGTCGCTGTTGTTCATCGACGGCGGTCATGGCGAAGAACCTGCTCGGCTCGACTACCAGGGTTGGGCGGCGCACGTTGCGCTGGGTGGCACGCTTGCCATCCACGATGTCTTTCCCGACCCCGCCGACGGCGGACGCCCGCCGTACGAGCAGATCTACCTACCGGCCCTGCGCAGCGGCCTGTTCACCGAGATCGGCGTCACCGGCAGCCTCCGCCTCCTCCAACGCACTCGATGAGTGCGGGCGCGGTATCACGCCAGGGATGGCATTTTGCGCGCCCGTATTGGAGTGTGGGCGCGGTATCACGCCAGGGATGGCATTTTGCGCGCCCGATGGTTCCCTTGAGCCGGCTAGCCGAACTTGACGCCTTGGGCCAGGGGGAGGTCGTTCGAGTAGTTGATGGTGTTGGTCGCCCGGCGCATATACGCCTTCCACGCATCACTGCCACTCTCCCTACCGCCACCGGTGGCCTTCTCACCACCGAAGGCACCACCGATCTCGGCGCCGCTCGGCCCGATGTTGACGTTGGCGATGCCGCAGTCGCTCCCGTCGGCCGCTAGGAACCGCTCGGCCTCGCGCACGTCGGTAGTGAAGATGCTGCTGGCCAGGCCCTGGGGCACCCCGTTCTGCAGCGCCAACGCCTCGTCGAACTCGTCGTACGCCATCACGTACAGCAAAGGCGCGAACGTCTCCGTGGCGACGATCTTGGTCTGTTCCGGCATGGTGACAATGGTTGGTCGTACGTACGCGGCGTCGGGTGCATCATCGGCGAGCAACCGATCGCCGCCGACGGTCACCGTCCCGCCATCCGAGCGGGCCGTGTCGACAGCTTCCATCATCCGCTGCAGCGCCACCGATGTGATCAGCGGGCCGACCAACGTGCCGGGGTCCAGCGGGCTGCCGATCGGCAGGGTGGCGTACGCAGCCGACATTCGCCCGACGACTTCGTCGATGCGCGAACGATGCACGATGGCTCGGCGCAGCGAGGTGCACCGCTGCCCGGCGGTGCCGGCCGCGGCGAAGGTCATGCCTCGAACGACCAACTCGATGTCGGCCGACGGCGCGACGATCGCCGCGTTGTTGCCGCCGAGCTCGAGGATGCTGCGACCGAATCGTGCTGCGACCACGCCGGCAACCTGCTGGCCCATTCGGGTCGAGCCCGTTGCGCTGATCAGTGGAATGCCGGGGTGCGCAACAAGTTCGGCCCCGACCTCGGCGCCACCGAGCACGACTTGGTTGAGATGTGCCGGCGCCCCAACCGCTGCCGCGGCCTGGTCGAACAGGGCACTAGTGGCGATCGCCGTGAGCGGGGTGAGATCGCTGGGCTTCCAGATCACCGGGTTGCCGCACACGACGGCCAGCGCCGCGTTCCAGCTCCACACCGCCACCGGGAAGTTGAACGCTGTGATGACTCCCGTCGGGCCCAACGGGTGCCATTGCTCCATCAAACGATGGCCTGGACGTTCGCTGGAAATGGTGAGCCCGTGCAACTGCCTGCTGAGGCCGACGGCGAAGTCGCAGATGTCGATCATCTCCTGCACCTCGCCCAACGCCTCGCTCTCGATCTTGCCGACCTCGATCTGCACGAGGCGGCCGAGGTCGGCCTTGTGGGTCCGCAGCAGGGTGGCGAACTGGCGGATCAGTTCGCCGCGCAGCGGGCCCGGCGTGGTGCGCCACACCAGGAACGCGGCGCCGGCCCGCTCTGCTGCCGTGCTCACGTCCAACGTGGAAGCGATCGACCCCACGTCGATGCCTGTGATCGGGCTCCGGGCCGTGTGCTGGCCCGCTGCACTGAGCCCAGGCGCCCCGCAGGCATGTAGCGCGGCGTCGGTCAGTTCGGAAAGAGAGGTGTTGGTGGGCAATGTCACGGAGACCATGCTGCCACGCACCCAGCGCGAGCCGGTACTGGGTACGGTGGCCCGGTGAGTTTTGGGAACGATGGTCCGCCGGCATCGGCCAAACAGGTCGCGTACATCCAGGCACTGATGCGCAAGGCCGGGTACGACGATTTCCGTTCGGCGCGCACGGAGTACCGGCTGACCCAGCGCCAGGCGCGAGGCAAGTTCACCAAGGCCGAAGCCTCGGCGTTGATCGATCGGTTGACGTCGGCCGACGAGGGCAACCCGACGGTGTCGGTCGTAGAAGAGCCCGAGACCCTGACATCGGCTCAAGCGCTGCTGATCCGCGGTTTCCCAGCGGACGTGCTCGCCGACGAACTGCGCCGACGTGGTTGGACGGTTGGCGAGCCTTAGAACTAGTCGAGGTGGCGTGGCACGAACACGGAGGACGCCGGAGATGCGCAGTCGACTGCGTCGGCGGCCAGGATGACCGCTGCGCCGGTGTAGGCCGAGACTTCCTCGTCAGGAAATCGGATCTCGCCCGGATACACGAGGCCGGTGTAGTAGGCGCCGTCGCGGCGACGGTGACGTCGTGTCCAGCGGATGAGGTCCGTTGCCGTGGCCAGGTCTCCGATCGCGGCATGAGCGATGGCGCACTCGGCGGTCTCGGACGCGGTGATCCACGGCTCGTCGCTGACGCAGCGAATGCCGCGGTCTTCCATCGCGAACTCGGACCACCCGTCAGCAAGGCGGGCCTTGGCACGCTCGCCAGTGAGGCATCCGGCGAGCACCGGGTAGTACCAGTCCATCGCCCAACGATCCTTCGGCTCGAACACCCGCGGATGCTCGTTGATGAGGAAGCACAACCGGTCGGCGGCGACGGTCCAGTCGGGTCGTGGCTCGTTGATCAGCGCAGCAAGGTTGGCGCCACAGCGCAACGCGTGGGCAATCGACGACGAACCGGTGAGGAGCGAATAGTTCCACGGTCGACTGTCGGCGGTGCACGCCCACAGCACGGTTCCGTCCTCGCGGCGCATCGACAGCACCCAGTCGAGGGCTCGCTGCACGGTCGGCCACAGGTGGTCGACGAACGCTCGATCCCAGGTGCACAACCAGTGGTGCCAGACGCCTGTGGCGATGTAGGCGCACACGTTGGTGTCGAGCTTGGCTTCTTCTACGCTGCCGTCCGGCAGGTAGTAGTTCCACCAACTGCCATCGTCGCGCTGCATGTCGACGAGCCATTCGTAGCCGCGCTCGGCAGCCGCGTGGCACCCGGCAACGTCGAGCGCCATGGTGGTTTCGACGTGGTTCCACGGGTCGCAATGACCACCGGGGAACCATGGGATCATCCCCGTGTCGAGCTGCAGCGAGGTGATCCACTTGGCAGTCTCGACGATCTCTTCGGCGGAGATCACACCTTCGATGTCAGGCAGCCGCGGCATGGTGCTCCGACTTCTTGGCGTAGACGATGTAGCTCTTGCCCAGCACGGGCGACGCCGCCCGTTCGATCAGTCGCAAGCCGCGTGGTTGCTTGACAATCTCCCACTCGAGCAGGCGCCGATAAGCCTTCACCAGACGGTGATCGTCGCGGCGCACGCCGACGGCACACTTCAACCACCAGTACGGTGAATGCAGCGCGTGAGCATGATGGCTGTCGGTGATGGCCAGGCCCGCGCTACGCAGCTTGGCCTTCAGTTCGGTGGCCGTGTAGATGCGCACGTGACCGCCGACGCTCTTCGGGGCGTGGTACTCGTCGCTGAGCATCCAGTTGATCTTCTCCGGCAGCCACGTCGGAACTGTGGCGGCAAATGTGCCACCCGGCTTCAGCACTCGCGCCAATTCGGTGATAGCCGCCGTATCGGCTTCGATGTGCTCGAGCACCTCGCTGGTGATCACCCGGTCGAAGCTGTTGTCCGCAAACGGCAATCGGGTGGCGTCGCCCCGCAGGCCGCCGACGAATCGCGTTTCGGCGATTTCTCCCGCTTCGGCCATCGCCGCGAACGTGGCGCGTGTACCTTCGACCTCGCCGTTGGCGTAGTCGAGGGCCACGACGTTGGCGCCCTGTCGGGCAAGCGCGAAGGCGTGGCGGCCGAAGCCGGCGCCTGCGTCGAGTACGAGATCACCGGGCAGCACACCGAGTTGTTCGAAACGAATCGTCAACAACTACAGCCGTCCGTTCCGACGCAGCTTGTCGATGTTGTGCGGCATAGCCAGCACCTCTCGGTACTGGTCGACGGTCAGTTGGGCGCAGTGCTTCCAGCTCCATCGCTCGACGACCCTGCGACGCCCGGCCTCGCCCACGCGGGCGCGCAACTCGGCGTCGTCGAGGCCACGTCGGATGACTGCGGCCAGTTCGTCGACGTCGCCGGCCTTGCACTGCAGCACCGTGTCGCCATCACGGCCGGTGACCTCCGGCAGTGCGCCGCCATCGGTTGCCACGAGGCAGATGCCGGTCGCCATGGCTTCGATGGCCGGCAGGCTGAATCCCTCGTACAAGCTCGGCACGACGGCCATCTCCGCCTCTGCGTACAGCTCGACGATGCGTTCGTCCGACACATCGCTGACGAACTCGATGTGCGGGCGCAGCCCGAGTTGATCGATCAGATTGTTGCTGGCCCCGTCGCGCGGCTTGCCGATGATGGTCAGAGTGACATCGCGCTCGGTGCGCAGCTTGGCCATCGCTTCGAGGAGATACGCGAGGCCCTTCAGGGCAACGTCGGCCGATGCGGTCGTGATGAGCCTGCCAGACGTTCGCGTGACCCCGGGAAGAGGGGTGAACAACTCGGGGTCTACCCCGACCGGCACCAGGCGCATGCGGTCGAGGCTGACACCCATGTCGGCGTTGATGTCCTTGATGGAGTTCTCGCTGACAACCACGATGCGCGGCATGCGACTGGCAACGCGGCCCTGCATCTTCACGAAGTTGTACCAACGCCCGATCGAGTAGCGACGACGCCATGTGCTGGTGTGCGCCATCTCGAGGGCCCGGTCGCGGGTGATGGGATGGTGCAGCGTGACGATTGTCGGGATCAGCTTCTCGATGCCCAAGATGCTGTAGCCGAGGCATTGGTTGTCGTGAACGAGATCGAAGTCGCGCTGGCGCGTCTTCAACGCCTTCAGGGCACGCATGCTGAAAGACAGCGGTTCCCCGAACGTGCCGCGCAGGTGGCTGAAGGCCTCGGCCCAATCGGCCTTGGTCTTCAACTCCCAGTAACCCGGAAATCGGCCTGGGAAGTGGTCGTTCCACAGGTCGAGGCTCGGAAGCTGATGCAGTGGGATGCGCTCGTCGAGAATGGGGTATGGCTGGCCGCCGAATACCTCCACGTGGTGCCCGAGATCGACGAGCGCCTTGGTGAGATGACGGGTATAGACGCCTTGCCCACCGACGTGCGGCTTGCCGCGGTAGGTGAGATAGGCAATCGAGAGAGGGGCGTCTGGCGACATGGCCGAAGCGCCGGCCGAGGTGACGGCAGACATAGGTCCGTAAGGCTATCGGCGCGTTGTTACCGACTGGTAAGCGTCACAGGGTTGCAACGTGGGGTGCCGCCAGTCACGTCATCGCAATGGGCCAGTCCATGTAATCGTCATAGTGCGGCGCAATTCCTCGCCCGGTTCGAGTCGCGCTGCACCACCCAGGTTGAACGCGTCCGGTGTGGCCGTCTGCGGTTCCACGCAGGTGGCGTGAGCAGGCATGTCGTAGACGACCCAGTAGTCGCAGTCGCTGTGGAGCCCCACCTCGACACCGGCGATCCACAGGCGGGGGGTGGCAAGTGGACCGGCGAAGCAGTCGTCCCAGGGTGGCGGGGGAGGCTCGACGACGCGCCCATCGGTGATGTAGTCGTCGTCGCGCACGAACATCCGATCGAATCGCAGATCGACCATGTCGGGCTTCACGAACCAGGGGTGCCATCCAATCGATGCCGGCATCGCCCGATCGCCCGCGCGAACGGCCAGCGTGCACGTCAGTGCGTCGTCGCGCAATTCGATCAACTGCTCGGCTTCCCCACCGAGCACCCAATGGAGGTTGCAGCGCAGGGCGACGCTCCGCGCATCGCGCTCGACGATTTCCCACGGTTGCTCGAACCCCGTTCCATGGATGGCGTGTGCCTCGAAGTTGATCGGCAGTTGATGGTCGACACCGTCGAACGTGAAGCGGCCGCGTCGGATGCGCCCGGCCCACGGCACCATCGGAAAGCTTCCCCAACCGGATGCGGGCAAGGAGGGATCGGCTCGGACGATGAGGTCGACCGCGCCGACGCTCAGCGAGGCGACCCTGCCCCCATCGGCTGCGCTGACGGTGCAACATGCTGATCCGTCCCGGAGTTCGATCACCGACCCATTCTGTACGGCAGACTCGCGTGATGCGTGGCTTGGTCCAGAGGGTGTCGCAAGCGTCGGTGTCGGTAGCCGGCGACGTCGTAGGCGAAATCGGTGCGGGTCTGTGTGTGCTGGTGGGAGTGACCCACGAGGACACTGAGGCAAAGGCGCGCAAGTTGGCCGACAAGATCTGGGGCCTGCGCGTGATCGACGATGACAACGGAGTGATGAACCGCTCCGTCGCCGACACCAGTCGTGAGGTGTTGATCGTCAGTCAGTTCACGCTGTACGGCGACACCGGTGGCGGCCGTCGGCCGAGTTGGATCAACGCGGCCCGGCCCGAACACGCCGAGCCGCTCGTGCAGATCGTGATCGATCAGTTGCGCGCCGCTGGCGCCACGGTTGCAACCGGACGGTTTCGCACCGAGATGCAGGTCGCGCTGGTGAACGACGGACCGGTCACCGTTCTACTGGAGGTGTGACTCGTCGTTGTTCGAGCCAAGCCTTGCCGGGGACGATCCACGAGCCGAGGAGCACCAGCATGATCAGCACGAAGAACGGTGTGTCGCCGATGTTGGAGTACCACGTGCGCCCGGATTTCAGCGTGATCGTTCGAGTGAGCACGCGCTGCTCGCTGACAGACGTTCGGTCGAAGACATCGCCTTCGGGCGACACGAACGCGCTGAAACCAGTGGGGGAGACTTGCACAACCCAGCGTCCGTTCTCGATGGCCCTGAGGCGCGACGAGGCGACCTGCTGCGACTGCAGGATCGTGCCGCTGTAGCTCGAACCGTTGGTCGGATTGAGGATGAATGTTCCAGCGTGGTCGACGCCATCGGCGGCGCGGTCCCCGAAGAAGACCTCCCATGAGATGACCGTTGCGGCGCGGACCCGCACATCGCCGATGGGGATGTCGAGGTATGCCGGCCCGGAACCGGCGACGGCGTCGCGCGGCACGAGGTCTGTTGGTGCTCCCACGGCGTCGAGCAGGCCCCGGATGGGCATGTACTCGCCGAAGGGGACGCGCCGAACCTTCTCGTATCGCGACACGATCTGACCATCGGGTGTGACGACGACCTGGGCGTTGATGAAGTGATCGTCGGGCGCATCTTCGGTGACTCCGATGACGAATGGAACGTTGAGCCGGGCTGCCTGGGCCGTCACCTCGACGATCTCCTGACTGCTCGCGAAGGTGCCGACATCGACGACGTTCTCGGGCCACACCACGACGTCGGCCGCGCCGGGTTGGATGGTTCGAGTTGCTTGGAGATGTCGCTCGACCACCTCGCGGGCGCTGGAGTCAATTGCGCGCGTGCCCTGTGGTCCGCCCCCCTGCACGATCGCAACACGAAGCGTCGGTGGAGTAGCCGTGCGTGTGCCCGTCGGGGCGATCGTGGCCGCGATCACGATGCAGACGACCGCCGCAGCGAGGCCCATCACACCGTGCCATTCCCCGCGACCGTGTCGCCCGCGGGTTCGAGCCAGCTGTGGAACGACCGGAGACGGTCCGGCGAATGCGAATCCGATCTGGAACACGACCCAGGTCAGCAGGATCACGCCGCCGACGCGCACCACACCGGCGAGCGGGCCGGCGGCCTGGCCGATGGGCAGCGTGGCCAGCGGGACACCACCGAAGGGAAACGAAAGGCGCAACGCCTCGGCCAGAGTGTGCGCGGCAGGCCGCCCGATCACTCGCCATGGTCCCCGCGGTGACACGGTGGCGGCCAGCGCGTGGAAACCCGCGAATATGGCTGCGGCGGCGAGATAGCCGGGGATAGTCAGCGCCCACATCCAGGCCATGCCTGGCAGCAGCCACGCTGCAGCGAACAGCCAGCCCCTGGCGGCACGCGCCCCGTTCGACGCCGTCTCCCCCAACGAGATCTCGAACATCACGACGCCTACGAACGCGAGCGGCCAGATGCCCCACGGCGGCAACGACAGGGCGACACTGAGTCCTGCGCCGATGGCCATCGCGGCCGAGGTCGACAAACGCGGGAGACGAATCGACATCAGCGAGCGACCATAGTCCCAGCGGTGCGCCGAACCTGGTTACTCGTTGGGGGCGTAGGCGAGGTGCACGACGATCCGTTGCCTGGTCGAACCGGCCGGGTGGCACGCGAACAGTGTGGCTGTGTACTCGGGTGTCTGGTCGACGATCCACAGCGCGTCGGGGAACACGATGTCGATGCCGGTGACCTTGTAGACGAATCGGCCGTCACCGGTCGTCAGGATGACATCGTCGCCGGCCTCGAGCTTGTCGAGATTGCGGAACGGCTTGTCGTGACTGACACGGTGACCGGCGATCACGACGTTGCCCAGTTGGCCGGGCATTGCCGTACCCGGCCAATGGCCGGGCCCGCGATCAAGCGTGGTCAGTGTGATGCCTTCGAATATCGACTTGGTCACACCGATCTTGGGAATCTCGATGGTGCCCAGCTCGACGACTGCTTCGGGCGCCCGCGGATCGGCCGGCGGGGTCTCCGGGTTCGGCAGTGTGGCCGGCACTGTGGACGTTGACGACGTTGTCGTGCTGGTCGACGACGTACTGGTGGTTGTCGACGTGGTCGATGTGGTCGATGTGGTCGGGGGTGTCGTCGAGGTGGTCGTCGCCGGCCTGGTGGTCGTGACGGGCGCGGCCGCTACTGCATTCGCATTGGAACTGTCGTCTCCGCACGCTGCCAGCACTAACAATGCCGCGCACGCCACCGCAATCGATTCTCGCCGCATGACACAGTCTGCCATCGAGAATCAGCGCTGCAACAGCACCCCGACCGCTAGTTGGCCGGAGCGCACACAGGCCGGAATGCCGATCCCGTGGTAGCTGGCCCCTGCCAGAGCAATGCCACGGGGGAGGGATTGCTCGGCGCCGGCCAGCAAAGCCCCGTGATGCGGGCGATACTGCGGGAAGGCCTTCGGCCAGCGACTGACCCGCACGGCGGTGGGTTGCACGTCGATCCCGATGTGAACCTGCAGCTCGGCCAGCGCATCGGCCACCAGTATTTCGTCGGTCAGATGCAATGCCGACAGGCCGTCGCGACCCATCGAGACCCGCAGCACCACCTGGCCGGCGATGCTCCAGTGTGCCCACTTCTGCGATCCGAATGACACCGCGGTCACCAGCCGCTGCTGCGGTTTCGGCACGAGGTAGCCCGACAGGCCGCGCAACCGATCGGGCCATCCGTCCGCAGCGACTGCCAACGTCAGCAGGGCCACATCGGCTGTCGGGATTTCGGCCAAGGTCGAAGCGACCGACGAGGCATGAGCCTGCAGCAGCGTCGCGGCATCGCGCGCCGGGCAGGCGAGGACGACGCCATCGAACTCCTCGTCGTTGACCCGCCAACGCTGGGCATCGATGGCCAGTTCGCTGACGGCCGAGTTGCATCGCAGTTCGCCACCACGAATCGCCACGGCGGCACCGACAGCGTCGACCAGCGCACCGACCCCTGCCGTCGGTGTGTAGAACACCGGTCCCGACGCCGGCACGCGTGGCCTTCTGGCCAGCAGCACGCTGCGCGAACGCACCGCCATCTCGGCGAGCTGTGGCACCGCGACCAGGCTGAAGTCATCCGTGTCGGCGGCGTAGATGCTGCCCACCAGTGGATCGACCAGACGTTCATGCACTTCGTCACCGAACCTGGCACGCACGTACCTGCCGATCGAGTCAGGCGTCAGATCCGTTCGCCGGCGGGCGACTTCGGTGGCGGCGCGCAACTTGCCGCGCCGCGTCAGGAGCCGACATCGCGCCATGCCGGCGAACTCTGTCGGCACGCCCAACAGCAAGCCTTCCGGGATGTCGTGCAGGCCGTTCCACCACACCGCCGCCTTCCCCACCGCCGGCGACGTCAGCGAGTCGCCGAGCGACACCTTGCGGGCCAGTTCGGACGCCCATGGAACACGGGCCAGGAACGCATCGGCGCCTTCGTCGATCGCCGGATGTCCGGCGAAGGGGGTGGTCAGTACGACTCCCCCCAAGCGAGCACACGCCTCGAAAACCGTGACGCGCGCACCCGCTTCGATCGCCGCGTGGGCAGCGGCCAGACCGGTGATGCCGCCGCCGATCACGGCGATGTGCCGCGCACCCGTCACGTCGCGCCGATGACGCGATGGGCGAGCGCCGTCATCACCGAGACATCGTCGTTGACACACCGTGTGCGCGCAAACGCCAGGTCGTGTGTGCCGGCGCGTTGACACGCCTCGATGTCGAGGTCGTACAGCACTTCGAGATGATCGGCGACGAACCCGACAGCGCTTACCAGCACCCCCCTGGTGTCCCCGTCGGCGGCGAGTTCA
>JANOCR010000062.1:0-16104 GCA_031412355.1 Ilumatobacteraceae bacterium | reverse complement strand
GCGGCTGCGCCGTCCCCGGCTGCTGCGTCGCCTGGGACTACGTGGTCATCCACCACCTCCAGTACTTCCGCAACGACGGGCCGACCGACATCGCCAATCTGCTGCCCTTGTGCAGCAAACATCACCACCTGGCCCACGAAGGCGGCTGGAAGTTCAGCCTCGACCACCACCGCAACCTCACCATCACCCGACCCGACGGCACCCGAATGACCACCGGCCCACCCAAAGTGCTCGCCGCATGATGCCGCCACGTCGCCGCCGAGGTTCAGCCCGGGTTCAGCCGAGGGGTAGAGCCAACAGGCTCACAGTCTTGTTGCCGCCGTCGGTGTCTTGCTGGCCGACCTCGCGAAAGCCGATCGAATGATGGAACAGAAGCGATGCCTCATTGCGCGGGCGCACGTTGACCTCGCACAACAGACGGGGGAACACACCCGTGAATCGTTCGATGACGTGGTCGTAGAACGCCTTGCCGATACCCAGACGGCGATAGGCCGGGTCGACGGCGATCCGGTCGAGATAGACGAAGTCGTCGTAGGTCCGACTGAACCAGCCGTAGTTCAAGCTGGCATATTCGACGCCCGGCGGAAAAGTGATGCAGAAGCCGGCAAAGGCGCCGTCGACCTCGGCGGTCAGGGCGCAAGCCGCCATTCCCAGCAGCCGGTCGATCTCGGCGGCGTCAAGCGCGTTCAGGGCAGGAACGCTGCCGTTGTTCAATGCCAATGCGGCAGGCAAATCGTCACCAATCGTTTCGCGAATCTTCACCACTCGAACGGTATTCGACCGGGGCGTTACGTCGTAGCCTTGAACCATGATCTTTCAGAAGAAGCAGCAGATGGTCGATCCAGGGAGCGCATTGGCCGGGCGAACGGATCAGACCATGCCGGTGCCCGAGCAGCACTTCGTCAACGGCAACCCATTGGTCGGTCCGTGGCCGACCGGCTACGAGACCGCCGTGTTCGGCTTGGGGTGCTTCTGGGGAGCGGAGCGCAAGTTCTGGGAAACCGATGGCGTCTACTCGACGGCAGTTGGATATGCCGGTGGTTTCACTCCCAACGCAACGTACGAGGAAACGTGCAGCGGGCGCACGGGGCACTCCGAAGTTGTGCTGGTGGTCTTCGATCCATCACGCGTCAGCTTCGACCAGTTGTTGAAGCTGTTCTGGGAGAGCCACAATCCCACGCAGGGCATGCGCCAGGGCAACGATGTCGGCTCGCAGTACCGCAGCGCGATCTACTACACATCACCCGCGCAGCGCACCGCCATCGACAGTTCGATGGCTATGTACCAGCAGCGGCTTGGCGATGCCGGCTACGGCGAGATCACCACCGAGATCAAGCCACTCGGCGAGTTCTACTACGCCGAGCCGTACCACCAGCAGTACCTGGCGAAGAATCCCAACGGCTACTGCGGAATCGGCGGCACCGGCGTCAGCTGCCCAATCGGCCTCACGGCGTAGGCGACGGCCCAGCGTCGTCGAACAGCGACCTCAGCGCGCCAGGCAGATCGTCGAGCGAGCGCACTAGCACTGTCAGCGAGCATTCGATCATCAGGTTGATCACCTCGTGATCGAACCGTCGCCGCCAGTCCGTGTGCAACCCGATGATCGGCTTGCCCATTGCGAACGAGTAACCGAGTTCCCACGCCGTTCCGTCGTCGGTGATCACCCCGTTCAGGCTGGCCACCACGACGTCGCACTCGTTGATGCCACGCCGATCATTGGCGAATATTTCGGCCACGTTGTTCTCGTCCTTGGGCGGGTTGTCGCGGTGCGGCAAGAACGTAACGAATCCGGCGTCGGCGACGGTTCGTTCGACACGCTCGATCCACCACCGCTCGCCCTCATCGAACAACGGGCCGGCGATGTAGGCACGCAGGTCATTCGCAGCCATCACGGGCTCTTGCCTTCATCGTCTGCCCCGTCGCCCCAACCCTTGGCTCGGATCTCGTCGCCATCGGCATCGAGCGCACGACCCTGCCAACGAAGAGCACCGGGAGTCGCGCTGAGGTGGGCGATCAGACCCTGCATTGGTGTGCCATCGACTTCAGCAATCGCCTGCCGGGCGGCGTAATGGGGATCGACCGATATGTCGGCCATGGACATCACCGGCCCGATCGCCGCCTCGGCCGCGGTGAATGCATCCATCACCTCCGGCTGTGTGCGCTCGGCACACCACGCTGTCATCACCGCCTCCAACGCCTCGCGGTTCTTCATCCGCGATGCGAACGAAGTGAACCGGGGGTCACTCCCGACGCCCAGCAGGTTCAGAACCCGCGCCGCGACCGAGTCGCTCGACGTCGACACACCAATCCATCGCCCGTCACTGCATCGATATGTGCCGCGCGGCACCGAGTACGGCAATCCCGATCCGAGCCGTTCCTGCATCTCACCGGTGAGCTCGTACAGCGAGATCAGCGGGCCCATCAACTGGAACAGGCTCTCGAGCAGGCTGACATCGACAACTTGTCCGACCTCACTGCGCAACGCCACCATCGTTGCGAACGCGGCGACGACCCCGGTGACCTCGTCGGTGAGGGCGATCGCGGGCAGCAGCGGCTGTCCGCCGGGCTCGCCGGATATTGCCGCGAGCCCCGACATCGACTCGGCGATGGTGGCGAAGCCTGGCCGATTCCGGTACGGACCGGTCTGGCCGAACCCTGTGACTCTGGTGATGACCAACTTCGGGTTGAGCCCCAGCAGCACGTCGGGTCCCAGACCGAGGCGCTCGAGCGTGCCGGGACGGAAGTTCTCGATCAGCACGTCGGCCTCGGTAACCAGGCCGCGCAGCACATCGAGATCGGCGGCCGACTTCAGGTCGAGGGCGATCGTGCGCTTGTTGCGGTTGACCAGCTTCCACCACAATCCTTCGCCGTCGCGCGGGTCACGCCACGCCAACCTGCGCAGACTGTCGCCGCCATCCGGCCGCTCGACCTTGATCACATCGGCGCCGAAGTCGGCGAGGTAACGGGCGCAGTTGGGCCCAGCCAGCACGGTCGACAGGTCGATCACCCGCAGGCCTTGCAACGGCGCGGTCGGCGACGGCGCCGTCATCGAAGCACGCTGTAGTCGGCGGGCATGGTCCCGCGACCGGTCAATGCCGAAAGCAGCGTTATCGGTTCGGCCAGTTCGGCCATCAGCGACACGACCATCGACGATGTGGCCGGGGTCAGCTCCAGTGGCTGACCCGTAGCGCGTTGCAAGTCGAGCGTGTGCAATGCCAATTCGGCGGCGCGTGTGGCGAGGTACTCGATGAAAGACATCTGACCGACCCTCATGTTGACGACATCATCGTCTGCCGTCGAGGCAACTGTGGCGAGCACCCGCTGTGCGGTTGCTTCACTCTCACCAACGGGGTCGGTCAGTTGCGCGCCGGCATCGCGACCACGTTCGGCGACACCTGTGTGCACGTTGGGGTCAGCCATTCCGATGCGGTAGTAGTCAGCGGCGTCCACGATCACACGGTCGATGCTCGGTTCGGCAGCGAGGTATCGCTCGATGGTCGTGAATGCGCGCAGGGTGTGCGCAGTCAGCTCGCGCACCGTCCACACACCCAAGCCCGGAAGGTCCCACTGGTGCTGCTCGATGTCGTCGACCGTTGTCAGCAGCGAAGCTGCGGCGTCTTCGAAGGCCGCCCTCACCGCAGCGGGATGTTGAAGCACCGATCCTCCAGATTGCCGAGCGCATAGGTCTCGTAGTCGATCCCGAAGTCCGACATCAGATGCCGGCAGCGATCGCTCCAGTTCAGCGCGTCGGGCGACGACATGCGATGCACGACTTGCATGACGCCACCTTCGTAGACGCGGTACTCGGCCCACGTGCCGGGGAAGTCCTTCACACAGCCAATTTCGATCGTCGGCACGCCACACGACATCAGCCGCACACGATGCCGATGCGTGTGACCCGCGGTGTAGGCGATGATCCGGGGGCGTCGGGCGGCAACGGCAGCCAGGGCGTCGCTGCTATCGGGGTCGAGTCCGAAGTAGCCGTCATGCCGCTTGCCGCTGATCCACTGTTGGTGATGGCCCATCACGATCACGGGACGATCGGCAGTGGCCGCCTGATCGTCGAGCCATTCCAGTTGCCCCGTCGTGATCGCACCCGTGGTGCGCTCGGACAACACGGTGTCGAGCAGCGCGATGCAGACGCCGGGCAGTTCGATCCATTTGTCGCCCGTGTACACGTGCTGCCCGTGATACGCGTCGTGGTTGCCGCGGACGACATGTAACCGGTCGCCGAACACATCGCGATATGTCGTTTCGAACGACGCGAACTCATCATCTTCACCGTCGCATGTGAGATCGCCCTTCACCACCACCGCGGCCAGGTCGGCGACGGCCATCTCGGCGACGGCGGCGCGATTCATCGTTTCGGGATGCGGCGGTTCGCCGGGAGCAACGCGTTGGATCGGCCCGCGGGGGTCGTCGTCGATCACGCCGCACTCGACTTCTCCGAGATGAAGATCGTTGACGGTTCCGACGCGACACAGCAACGAACCCGGCGGCGGAGACAGAGTTCTGACCTCCTGGTCGCCGATGTGATGGATCGAGTTCGGCTGCAGATCAGTCAAGCGGACAACGTCGGTAGACCCATCCGTGTGGGCAACTATCAGGTCGTCGGCAACGGTCGTGATGTCCACCGGAGCGAGGGTAGCGTCTACCGGTGCGGACGCTCGCGGCGAGTCGGCAGCGGCCTGACCCACCACCGATTGCTGAACCGCCACTTCGGAACCCGCGCGTCCGGCGCCGATTCGAACAACACGGGCTTCGGCCACAACGCCTCGACCGCCGCAACAATGGCAGCCACTTCCTCGTCACTGGCCGATGGCGACACGTCGAGCACACTCACAACGGCACGTTGCCGTGTTTGCGGCGGGGAAGTTCTTCGCGCTTGGTGCGCAGCATGCGCAATCCGGCGACGATCTTCTGGCGAGTCTCGGCGGGGTCGATCACGTCGTCGACATAACCGCGCTCGGCGGCGTTGTACGGATTGGCATACTTCTCGGTGTACTCGGCGACCAACTCGGCGCGCCGCGAGGCGGGATCTGCGGCTTGTTGCAACTCGCGCCGGTAGACGATCTCGACTGCACCCTGCGGGCCCATGACCGCAAGCTCGGCGGTCGGCCAGGCGTAGGCCAGGTCGGCGCCGATCGACTTCGAGTTCATCACGACATACGCCCCGCCGTAGGCCTTGCGGGTGATGATCTGGATGCGTGGCACGGTGGCCTCGCAGTAGGCGTACAACAGCTTGGCTCCGTGGCGGATGATGCCGCCGTACTCCTGGTCGACACCAGGCAAGAAACCGGGCACGTCGACAAACGTGAGCAGTGGGATGTTGAACGCGTCGCACGTTCGAACGAACCGGGCAGCCTTCTCGGAGCTCTCGATGTCGAGCACACCGGCCAACATCAGCGGCTGATTCCCGACGATGCCGACGGGATGACCGTCGACGCGACTGAACCCGCAGACGATGCTCTTGGCCCAGTGCGGGAAGTACTCGAAGAACTCGCCGCTGTCGACGACTTCGCGGATGACTGCCTTCATGTCGTACGGCTGATTGGCGCTTGCCGGCAGCAGGTCGTTGAGGCCCGGGCACAGCCTGTCGGGATCATCGCCCGTCTGCACGTGAGGCGGCTCTTCGAGGTTGTTCGACGGCAGGAAGCCGAGCAGGAAGCGCACATCCTCCAGGCAGGCCTTCTCGTCGGGTGCCACGAACGTGGCCACGCCACTCTTCGAGGCATGACTCATTGCCCCGCCCAACTCTTCCAGCGTGACTTCCTCGCCGGTGACGGTCTTCACGACGTCGGGCCCGGTGATGAACATGTGGCTCGACTCGCGGACCATGAAGATGAAGTCGGTCATTGCCGGGCTGTACACCGCACCGCCGGCGCACGGCCCGAGGATGACGGAGATCTGCGGCACCACCCCGCTGGCCAGCACGTTGCGGTAAAAGATGCCGCCATAACTGGCCAGTGAGACCACACCTTCTTGGATGCGCGCACCGGCGCCGTCGTTGAGACCGACGACCGGTGCGCCGACCTTCAAGGCCAGGTCCATCATCTTGTGAATCTTCTCGGCGAAGACCTCGCCGAGGGCTCCGCCGAACACCGTGAAGTCCTGGCTGAAAACGAACACCTTGCGACCCTCGACGGTGCCCCATCCGGTGATCACACCGTCGGTGTAGGGCCGCTCTTCGAGCCCGGCCGCTTGAGCGCGGTGGCGGGCCAACAGGTCGAGCTCGTGGAAGCTGCCAGGGTCGAGGAAGACGTCGAGTCGCTCGCGGGCCAGCATCTTGCCCTTCTCGTGCTGGCGTTCGACCGAGCGTGGTGAACCGGCGTGGTAGGCCTGCTCACGACGCTGGCGAAGATCTTCGAGCTTGGCGTCCATCGGATTGCTCATTGCAGCCCAACTTAGCGGAGTGTTTCCGGACACCCCGCCCGGGCACGAAACACTCCGTTAGGTTGGGTCTAGGTTTGGGTCGATGTCGTTGCCGATCTCTCCACCGCTGTCGCCGATGCTGTCGAAGGCTGCGGCAGAGATCCCCACCGGGGACGGCTGGCACTATGAACCGAAGTGGGACGGCTTCCGTTGCATCGTGTTCCGCGACGGCGACGACATCGAGTTGGCCAGCCGCAACGAGCGACCGTTCACTCGCTACTTCCCCGAGCTTGTCGAGCCACTGCTGGCGGCGCTGCCCAAGCGATCTGTCGTCGACGGTGAGATCGTGGTGCCGGCCAACGACGACCGTGGCCTCGACTTCGACGCGCTGTTGCAACGCATCCATCCGGCCGAGTCACGCGTGCGCCGGCTGGCGGCCGAGACTCCGGCATCGTTCGTTGCCTTCGATCTGCTGGCCCTCGACGACGAGTCCCTGCTCGATCGTCCGCTCAGCGATCGCCACCGTTTACTGACGACACACCTCGCGTCGGCTGTTGCGCCGGTGTATCTGTGTCCTCACACCACTGATGCAGCAGTCGCCCAGCGCTGGTTCACCGAGTTCGAGGGCGCGGGCCTCGACGGCGTGATCGCCAAGCGACTCGGCGATCCCTACACCCCCGACAAGCGCACCCTGATCAAGGTCAAGCATCAGCGCACTGCCGATTGTGTGATCGCCGGGTACCGCATCCACAAAGACGGCAACGGGGTCGGCTCGCTGCTGCTCGGGTTGTACGACGACGAGGGCGACCTTCACCATGTCGGCGTGGTCGCTTCGTTCACGGTGAAACGGCGCGCCGAACTGCTGGCCGAACTCGAGCCACTGACTCACGACGCGCTCGACAATCATCCGTGGCGCGAGTGGGCGGAATGGCAGACGCGCGCCGGGGACTCTGGCATGCGAATGCCCGGCGGTGGCAGCCGTTGGAACGCCGGGAAAGACCTCAGTTGGGTTCCGTTGCGCATCGAACGCGTCGCCGAAGTGACGTTCGGTCAGCTACAAGAGGGGCGCTTTCGTCACGGCTCGCAGTTCGTGCGGTGGAGGCCCGATCGTCTGCCGGAATCGTGCCGGTACGACCAGCTCGAGGTGGCCAGCCCGTTGGCATTTGCCGCGGTCGTAGGGCGTCCGCCTACGGCGATGTCGTAACCAGCGGGGCCACCGAACCGCCGGTCGACGCCGTGGTGCCGTCGGTCAGCAACACCGTCTTCGAGCCGATCGGCGTGTCTCCGAACCGCACGGTCACCGTCCACACACCGGGCGAGCCAAGCGGCACCCCCTGCTCGATCGGCAGCACGGCGACACCCGCAGAGGTCAGCGGCACGTTGAGCGTGACACTGGGTGCGGTCGCACCCGCCGGAGGACTGAAGCCGATGGCCAACCCCTCGATGCCGGTCTCTGGCCTGTCGACCTCGACGCGGACAGCGTTGGGACCGATGACCGCGCTGAAGCGCACGGTCACATCGGCGGTCTCGTTGCTGATCTGCAGGCTGGCGGCCAGCCCCCGTGTGTTGTCGTCCACCGCGGCCACCTTGGGCGGAGCCAATGAAAGCATCCACGCCGTGAAGGCCAACACCACGACACCGCAGACTGCCTCGATGCCGACCGCGCGACGCAACCTGACAGCCAACTGACCGGTCATTGCATCGACTCGGGCGACACGCTCCTTGATGAACTGCCGCGCGGCGACGCCAAGGAAGACCATGGCACCGACCGCGATCGCCTTCAGGAACAGCACACGGCCGTGGCTGCTGGTGAAGACCTCGCCCCAATCGAGGCGATACATCTGGATGAAGCCGGTGAAGATGGTGACTGCCAGCGCCGGCGTCGAGATCCGCGCAAAACCGCGAACCGCGTGAACGAGGTCCTCCTCGCCGGGTCCGGCCAGAACCACCCTGGCCAGCAGGATCAGCCCGCCGAGCCACACAGCCATCGCCAACGCGTGGGCGATGCCGGCGGCATAACCGAGAAACGCGAGTTGCCCACCGCTGCGGCTGAAGCCGAGTGTCGCCACCGCAAGGCCGGGCAGAGCCAACGCAGGGAGTTGCGTCGCCGGATCGATGACTCGTTCGGGGCGCATCACGACCCAGCCGGTGAGGAGCACGAAGATCACTCTGGCGAGCGCGGCGATACCCGGCGTCGTGTCGGTGAGATCGCTCCACGAGGTCGGAGACAGCGAACTGCCGATGCCTTCGCCCGAGATGCTGGCTGCGACACACGCGGCATTGAAGATCGCCACGGCCAAGGTCAGCAGCCAGGCAGAGCGAAGGAAGCGCACCGTGAGGATGTACTCGACGCCTTCGGGCCACGCGGTCGCTATCAGCACCAGCGAGCCGAACAACACGGCGACGCCCAGCGAGAGCAACAGCCGCGAGAGTCCCAGTGGCCCGCCAGAACCCGAATCGGGTGTCTCGGAACTGGCACCGGTGCTCGGCGTCGGCTCCACGGGAGCCGCCACCGAGCCTTGCGCCGGCGTTGACCCAACGACCGGTGTGGTCACGATGGGAGCCAGCGTTGCCACAGGGTCGTTGGCAATGGTGAACAAGAACGTCGAACTGCCACCGCCCTGCCCGTCCGTCTGGCTCACCTGCCAGGCGACGGCGCACTCGCCTTTCGGCAGCGGGTTCGGCACCGACACGCTCAACGAGACTCCATCGAGCCCGACCTGCGGTGTTCCCACAGCGATAGAGGTGCCGTTGCACACGACCTCGACGGTGTTAGTGGCGCCAAGGGCGTTGGCGAACGTGAGCAGCAGCGACGGCGGCGAGGACTCGACCGTGCTGCCGGCAACGGGCGACGACGAGACCATGGTGTTGTCGGCCGCATCGACACGAGCGACGGCGAAGGCGCCGGCGACGACGATGCCGACGAGTACAACGAGGGCGCGACCGATTGCGCGTGCGGACGGGGAGAACCTGTTCATGCTGGTAGCTCAACGCTAGAGGATGGGCGCCAGCCCTCGTCGCCACCCCACTGCCAAGCGGCCAGAGCCCGTAGCGAGCGAACCCAATGTGGCACCCCCTGAGTAGGCTCGACCGCGATGGCTACACAGTCGCTCTATCGCCGGTATCGCCCGCGCCGTTTCAGCGAGGTGCGCGGCCAAGAGCACGTCGTTCGCGCCCTGCGCAATGCCGTCATCAACCAACGCGAAGGTCAGGCCTATCTGTTCTCCGGCCCGCGCGGCACGGGCAAGACCACGTCGGCGCGCATCCTGGCCAAGGTGCTGAACTGCGAGCGGCCGGTCGATGGCGAGCCGTGCTGCGAATGCGATTCGTGCCTCGCTGTCGAGCGCGGCACGAGCTACGACGTGCACGAGCTCGATGCCGCCAGCAACAACGGCGTCGATGCCATGCGCGACCTCATCGAGAAGGCGTCGTTGGGTACGCCGGGCCGTCACAAGGTGTACATCCTCGACGAGGTGCACATGCTCTCGAAGGCGGCCGAGGCCGCGCTGCTGAAGACCCTCGAAGAGCCGCCACCGCATGTGGTGTTCGTGCTCGCCACCACCGATCCGCAGAAGGTCAGCGACACCATCCGCAGCCGCACGCAGCACCTGCAGTTCCATCTGCTGCCGATGGACGTGCTCGAACAGCACATCCGCTGGCTGGCTGGTGACGCAGGCATCGACGTCACCGATGCGGCAGTGCAGGCCGTGTTGCGCCAAGGCGGCGGCTCGGCTCGCGACACGATCTCGGCCCTCGAACTGGTAGCCGCCGGCGGCGGTGAGGCACCCGAGGCCACGCCGCTCGACGAGTTCGTCGAGGCGTTCATCGAACACGACCCCGGGCGTGCCTTGGCCGTGGTTGCCCATGCCGTGCTTCAGGGTCACGACCCACGCACGTTGACCGAAGAGATCATCCGTCACCTGCGCGATTGCTTCCTGGCGCTCATGGCTCCCGAACTCGTCCAGCTGCCCGCACAACGCGAGGCCGATGTGTCGTCGCTGGCAACCCGGCTGGGTGCCGCATCGATCGTGCGGGCCATGGAGCGGCTCGGCGAGATGCTCGTCGAGATGCGTCACGCACCCGACCCGCGCCTGTTGCTGGAAGTGGCGTTGGTGCAACTGACCCACGATGCTGCCGGTGCCGATCTGCACAGCCTGATGTCACGCCTCGAGCGCCTCGAACAGGCCGTTGCGGCGGGGGCGGCATCGACGCCGGCAGCGAAGGCCGTGCCGACCGACAGCACAGGGCGGGCGACAATCGGCGGCCGGGCACGGCGAGACATCGGTCCGGCTTCGGCCGAGCACCCGTCGCAGCAATCCGCCGACACGCCAGCGGCGACACCATCAGCACCGCCGGCAGGGGCTCCGGACTCGACCTCGGCCTCGGCCATCTCGATCGACGACAGCCAGATCCCGACCCTGTTCGAGACACAGGTCCGTCCGGCATTGCGGGGTATGGCCAAGGCAATCTTCATGGGTGCCCACATCGGCACGATGTCGGGCCAGGCCTTGGTCATCAACTTCGCCGGCGAACCGCACCGCGTACGCGCCGAGGAGTACCGGCGCGAGGTCGAAAAGGCTCTCGCCGCGGCCGCCGGTCGCGCCATCCTGTTGTCATTGGTGGTCGACAATGCCGCTGCGCACGACGACAACGTCGTGCAGATGAAGCGCGCCGAGCCCGCCCAACCCGAAGAAGACATCGACACTGGCGATCTCGTCGATGTCCCACCCGACGCAGTCGTCTCGCCGATCGACCGCCTTGCCCAGGCGTTCCCCGGATCCGAGATCATCGAGGAGCGGACCTGATGGCGGTCTACACCCAACCGGTGCAGGCCCTCATCGACGAGCTCGGGCGTCTGCCGGGCATCGGCCCGAAGTCGGCCCAGCGCATCGCCTTTCATCTGCTCAAGCTGCCCGCCGACGACGTCACTCGGCTGGCGATGTCGATCACCGATGCCAAAGCACGGGTGCGTTTCTGCGCGCGCTGCTGGAACTTCGCGGACGGCGAGCTGTGCCCCATCTGCCTCGACGATCGCCGCGACGCGACGACGCTGTGCGTTGTGGAGGAGTCGCGCGACATCGTCTCGATCGAAAAGACGGGCGAGTTCCGGGGTCGCTATCACGTGCTGCTTGGCGCGATGAGCCCGCTCGATGGTGTCGGCCCCGAGCAGCTGAAGATGAAAGAGCTGTTCGCTCGGCTCGAGCCGGAGGGCGTGCAAGAAGTGATCGTGTGCACCAATCCCAACACCGAGGGCGAAGTCACGGCGTTGTACCTGGCACGCATGCTGAAGCCGTTCGGCATCAGGGTCACCCGCATCGCCAGCGGATTGCCCGTCGGTGGCGACCTCGAATACGCCGACGAACTGACGCTGGGCCGAGCCCTCGAAGGCCGCCGCGAACTGACTGCGTGAGACGATTCTGAGAAGGGTCAGCGACCAGCTTCGCCGCAAAAATAGGCTGGGGTACCACTCCTGGACCTGGTAGCGGGCGGACGGGCCAGCTCCAGAGGCGGTACCCCAGAACTCACATCAGCAACGGGACGGTGTCACTGATGTCTATGTGACGGTTATATTACGGCGCATCGCCTGTGGTGTCAAGCATTATCTACCAACAGTGAGCGGACAACTACTGCGCGGGTAACTTTGGGTTCAAAGGCTACGAACAAGTAACGCGTCGCCTTGCCCGCCACCACCGCACAGTGCAGCCGCGCCGAGACCTCCTCCACGCCTTCGCAGCTCGTGCAACAACGTCAGCGCCAGCCGGTTTCCGCTCATCCCGATCGGGTGACCGAGGGCGATTGCGCCACCGTTGACGTTGACGATGTCGTCGGTGATGTCGAGCTCTCGCATCGACGCGATGCCCACCGCGGCGAACGCCTCGTTGATCTCGAACAGATCGATGTCGCCGAGACTCTTGCCGGCTCGGGCGAGTGCCGCATGAATGGCACGGCTCGGTTGATGCAGCAGCGACGCGTTGTCGGGCCCGGCGACCATGCCATAGCTGACGACTTGTCCCAGTGGTGCGACTCCCCTCGCGCTGACTGCCCGCTCGCTCATCATCACCAGCGCGCATCCGCCGTCGCTGATCTGCGATGCGTTGGCCGCAGTGATGGTGCCCGCTGGATCGAACGCGGGCCTCAACTTGGCCAACGACTCCATCGTCGTGCCGGGCCGCACCCCTTCGTCGGTCTCGACGAGGATCGGCTCGGCGCGCTTTTGCGCAAGGCTGACCGCGACGATCTCGTCGGCGAAGCGACCATCTTTGATCGCGTTGGCGGCGCGCTCGTTCGACTTCATCGCCACCTCGTCTTGCTGTTCGCGGGTGATGCCACCTGCGGTGTAGCGCTCGGTGCCGAGACCCATCAGGCACGCATCGAACGCGCACCACAACCCGTCCGTGATGATCGCGTCTGACAACTCGGCGTTGCCGTAGCGATACCCACCGCGGGCACCGGCCGCGAGGTACGGCGCATTGGTCATGCTCTCCATGCCGCCGGCAATGACGATGTCGGCTTCACCCGCAGCGATCATCTGATCGGCGAGGTAGATCGTGTTGAGACCCGACAGGCACACCTTGTTGATGTTGACGCTGGGAACGCTCATCGGAATGCCCGCCTTGACAGCGGCCTGTCGCGACGGCACCTGGCCCTGGCCGGCCATCAACACCTGCCCCATCAACACGTGCTCGACCTCGTCGGGTGCCACGCCGGCGCGCTCGAGAGCAGCCTTGATCGCCAGCCCACCGAGGTCAGCAGCAGTGAGCGAGGCGAACGCCCCACTCATCTTGCCGATCGGTGTGCGGGCTCCGGCGACGATGTACGACCCTGCCATTGCTGGCTCCTCTCCTGAGAAACTGCGTCAACTTCTGTAACTCTCCAACCCAAGCTACGCACTCACGGCACAGTGTTGGCCAACGCCGCGTACACGTCGGCACTCTCGTAGCCAAGTGCCCACAGCACCACACCGGACCAACCGGCGTTGATCGCTGCCTGAGTGTGCAGCTGGATCGTCGACGCGTCGGGGTAGTAGACGAAATGACGAACGGTGCACGACAACTGAACTGTCGGCGGCGTCAACCGCAGCGCCGGCTGCAACGTCCCGCCACCCGCGACCGTCAGCCGGGCGACGACACGAGTGGGTGGCACGTACGGCGGTGGGGGGATCGGGGTCGTGCTGTAGCCGGTCTCGACGACGTCGTAGGTGAAGTACATCTCGCCCGAGTTGCCGGGGTCGGGAATCGGCGATGCCCCGTGCGCATTGATCAGCGCCGGCACGTTCTCCAGCTCGACGCTCGTCGTGCGCAACGCTCCATCGGGACAGAACTCGTTGGCGTTGACCTTGCGACCCCAGTTGCGGCCGTACACGGGTACACCGAGCTGCAACTTGTGGTTCGGCACGATGGGATCGTTGTAGGCGATCACGCGGTCGACCCACGACATGGGTGAAATGGGCCCCGGCGAACTGACGCTCCAGTCATAGACCATCAGCTTGACCCGGTCGGCGTAGACACCCATCTGCTGCGGGTCGTAGACCCAATAGCCGCGCAGCACGTTGACATCCATCCACGTCGGCGGGATGGTGACCGACAGCAGCTTGTTGTTGGCGTGCAGTGCAGCGGCCAACTCGGCGACGAATGCGACCCACACCGGTCGCGTTGTTGCCCATGAGGCAGACCCGTCGGTGAACGCGAAACCCTCGTAGTCGAGATCGATCCCGTCGAAGCCACTGCTGACCACGAGGTTGACGATGTTGTTGACATGTTGTGTTCTGCTGGTGGTGTTGGCCAGGATCACCGTGGCCATCATCCACTTCCCGCTGCCATCGGTGATCGAGGGCAACACGGTCAGACCGCGGCTCTGGGCCGCTTGAACCGTGGCGGTGAGTTGGGTCTGGGATCCGACCAGCCCGATCGTGCCGTCGGGGAGGGCGCTGAAGAAGAACGGCGAGATGTCGTTGAACATCGCGGTGTTGGCCGAATTGGAAAAACCGACTCGTGCCTGGGTCGCGTTCCAGTACGGAACCCAACCGCTGATGAAGCGGTTCGGCACGCAGGCGCTGAGCCCGATCATCGCCGCCGCAACGAGCATGGCGCGCCAATAGCCGCGATTGCGATTCTTGGGCACCACGCAAGGATACCGGTCAACCGCGGAGGGTGTGTAACGGCACAGTAAACAACCGATCGTGACCTGCTTGACTAGGGCGATGATGCTGACCGAGATCGACCACATCGCCATCGCCGTCCGCGACCTCGAGGCAGCGATCGACTACTACCGGCGGGCCTTCGGCGCTGAGGTTCACCACCGCGAGATCGTCGAAAGCGATGGAGTCGAAGAAGCGCTCATCAAGGTCGCCGACAGCTACATCCAACTCACTGCGGCGACCCGGGCGGATTCGCCGATCGCCAAGTCGATCGAGAAGCGTGGCGAGGGTCTGCACCACGTCGGCTACCGCGTCAGCGACTGTGCGGCCGCACTCGCTGCAATGGTTGCTGCAGGAGCTACGGCAATCGACTCAGCTCCACGACCTGGCAGCCGCGGCACGACGGTGGCATTCGTTCATCCGAAGGGCAGCCTCGGCACGCTGATCGAACTCGTGCAGGAGTGACCTGACCGCCCTACCTCAGCCGCACCTCAGCGCAGTGACAATCCCTCGGTGGTGCCGCTGCTGACCAGCCAGCCCTGCTCGTGCATCCGCTGGGCGACGAGTTCTGCGACTTGCGCGCGCAGTTCGTTGTTCTCCTCGAGCAACTGCTGCAACGCGCTCGTCGCCGCGGCAAGTTCGACTTCCAACCGGCCAAGACGCGACCCGGCGTCGCCCGACAGATCGCCGCCGGCGCTGCGACGCTCGAGACCGTCGAGGCGGGTGTTGACCTCGTTGCGCAACTTCTCGAGCAGACCGATCAGCGTGGCCTGCGACCGATCAAGATCAGCGCGTCCCTCCGCGCGGCCGGACTCGAAGTCTTGCTTGGCGATCGTCGCGTAGGCCGCCATCGACGTGTACTGCGACATCACCTGCTGCTCGACCTTTACGAGACGCTTGCGAAATTCGATCGCCGTGGCCGACGCGGTCTCGGCGGATTCCTCTGGCAGGAAGGGCTCCAGCAACTCGTCGAGTTCGGCCCAGCTCTTGTCGTTGCGTCGCATCGTCGTTGTCCTCTTTCACCAGAGTTTCACCGGGCGTCCACGCGGGCGCACATAGGACGTATCGGCTTTTGCGCCTTGATCCTTGAACTTGATCCTTGAGCGCGAAGAACTTGAGAAACGATTGAGGAATTTCCTCTCAAGCACCGGACAGATCCATCCGATTATTGATTTGCGCTAGCGGGAACCCAATGGCGTTCACAACGTGGATTCGACACCTAAAAGCGGGAGGAACGCTCATCATGGAAAACCACATCGAAGTTCAAGACAAGCAGGACAAGGGCTTCACCCTCGTTGAACTGCTGATCGTCATCGTCATTCTCGGCATCTTGGCCACCGTCACGGTGTTCGCCGTTCGTGGCATCACCGACCAGGGCAAGGCCAGCACCTGCAAGGCCGACTCCAAGACCCTTCAGACGGCCTACGAGGCCTACGTCGCCCAGTACGGCGGGGTCTCCATCCCCGTTGCCCCCGCGGCGGTCCCGGCCGGTGCGCCGGCCAGCTACACGGCCAATGGCGCCGATGCAGAAGGCACCCTTGTCAACGCCGGCTTCATCCGTTCGGTGTCGTCCAACTGGGTTCTGAGCCCCGGCG
>JANOCR010000061.1:0-7394 GCA_031412355.1 Ilumatobacteraceae bacterium | reverse complement strand
AATATGTTCGTGGAATTACTGCACGACCTGGGATCCCGGCCGGATTCTCCGGCCACGATCTCGGTCCTGTCCGGCGACATCCACTTCTCGTTCGCCGCCGAGATCCGCTTTCCTGACGGTCGGCCGCTGGCTAGCCGCGTGCACCAACTGGTGTGCTCGCCGATCCGCAACGCGCTGAAACCACCGGAAAGCACGGCGATGCGCCTAGGTACGTCGAGGTTCGCCGGCTATGTCGGGCGCGCCCTGCGGCGTGCGGTCCGGCGCGCCAGGGCATCGGTGTCGTGGAACATCGATCTCGGTCCTGTGTTCGCCAACAGTCTGGGGGAGGTCACCTTCGATAAGCGACGAGGGCGCCTGAGGGTCTTCCAGGCCCATCCCCATGACGCCGACGCTCGGCCGGAGCTCGAGGGTGTGATCGACGTGGACCTCGTTGCAGGATCCCGGTCGCACTGCTGACCGTGCGGTTGGCTACGGCGCTTCGAGGCGGCGGCGGGTGAACGTGGCCAGGCAGAAGAGGCCGTAGGCCGCGAAGCCGATCCCGACCACGAAGACGATCACGACACCCCACGATTCGGCTGCCAACCGGCGGAGCGCACCATCGAGTCCGGTGGCCTCACTGGAGTCGTAGGTGATTGCCGACCGCAGCAGGAAGAAGCCGACCAGGCCGTATCCGATACCTCTGCCGATCTCGCCGAGCGCGCCGAGCCGTTCGGTCCACGTGTATCTCGCCGCGGACATGCCCGACATGTCGAGCTCGTCCTCCACGTCGAGCTTGACGCCTTTCGAGATGCGGTACAGGCCGACCCCGATGACGATGAGACCCACCAGTCCGATCACTATTCGACCGACGGCGTTGGTCATGATCGTTTCGGAGACATCGGTGACTTTGCGGTTGCCGTCGAGCTGCTCGGAACTCTTGCGTGCCAACGCGATGGCGCTGATCGCGAACGTCGTGTACATGATTGCGCTGGCGATGTATCCGATCCGCTGTACCGTCGCCTTTGCGTCGGTACTGCCGGGCAGCAGTGCCGACACGACACGCCACGCGGCGTACAGCAACATGCCGGCAGCGAGCAGCCACAGCAGCAACGTGCCACCACTCGTGTCGGCGACCGTCTTGATCGCGCCCAGCGGGCTGGCCTCCTGGTCGCCGGTGGCCGACGTGCTGTCGGCCCAACCAGATGCCTTTGCGGCAACCGACAAGGCAAGGAACCCGGCAATGGTGTAGACGACACCTTTGGCAAACCAGCCGGCGCGACCGATCTTGACGACACCGGGATGCTCTGCAGTGAGGCGTCGAACAGGATTGTGCATCGAAGGCGCAGCGTGACGAATTGACGACATCGTTGGGATGTTCCCGTATGTGGTCGGCCTCAAACGCGAGTGTGCCGCATGCGGACCGAGATATCTCTGTGTTACGCGGTCAGCACCAGCGAGCGAGCGCGTTGCATTGTGGAGATGAAGGCGAGGGTCGATTCGGCGCCCTGGTTGGGGTTGACGCCATCGCGCTGCAGCCCGTCGTATCCGCCGCCGGAGGCTTCGTCGAACATCACCAGCCCGGTGTCGTTCGATCCGGAGAACCATCGCGCCGCTGCTGCGACACCGCGCAACCACGATCGGTCTCCGGTGACGTCGTTCGCACGCCAGCATGCATCGGCCAGCGCGGCGACCTCGATCGGCCGCTGGTCGAACATCGGGCCGCTGTCGTCAGGCCCGCGACCGTCGTCGCCGACCACCGAGAGTTGGCCGCGGCGCATCTCGAGATCGAGCAGCCACTCCAACATTTCCAGTCCACGATCTAGCTCGTTGCCTCGATCGAGGGCGTGGCCTGCGGCGATCACGGCCTCGGCGAGCGTGGCATTGGCGTATGAAAGCCGCGGTTCCGGCCATGCCCACTTGCCTTCCGGGATATCGCCGATCGTGGTGAGTGTGTCGGCGAGCAACGCCCGAGCAGGCTGGTGGTCCTGATCGGTCACAAACACGTCGGCGGCCCCGAGTGCTGCAAAGGCCATCGATCGAGACGATGATGATCGCTGCGTCACCCCGATATTGAAGCCGGCCAGGGCGATTCGGCGCGTTGACGACTTGGGGTGGCCGGCCGCGGTGACTCCGAGCCCCCACACGCTTCGACCCCAGCAGTCCTCGGTGCTCGGCTGGTCGGTCCACTCACCATCCCGATTCATCCGATTGTGGCATTGTCCGTCGGCGCTCTGGGCGTCGAGCACGAACCGCAGAGCGAGGAAGCCGAGCCGATGTGCCAGGCCGACGTCGGGCTCGCGCGATGTGACCACCAATAGCCGGGCGTTGTCGTCGGTGCAGTAGCCATGCTCGAACAGCCCACGGTTGTCCGACAATCGCTCGAGGTGATCGAGCCGAAACGTATCGGCATCCGGGAACGGCAACACTGCGGGCATGGTTTGTCCTTCGAATTCGAAGATCGGGATCGGAGACTTGGCCCAAACGTGGCCTGCCAATATCGAGGCGAATCTTCCCGAAGAGAGGTGCCAATCCTACCGTCGCTTGCGCGCGATGACTGGGTACCGGTCATGCACCCTGGTTGTCAGTGCAGCGAGAAGATCGCTTTGCGGAGTTCGGCGATGGTGGTGTCGAGAAGATCGATCGTCGTTTCGATTCGGGCTTGCGTGGGAACGTCGACGACTTGACACGTGGCCTGCAGCTGCAGGCCGGCGGCGAACAAACGATGGATGACCGTGTCGTAAAGACCTTCGGCGATGCGTTCGCGATCATGGGCGACCGCATTGGCGCACGCTTCTCGGCGCAGCGTGTGTTGCATCTCGCGTACAGTTGGTTCCGGGCGTGCCGGCACGATCGGCAGGCGCGCCAGGCGCTTAGCGTTTAGCGATTCGTGGTTGGACACGACGAGCTCCTCGTGGGGACAGTTGCGCAACCAAGAGTCCGGAGCGGCGCGATCATTGCGTGGCCGGCACTGTATACCCTGGCGGTCCGTCCCGCTCCGGATCGAGGCCGCGAGTTCGCCTGGCCGCACCGTGGTGTTGCGCTCGGGACGCCGCACTCCTACGGTGTTCGGATGCTTCCGCCCGTGCACCCCGACCTTGCCATGGGCTTTTACTTCTTTCCGCGCGGGGGCAGCGCGCAGGTTGCTCGCTACCTGTGCCGTGCGTTGGGCGGCACCTCGTGGCAGCCGACCCTGTACACGGGGTCGATCGGCGAGCCCGGTGAAAGCTCCAATGCTCGTCACTTCTTTCATGGCATTCAGTGCGAGTCTCTGGACTACTCGTCTGCTTCGTCGAACTGGCGCGACGGTACAGACGCGATGGCCGCCGCGGTTCCCATGCCCGCGTCGTACGAAGACAAGCCAGGCGTTCCCGACCGCATCTTCTTCAGCCTCGACGATGCCGCATTTCATCGGCAGGTCACCAGCTGGTCGCGGTTCCTGGTGGCCAGCACCAAGGTGCGACCGGCAGTGGTGCACCTGCATCATCTCACCCCGATGCACGAGGCGGTTCGCGGGCTGTGGCCCGACGTCCCGGTCGTCACCCACCTGCACGGCACTGAGTTGAAGATGCTGTCGTCCGGTCGTGGCCGCTGGAAGCGGCAGTGGGTCGACAGGATGCAACGGTGGGCGGGTGACTCCGATCGTGTGGTCGTCGTCGCACCCCACGACGAGCAACTGGCCCAGCAGCTGCTGCCGGTCGAGCCGTCACGAATCACCAAGATCGCCAGTGGTGTAGACACCGAGGTGTTCTCGCCACGCGAGCTAACTGCTGCCCAACGCCTCGCCCGCTGGAAGCACTTCCTCGTCGACGAGCCCAAGGGTTGGCGCGTCAACGGCGCTGAGGGCTCGATTCGATACACGGCCGAGGATCTGTCCGCGTTCACCGACGCAGAGGGAGATCCAGTTGCGGTCGTGTTGTTCGCCGGTCGGTTCATGAAGTTCAAGCGGTTGCAGTTGTTGATCGAAGCTCACCACGCGATGCGCTCGACAACCACGTGTCGGTCCGTCCTGGTCGTCGCCGGTGGCTTTCCCGGCGAGTGGGAGGGCGAGCATCCTCACGACACCGTTCGACGGCTGGGCGCCGATGACGTGTTCTTCGTCGGCTGGAGAGATCACACTGACCTGTCCGACATTCTCAATTGCAGCGATGTATTTGCCGCGCCGTCGGTCGACGAACCATTCGGGTTGGTCTACCTCGAGGCAATGGCAACGGGGATTCCACCGATAGGTACCAGCACGGGTGGCCCGCTGTCGTTCATCAACATCGACCCCGATCAGCCAACCGGCTGGCTCGTGCCACCTGACGACGTGACCGCGACGGCACACGCCCTGGCCGCAGCGGTCTCGGATCGCGCGGCTCGCGTCGCCCGCGGCCGGCAAGCGGCCCAGTTCATCCGTGAGCGGTACTCGTGGGCAACGACCGCGGAATCGTTTGCCCGGATCTACGACGAGGTACTGGCCGAACCAACGCGCTCGAGCGGTGCCGGCCGATCCCAATCGGGTCGCCCGGAGATTGGCGTCGCGTAGGTCAACAGTGTGCTGAACCCGTCGTCTGGCAGCACGTGCACGAGCAACTGATCGTCGCGTGTCTCGGCCCACAAGGGGTTGTGTGTGGCCACCCGGCCAGAGGCCGACGAGTAGATCGGGAACGGGACCTCGTGCCGCATGACCAGTTCATCTGCGTCGAGCAGCCCGAGCCCGCCGAGCCAACCGGGCCCCGCGGCCAGGCCGACCTCGGCGACACCGCCGCACAGAAGTAGGCCGTCGCCGAGCCACTGGCAGTCCTGGTGATCCACGAAGAACGCCGGATTGGCGCGCGTTGCCAGCACGTGTCCGTGCACGGACCAGCGATAGAACCGTCGCGAACCCCACGACCATCCGACGATGTCGCCCTCGGGACCGCATCGCGCCATGGCGCCGACATGATCATGCACCTTGAAGGCGCGCTCTGGTGTGGCGCCGGGCTGCATGCGGTACACCGTCGTCGTGGAGTCGGGCCGGTACTCCGCGCACGGGATCCAGAAGGCCTCTCCATCGAAATCCATTCCCCCTGGGTGATACCTGCGGCTGTCGCCGATCGGAACGCGCTCGATCAGATCTCCCCGGTCGTCGACGGCCAGGATGAGGCCACGTCGAGCGTCGACATCGACCGTCGAGATCCACCATGTCGATCCGATCCGGGCCATGCCTTGCGGATGGTGGGCGTCGAACTGCAATGGCATCTCGTCGATCAGGTCCCATGTGGTCGCGCGCGTGACCGACGCAATGGTTGTGCCAACCGCTGCATCCGTGCGCGCCCGATTGCACAACATCTGCTGCGAAGTATCGCGGACGCGAGCCAACGCAGGGTTGATACCCGGCAACGTTGCGGCGTCCACAGCATGAATATCGGCCCATCGCGCCGCGACGTGAACTATTGAACTCGGGCGCGATACCACGTCCGGGGTGGCACATTCCGCGCACGATGAGTTCTTACGGGCGCGGGATCACGCCTGTGATGGCAGTCGGCGCGCCCGATGATCAGTGCTGGGCGAGGCGGGCAACGGCTCAGCCACGGTCCTGCCACGTGCACACTCCATCGAACGCGCTGATTCCGCTCTGATCGCCGCAGTGACGGACTCGCTACGACGCTTCGGCGTCGATCAGTTGGTTGAGGCGGCGGCGGAACCGGATGCCACCGCCATCGGTGCGGAGGTTGATGTTCGGCGTCGTCGACCGGCTGATGCCGCGCTGCGAGGCCTGCAAGATGACTCGGTCCTCCTCGAAGGCGCCGCGCACCGAGGCGGCAAAGCGGCGCGAGACTTCGGCATCGCCCGGGGCCACGTTGCGCATCTGGAACCAGAAGTATCTGGTCGTGGTCTCGTCGACGGGAGTGAGGAAGTTGAAGCTGTCCATCACGAACGTGTCGGGATGCAACGGCCTGTCTTCGCCGCCGGATCCGGCCGGCGAGATGTACGCCTTGATCAGCGCGTGGCTGGGGTAGCGCACCTCGTACTGCTGCTTGCGATCGCAGTTCCCGCCGAACTGGAGGTATGGGGCGTAGAACGGAGCAGGCGCGGTGTCGAGCATCCAGCGCCACGTAGTCACGCCGTCATCACCGATCGTCACCTGCAGCGGCGTCTCGTCGGAGCCATCCCCCGCGAACGAGCCGGGGTGCACCCAGGCAACGTGCGAAGGGTCGAGCAAGTTGTCGGTGATGAGCAGATAGTTGCAATCGATCACCATGTCGTCGCCTTCGGTGGTGCCCCACGCAGGGTCGCCCCAATGCTCTGCTTCGAAGATGGCGGCAGGATCGGCACGAGTCGGATCCCCCATCCAGATCCACAGCAGCCCGTAGCGAGCCACGATCGGATAGGCCTGCACCTGGGCTCCCTGCGGCGGACGGTCGCCGCCGGGTGCGCGCACACACGCACCGGCGCAGTCGAAGACCAGCCCGTGGTACCCGCATTCGATGTGGTCGCCCTGCACCCGACCCATCGACAACGGGACCTTGCGATGCGGACACGCATCGGTCAGCGCCCCGTAGGCGCCGCTGGCCCCGCGATAGATAGCTACCTGATCACCGAGGATGGTCGCCGCATACGGCGAGTCGCCGATCTCGCGCTCCCACGCGGCCACGTACCAGGCGTTGCGGAGAAACATCCGCAGGATCGTAGTTGGCGGTCCTGCGGCGACGGGTCGTGCGGTCACGCACGGTCGCACACAGTGTTGGCGATCAGCACGTCGCATGGCGCACGTCGGGCCACGTCGGTTGCGACTGAGCCCAGCGGCCGCGCTGCTCCCTGCACGCGGCGATTGCCGACGACGATGACGCTCGCCTCGAGCCGCTCGGCCTCGTCGCACAGCGCGGTTGCAGGGTCCGTCAGCCTCGCCGAGCGACTGGTGGGCTGGGCACGCGGCTCGGATCCCGGGGGGTCATGGCGCGTTTCTCTCGCACCCTCGCGACCCGCTGGGCTCGACGTTCAGCCGTCGGGCGAATGCGATGACCTCGAGGCCTTGATCGAGCAAGTCATCGCCGTCGCCGACGAGCTTGATCGGCGCGCCGTCCACCCGCTGACCACCCAGCGAAGCGCGTTGACCCCGCACAGTCGAACCTGAGGCCGGGCTCCCCGCCTGCGCCGCGCACCAAACAGCGATGGACCTACCGTGTCGGTTCGGCAAGGGCGCGTTGTAGTATCACTTCCATGGCCGTCGCCAAGCTCACACCCCTCCAGGAACTCGAAGCCCGCCGAAATGCGCCGGCCGGACCGAAGCGGGTGATCTCAGAAGAAGAGAAGGCCACGCGCCGCGAGCGCGTCGCCAAGGCCAAAGATGCGTTGGCCCGGTCGGTTGGAGCCAAGGGCGAACAAGTCGCCCCGGCCCGCGCTGCCCTCAAGGCCTACCTTCAGCGGCTGAATGAGCCAAAGCAACCCGACGA
>JANOCR010000060.1:0-9425 GCA_031412355.1 Ilumatobacteraceae bacterium | reverse complement strand
ACGCTCGGCCTTGCGCGACGACCTGATGGGTGCGCTGGCAGCATTGGCAGACGATGCGTTGTACGTCGGTGGGGCCCGTGACTGGGCGTCGGCCAACGAGCGGGTTGTCGGCAGGGCGATGGCCATGTTCACCGAGATTCGGCGCTCCGACGCATACGACCTCACCACGTTGTCGGTCGCCTTGCGTCAACTCCGCAACCTCGCGCTCATCACCCAGCGCCCACCGACGCCATAGGGTGCCCCCGGCTCCAAACGGTGTGGCCGGTAGGGTTGACGGTGCATGAGCAGCGGCCCCAGATTCCGATTCGCGCCATCGCCGACCGGTTTTTTTCACGTGGGGGGAGCGCGCACGGCGCTGTACAACTGGGCAGTAGCGAAGCGACTCGGCGGCACTTTCGTGCTGCGCGTCGAGGACACTGACGAGGCTCGTAACCGGCCGGAGTGGACCGAGGGGATCATCGACGCTCTGGCCTGGATCGGGATCCACGACGATGACCCGGCGTTCGAGGGCCCCTACTTCCAGAGCCACTATGCCGAGGCCCACCTGGCCGCTGCCCAACGCCTCTTCCAAGCAGGCGCGGCGTACTACTGCGATCTCACGTCCGAGCAGATTCAAGAGCGCGCCAAGGCCAGCGGGGCCAGTGGATACGACGGGTACTCGCGCAACCGCGGGCTCGGCCCGGCGCCCGGACGCGTGCTGCGGTTCCGTGTGCCCGAGGGCGCTTCGACCGTGCACGATCTGGTGCGCGGCGATGTTGTGTTCGAGCACCCGGCCATCGAGGACTTCGTGCTGCTGCGCGGCAACGGCACACCGATGTTCCTGCTCGCCAACGTGGTCGACGACATCGAGATGCAGATCTCGCACGTGGTGCGCGCCGAAGAACATCTCCCCAACACGCCGAAGCAGCAACTGCTGTGGCAGGCGCTCGGTCACCAGCCTCCGGTGTGGGCGCATGTGCCGTTGCTGGTGAACGAGCAACGCAAAAAGCTGTCGAAGCGCCGCGACAAGGTTGCGGTCGAGCAGTACCGCGACGAGGGATACCTGGCACCGGCAATGGTCAACTACCTGATGACCTTGGGATGGTCGCCGCCGGGGGATCAGGAAATCGTGCCGTGGTCGGCGATCGAGCGCGACTTCCGGCTGGAAGACGTCAACCATTCGCCGGCCTTTTTCGACGTGAAGAAACTCGCCGCGTTCAACGGCGAGTACATACGAATGTTGCCGGTCGACGACTTCATCGCCGCGTGCGAACCCTTCCTTCAGTCGGCCGACGCGCCATGGCCGCCGGAACGGTTCGACCCGGCGAAGTTTGCCGCGATGGCGTCAGTGGTTCAATCCCGCGCCACGACGCTGTCGGAGGTGCCGGGTTTGGTCGACTTCATCTTCCTGGCCGATCCCGTTCTCGACGAGCAGGCGTGGCAGAAGACCATCTCGACACCAGGGGCGAAAGAAGTCCTCGTCGAGACAACCGAGGCTTATCGCCAGCTTCCACATTGGGAAGCAGCAGTGCTGAAAGACACCCTCGAGGCCGTGGGCGAGCAGCACGGGTTGAAGAAGGGCAAGGCGCAAGCACCGATCCGTGTCGCCATCACCGGTCGCACCGTCGGACCACCGCTGTTCGAAGCGCTCGAGGTGCTCGGCCAGCAGGAAGTTGTCAGACGCTTGACCAAGGTTGCCGAAGCGTGAGCGAGCAGGATTCGCTGACGGCGGTGACACCGCCGGCCGGAACTCCGGAGGTCGCGGTCGCAGACCCGACCCCGGTTGGCGGCATCGCGATCGTTCGTCAGCGACGTTGGCCACGTCGTCTCATGGTCACCGCGATCGTGGTCGTGCTGTCGGCGGTCGGATACTACACCGTGACGCTGTATCAGGTTCACACCACGGGTCAGAGCGACCAGACCCGCAACGTCGACGCGATCGTCGTGATGGGCGCCGCGCAGTACGACGGCCGGCCGTCACCGTTGCTCGCCGCGCGCCTGGATCACGCTGTCGAACTGTGGTCCCAGGGTGTCGCCACGCTGATGGTCGTCACCGGAGGAAATCAACCGGGCGACAGGTTCACCGAAGCCGAGGCTTCGGCCACCTACCTGATCGACCGCGGCGTGCCCGCTGAGGCAATCTTGCAAGAGGGCGCGAGCCACAGCACATATGCGTCGCTCGAGGCAGTGACCTCCTTGTTGCACGACCGCGGATTGTTCCGCGTGTTGCTGGTCACCGACCCGTTCCACTCTTTGCGAACACGGCTGACCGCTCAAGAACTCGGCCTGGTTGCCTACGTGTCGCCAACACGCGTCAGCCCGGTGCGGGGCAACGCGGCCACGGCCAGGGAACTGCAGGAAGCCGCCGGAATCGCTCTCGGGCGTCTCATCGGCTTCAAGCGACTGCTGTCGATCACCGGCTGAATGCCGGTGTGACCGATCGCGGGTGCTTGTTAGACTTCGGGTTCCACGGGTTCGCCCCGGTGGGGAATGGTGTAATTGGTAACACAGCAGTTTCTGGTACTGTTATTCAGGGTTCGAGTCCTTGTTCCCCAGCTCTTCGCAGGTTTTTGTGAGCACTCGAAGGTCGGCCACGTGCCGGCCTTCGGTCGTTTTCGGTTGGCACCCCCCAGGGCCGTTGGTAGTGTGCTGGGGCTACAAGGCCCCATCGTCTAGTGGCCTAGGACACCACCCTCTCAAGGTGGCGGCACGGGTTCGAATCCCGTTGGGGCTGCTCAGAACAACCCGTCAGTGGTTGCTTGCATCGAGCGCGGCCATGGCGCGTTACGCCTGCCCGAGCAGATTTCCGGGCGCGGGAATACGCTCCAAGTGGCACGTGACGCGCCCGACCAATTTTACGGGCGCGGGAATACGCTCCAAGTGGCACGTGACGCGCCCGATGACGCCGGATCGGGCCACGGCGGCAGGAGCGTCGACGTGTGGCACGCGCCCGCGACTCACTCAGAGACGGCGTGATGTCGTTGGTCGCGATAGGCGTCTGCGAGTTCCTTCAACTCGTTCTCAGGTGCTTCTTCAACGGAGATCAGTGTGTTGTCGGCGAGGTGGGACACACGGATCAACTCGTCGAGCTTTCGCTGCAGGGCAACAATCTGCTTGTTTTGGGTGTGCTGGATCACGAAGACCATCACGAACGTGACAATCGCGGTCGAGCTGTACAACGCCACCTGCCACCAACCCGGGAACCGCGTCCAGGCGCCCACAACCAGCCATGTTGCAGCCGCGGTGGCTGCGATGAGTCCCGCAACGGCATTGGCAACACCTTGGCCGACATGATGCAGCAGGCTGCTCGGACGTCGGGTGATCACACAGGTGTCCGATCTGCCGGCAAAGCCAACGGTGTCATCGTGAATGCCTTTCGAGGAGGTGCGTCTGACGAACTCGCCGTCGGAAGGACCGCGTGTCACGAGGCGTGATACCCAGGTCGGCACTTGTTTGAAACCGGAACTTCGCGGGAACAGCCCTTCGAAGCCGACCCAAGGTGGGCGCAGAGAGGAACACGAGACATGGCCTCGCAGACCATCGTTGTGCGCCGCGGGCTGTGGACGAAAGAGTTGGTCGACCTGGTCCGCGCCGCCAGCGGCGGATTGCTGTTCGGGATCCCGTTGCTCTATACGGTCGAGGTGATGTGGACAGGTCAGCACACCACTGCACGACAGGCGCTCACGGTGCTCTTCGTCAGCTTCGTCCTGCTGACCGTGTTGAACCGCACAGCGGGCTTTCGGGCAGCCACGGACACCTCGCTGCGCGACTCGGCCATCGATGCGGTGGAAGGGGTTGCGCTAGCCGTCGTTCTCGTGATCGCCATGTTGGCGTTGCTCGGCGAGATCGACTCGTCGACACCGCTTGCGGTGATCCTCGGCAAATCGGTGTACGAAGTACTGCCGATGTGCGTGGGCATCGGCGTCGCCAACAGCATCCTGCGCGAGCGGTCCAGGGATGACGACGACAAGCCGCCGCCTGCGACGTCTGCGACGATGAACGCGACGGTCGCCGACCTCGGCGCGAGCACCATCGGTGCCGTGTTCATTGCGCTGAGCATCGCGCCGACCGACGAGGTGCCAATGGTGACCGCATCGCGGAGCCCGCTGTGGCTGCTCGCGATCGTGGCGGCCTCGTTGTTGTTCGCGTACGCGATCGTGTTCGTGGCCGGATTCGCGGGCCAGTCGCGCCGCCACGCGCAGGCGGGCCTCCTGCAACATCCGATCATCGAGACGGTGGCGTCGTACGTGGTCGCCCTGATGAGTTCGTGGGCCATGCTGTGGATCTTCCAGCGGGCCGACACACCATGGCGGATCACGCTGGCGCACGTGATCGTGCTCGGACTTCCGGCGGCCATCGGTGGGGCAGCGGGCAGGTTGGCGATATGACCAAGCCGTCGACGTCCAAGGCATCGGCGACCAAGCGAGGGGCGCAGCACGCGGTACGCACCCGCCCCGAGTGGATCACCTTCGGCGTGTCGGCGCTGATCCTGATGGTCGTCGTCGGCCTATTGGTTGGGCGCGCCTTCCACACCGAGGCCGCGTCCGCGCCAGTCGCCGACCGGCCGGGGGCACCGAGACAGGTCGGCGATCAGTTTTTCGTCCCGGTCGAGATTGTGAACCGCGGAGATCTGGGCGCAGCCGAGGTGCAAGTCGTCGCCGAACTGACAATCGACGGGAACACGACGAGCGGCGATCAAGTCATCGACTTCCTCGGCGGCGGAGAAACTCAGGAACTGACATTCGTGTTCGCCGACGACCCGGCCGAGGGGGAGTTGGTCATCGAGGTCGTCGGATTCGCAGAACCCTGAGCGAAACGGTCAGGGCTTTGGTCCGTCCCTGCCCTTTCCCTTTTCCTTCGGTGGCTCGGTGCTGATGGTCGTGGCCGGCACGCCATTGCTGACACTGAGCGTCACCGTCGCCCCCGATGGGACCTGCCCGCTCGGGTCGACAGCCGTGACCAGTCCGGCCGCCACTGCTGGGTCGTCGACAGGCCGGAGGGCGACGACGAGCCCGGCGGCAGTCAGCAGTTCGGACGCTTGGGCGGTGGGAAGACCGACGAGAGCGCTCGGATCGACGGTGACCATCGCCACGGCTGCCGTTGTTGGCGGATCGATGAGGGGTGCCTCGTCGCCCGCCGCACGAAGCTGAGCGAATGCAACAACCAGCACGACCGCCGCGAGCGCTGCGATGACGAGGCGCCGGCGCTGACGTCGCAACATGCTGGGCTGCTCGGAGATGCCGAGAGACGGCTGCCTGGCGACGATGCCGCCGGGAGGCATGATCGCCGTTTGGGATCCCAAGTCCTCCATCATTCGAGTTTCCGCAAACGACTCGCCGGCCGCTGCGAGCTGCGTCTGTTGCTCATCCGACGTCATTCCGGGTGGCGGCATGAGATCCAGCTGAAGCCGTCGAAGCTGTAGGGCAAAGGCGTGCGCATCGGTAGGCCGGTCAGCGGGATCCTTGGCGAGCGCTTGTTCGATAGCCGCCCGCACCTCACCGGGCACCGACGTCGGTAATGGCGGTACCGGCTGATGCACGTGAGCCATCGCCAGCGCGCCGGCGTTGCCGGCTGTGAACGGAGGGTGCCCGGCGAGCATCTCATAGCCGATGGCGCCCAATGAGTAGATGTCACTGGCCGGAGTCGCCTCCGCACCGATCGCCTGCTCGGGCGAGATGTACATCGCCGTGCCGATGACTTGCCCGACTTCGGTCAGCGCCACCGAGTTGGCGGCTCTGGCGATGCCGAAGTCGGTGACCTTGATCGTCCCGTCGTCGAGCAGCAGCAGATTGCCCGGCTTGACGTCGCGGTGCACGACACCGAAGTCGTGCGCAGCGTGCAGTGCTTCAGCGGTCTGGGCCAACAGCGACAGGGCCACGCCCACTGGCAGTGCTCCTCGCTGGGCCATCACCTTCGACAGTGGCTGCCCCGAGATCAACTCCATGACGAGGTAGGCCACGTGCTTGTCGTCCCGAGTGTCCTCGCCGTAGTCGAAGACACCGGCGATGCCGGGGTGGGCGAGCGCCGCGGTGTGCCGTGCTTCGGCGCGGAAGCGCTCCAGGAAGACTGGAGAGTCGACGAGAGCGTCCCGCAGGATCTTCACGGCCACCTGGCGGTCCAGCACCGTATCTGTCGCAACCCAGATCTCGCCCATGCCGCCGACGGCGATCCGCTTGATCAGCGAGTACCGCTCACCCAGCAGAGTTGTCGTCGGGTCGTCGTTCTTCGGCGACTGCGAAGTGGAGGCCATGTTGACCGAGATACCCGATTTGCGCCCGCGTGACACATTCCGTCCGACCTGGGGAGACTTGACTTGGCCCGCCATGCTGGCGCAATGTCACCCTCGGGCTGGGGAGACGTGGCATGCGAGACATCAAGCGCAAAGATCTGGAGCGCGCCGGTCGCACGATCTACCTTCTCGCACTCGTTACTTTGACGATCTGGACAGGCGGTGATGCCAACGCCGCCGTAGCGGACGCGAACCCGGCAGACATCATTGTCGACGAGATCGGCCCGGAGTGGACGCGTACCCTGCCGGACCCCGAGGGGTTGATCGAGGGTGGCGCCGCTCGCCTGTTCTCGTCGGACGACGCGACGCTTCAACTGCTCGCCAACCCTCGACTCGATTGCGTCACCGGCGTCACCGGACAATCCCACGGCCTCGCGCTGCTGCGCTCGCTGGGGTTCGAGGAGTTGCCCGCCGACGGGTCGGGCGTTGCCAAGTTCGCGGCAGGCGACGGTGGTGGTTTCGGCCTTGCTGCGATGTTCACCACCAACAGGTTCACGTTTGTCGTATTCGTGCTTGCCAACGATCCTGCGGTTGCCCTGGACCCCATCGCAGACGCGGTGGTTGAGCTTCAGGCCGCCCGCGACGGGGGAGTGGTGATCGGGGCGAGCCAGGCGGCGAGCAGGATCGACAACATCATCCTCGACTCGCCACCGGTGCCCGGCCTGGGCAACCAGCTCGACTACACCGCGGATACGTTTGCGTGCGAACAAGGGCCGCAAGGGATCGTCGCGTCGTCGGAAGTCCTGACGTTTCTGTCGACCCACTCGACCGAACGGCTACGAGGCTGGCTCGACCAATCGACTGGATCGGGCGCGATCGTCAACCTCATCGACTATCCCTACGAGATGTTCGCCGGGATAGCTGCCGGCGGCCCGTCACCGCAGGGATTTCGACCACTACCGATCAGCGACTTCGACGGCCTCGAGCGAATACCGAACGTCAGCGCGTGGCACACAGCGGGTGATGTGCCGCAGTACTTCGCCAGGTTCCGTCGCGGTCGGATACTCGCGCTGGTCGCCGTCACCGAAGGTGCTGACGCGGTGAGCGCCCGCAGCACCTTGTCGACCTTGTCGCGCGCCCAGTTCGAAGCGATGCCGAATGGGTCGACCACGGCCCTGCAAATTCCGACCGCCGCTGAGAGCGTGGCCACGTCGGGATCGTTGCTCGCAGTGATCGGTGTGGCGGTGCTGGGCGTCCGCCGCGTGCGCGCGGGACGAATTGTTCGAATCAACGTCAAGCCCGACGATGCGGTTTCTGTCGACGTCAGTGGCCGGGCTGCCGCGCTGCGGCATCGCGGCACAGTTCTGGGCGCGCTTCAGGTCATCTGCGTCGCAGCGATCGTGGTGTTCCTTTCCTCCGACATCGGCTGGCTTCGCGCCGTTGGCGCCGCTGCGACCGTGTTGCTCGGCATGGGGGTCACCGCGCTGTGGCGTCGGGAGGAGTCCCGCGTGCTGGGCGTCACCCCGATGGAGCGTGTGCACCCGCGCCCGTCGCCCGGGTCAGCGGCTCTGACGGTTGTGGCGTTGTCATTGCTGGCCGGGGGCGCCGGCCTCGTCGTGTGGGGATTGCGCGAGACGCTGTTCGTTCCGTCGCTGACCCACCTGCAGCTCTCGGACCGATTGTCAATCGAGCCGCGGCTGCTGGCGTGGATGATCGCAGCGACCGGGTTGTTGGTGATCGTGGTCGACGCGTTCGTGCTTCGCGCCGCACGCGCCCTCGCCCGGATCGGATGGCGGCAGTGGACCGAAGCTGCGCCGCCGATCGTCTACTTGCGTTCCTTCGAAGACGACGACGTGCAACTGGCGAACGTGCTCTCCGCCCGTAGACCATTCCTCGAGTTCTTCACGTTGCGTGGCCGCGACGCGTTCGAGGAGTCCGTGGCATGGGAGTTGGCGTGCTACGGACCCGTCCTTGCCATCGCCCGGCCGGGGCACACCGACGTATCGCTGGGCGCGGCGCGAATGCACCTCGGCGACGACGTCTGGCGAACAGTGATCGGCGAGCAGATCGATGAAGCCAGGGCGGTCGCGATCACCATCGGTCGTACGCCGGGCCTGGCTTGGGAGATCTCGCACATCGTGCAGACAGGTCACCTCGACAAGACCGTGTTGCTGGTTCCGCCCGTCGATGCGGCGGAGGTCGAGCTTCGATTGAAGTTCGTTGCCGACACGCTGGCTCTTTCCGGGGTCGACCCGCAATCTCTGCAGGTCGATCCAAACGGCCTGGTGGTCGTGAAGGTTGGACACGCCGATCAACCTGGCGTTGCATATTGCGCCGACCGTCGCGACGAGGCGACCTACCGAGCCGCAGTCGCTGCCGTGCTGGCCTGAATCAGTGCCCCGGTGATCGCTAGTTGCGTTTTTGGATGTTGGCCCATTCGTCACGTAGGCCCACCGTGCGGTGAAACAGCATGGGTGTGGCCGGATCGTGGGCGAAGTAGCCGAGGCGCTCGAACTGCACGACCGTGCCCGGTTGCGTGTCGAGAAGGGCCGGCTCGACCTTGCAGTCGGTCAACAGCTCGCGTGAGTCGGGGTTGAGGTCGTCGAAAGGCTCGCCCGTCGCCTCGCCCGGCACCTCTGCCGAGAACAGCCGCTCGTACAACGCAACTGTGGCGTCGGCGGCGTGGATCGCCGAGACCCAATGCATGGTCGATTTCACCTTGCGGCCGTCGGGCGCGTTGCCACCCGAGGTTGCCGGGTCGTAGGTGCAATGAACCTCGATCACGTTGCCGCTGTCGTCTTTCACACATCCCGTGCAGGTGACGAGATACGCGGAGCGCAGCCTGACCTCGCGCCCCGGCGTGAGGCGGAAGTACTTCGGCGGCGCATCTTCCATGAAGTCGTCGCGCTCGATGTACACAACCTTCGAGAACGGCACCTGGCGTACGCCGTCGTCGGGGTTCTCGGGATTGTTGACGACCTCGTGGTGTTCGATCACGGGGTTGCCGTCGGCGTCGTCCGGCCAGTTGGTGATCACCAGCTGCAGCGGTCGCAACACCGCCATCCGCCGCGGCGCTGTCTCGTTGAGCTGACGGCGGATGAACGATTCGAGCAGTTCGATCGAGTGCCGGCTGTTGGTGCGGGCCACGCCGATGTAGTTGCAGAACGCGCGAATGGCCGCCGGCGGGTAGCCGCGACGGCGAAGACCGCGCAGCGTC
>JANOCR010000059.1:0-14837 GCA_031412355.1 Ilumatobacteraceae bacterium | reverse complement strand
GGCAAAGCCGACTGACCCCGTCACGACGGCCGCCAACACCTTCAACACGATGGTCGTCAGCGCCGCAACCAGCGAGACGAGCATGAACCGGATCAGAGTTCGTTGCTGGGGCGTATCCATACTCGTGTGGGTCGCGCTAGGGCCGCCGGCCGATGTCGAACTCGTTGCCCTCCGGATCTGCCATGCAGATCCACCTGATCTTGCCGATGCTCCCCTCGCCAAGTCGGCTCGCGCCGAGCGCGACGAGGCGTTCAGCTTCCGCCTCGGGGTCGGCCACGTGGAGATCGAGGTGCATGCGATTCTTCGTCGCCTTACCTTCGGATACGCCCTGGACGAGGAACATCGATCCGTCATTGCCTTCGAGCGGGACCAGCACGACGTACTGCTCGAGTCGATCGACCCGGCGGTAGCGGAGCGCCTCTACCCAGAACGAGGACACGACGTCGACGTCGACCGCATCGAGCACGATGAAGACCTCGGGTGCTTCTGGCTGCTCACCTTTCACGTTCGTCATCGCAGCACGGTAGTCGCGTTCACGATGGCGTGGTCACGGTGGCGCTCGCGACGCGTAGCCTCTCTTCATGAGCGAGCACACCCACGGCAAGGCGGTCCTCGACGACGTAGTCCCTTTGGGGAGGGCCCTGCGCCAAGCGATCCCCGAGGTGTACAAGGGCTACGCAGCGTTGAGCACCGCGGCGATGGCGCCCGGTGTCCTCGACAAGAAGACCAAAGAATTGATTGCGCTCGGCATATCCGTCACTCTGCGCTGCGACGGGTGCATCGCGTCCCATGCACGCGGCGCGGCCAACGCTGGAGCATCACGAGAGGAAGTCGCCGAGGCCATCGGCGTCACCATTCTGCTGAACGGTGGCCCCGGCACCGTGTACGGACCGAGGGCGTTCGACGCCTTCTGCGAGTTCGCCGACGCCCGCAACGCCACCGCCTCCGGAACCGAGTGATCCGACGGGCCAGAGGATCTCGACGCGCCCGGGACCTGAAGTGATGTCGTGGATGCCACTCGTCATCCCAATTGCCGAACCTTGTCGCTCTGGAGTCGTCCAGCAACCGGCCAGCGACGAAGTTCGCCGAGGACCATATTCACGCGACGACCCGGTCAGATGGTGCCGGCGGCCCAGCCGGCGATGCCGACGATGCGCAGCACCAAAACCCGGTCGAAGGGCTGGTCCCGGTACTGCGCGTATCGATCGGCTAGGCGGGCGGTCAGGGCGGCTGTCCGGTCTGCGCCTGCGTCACCCTGCCAGCGCAGCTCGGCACGCACCCACCACAGCCGGGACCAGTCGCCGCGGTCCCAGTGCTCGACCAGCAGCGTGGCCCGCGGATCCGCCTCCAGGTTCCGCTCTCGCTGCAGCCGCGACGCGGCCTTTGGCTTCACCCGGTCGACGGGCACTCCTACGTACCCGTCCTCGTCCACCACGTACGTGACGGGCACGGCGTCGACGCCCCGCTCGGCGTGCACGGTGCACAAGGTCCCATGGTCGAGCGCCGCCAGCCGCGCCCGCGCCTCATCGTCGGCGAGCCTCATCGTGTGATGGTAGGTCGTCGCTGAAGTCGTGGAGGCCGATGCCGACCGGCGTTACGCTTCCGCCGTGGTCGAGCAACCGCGCGCGGCTGAAGGAAGAGATCATGCCCCAAATCGACGCCATGTAGCTCCCTTGCGGTATGACTCCGGCAGCTGCACGCTTCGCAGCGGACTATTTCTGTGAGCGCGCTGCGAGGGCGTGCGAGGGGATCGGCGAGGTGACCCGGTGGAGACTGGGATCGTCGTTGACGATGGCGGCGTACGCGGGGATCGGAGACGTAACGCGGTGGAGACCGGGATCGTCGCTGACGGCGACGTCGGCTCCTGCCGTTTGAACGGAGGCACGTTGGGGCGTGGTGTCGGTGGCGGTGGCGAAGCCAGCGCTGATGGCGATGGCCGCGGATATGCCGATGAACAGCATTCGGGTCGCGGCGGTTGCACGGAGGTGATGGGTTCTGGTTGCGGTCATCGTTGGCTCCTAGTTGATGGACCGGCGTGCGGTCCGTTGGTAGAGCCACCTTGAAGGATGGGTGTGCCGCGCCGGTTACCGCTGCGCGTCAGGGGGCTACGACGGACGGCACGCGTACACGCGGAGGCTGCGTCGGCAAGAATGAGTGCTCCGGAGGGAGATCGATGCGCATTCGGCTGCTGGGTTCGGTGGAGTTCATCGACGGCGCGGGTCGGACGGTTGTGCCTCCGGGGGTTGGACAGCGGAGAGTCCTGGCGATCCTGGCTATTCACGGGCACTCGGTGGTCTCTATCGATCGTTTGGCGGCAATGTGCGAGGTTTCTGCGGGAGCGATCCGCACGGCGGTGTCTCGGCTGCGAAGGCTCGTCGGTGAGACAACCGTGGCGACGGTCGCAGATGGCTATGTGCTGCGCGGCGTCGAGCTGGACGCGGCGGAGTTCGAGGCGTTGCTCGCCCAGGCGCGTGGTCTCGATGCTCGGTCTGCCGCGGATGTGTTGGGGAAGGCGCTCGCTCTGTGGAGTGGGCAGGCGCTGGGTGAGTTCGCGACAGAGGAGTGGGCGCGCGCCGAAGCGGTTCGGCTGAGTGAGCTTCGGGCCGGCGCGGCCGAAGACCGAGCGGAGCGCCTTGTCCTTCTCGGTGCGTTTGTGCCGGCGGTGGCGGAGTTGACGGCGCATATCTCGGCGTTCCCCCTCCGCGATCGTGCCCGCGGTCTGCTGATGCGCGCACTCGCTGCGCAGGGCCGCCAAACCGAGGCCCTTCGCGAGTACCAGGATTATCGCCGCCTTCTCGGTGAGGAGATCGGGACCGAGCCGTCTCGTGAGTTGCGCGAGCTCGACGCACGGATCGCGGCGGGGTGGCACGACGTTGCCGAAGCCGCTGCCCAGCGGACTGACGAGGTGCCTGCCCGTCGAGGAGTGCCATCCAATTTGCCGTCTCGGCCGACGAGCTTCGTGGGTCGCGAGCGGGAACTAGAGGAGTTGTCCGCCTGCTTGAATGCCCATTCGTTGGTCACGATCTTCGGGACCGGAGGGGTGGGCAAGACCCGCCTCGCGCTCGAGGTCGCGGCGATGTCGGAGTGGGCCATCGACGGCGTTTGGCTCGTCGAACTCGGCACGCTTCGAGGCGGCAGCCACGTCGCGGAAGCGGTTGCGGCAACGATCGGCATCGGACGCCAAGGCGGCGAGAGTGGCGAACAATCGATCGCCCGGTGGTGCACCTCGAACCGCGCACTGATCGTGCTCGACAATTGCGAACACGTGCTGGCCGGCACGGCAGCGATGGTCCAGCAGATCCTCGGCAGCGACCCGAGGACGGTCGTTCTCGCGACGAGTCGCGAACCCCTCATGATAGACGGCGAGCACGTCATGGCCCTGGAACCGTTGCCGCTCCCCACGGACGAGGCTGATGACAGTGACGCCGTCCGTCTGTTCGTCGGCCGAGCGCGCGATGAAGCCCCGAACTTCGACGCCTACGCCGATCGTGCGGCGATCGTGGAGATATGTGTCCGGCTCGATGGCATCCCTCTTGCGATCGAGCTCGCTGCCGCGCGCATGCGCTCGCTTTCTCCTCGCGAGGTCGCGGACCGCCTCCACGAGCGGCTTCGTCTCCTGACCGGTGGTCGCCGCACGGCGACGGAGCGGCACAAGACCCTGCGAGCCACCGTGGCGTGGTCGTACGACCTACTCGACGAGGCCCACCGGACATGCTTCGAGCGCCTATCGTTCCTAGCCGGGACGTTCGGCCTCGACGACGCTGCTGCGATAGTCGCCGACGCCGGCATCGACGAGTGGGCGGTGCTCGACGTCCTGACCGGCTTGGTGGACCGCTCGCTGGTCGTGCGCACTTCCGATCACTTCTATCGGATGTTGCAGACACTCCGCAGCTACGGCGAGGAACGCTGCACGCTCGCCGGTGGGGCAGACGACGTGCGCCTCGCGCACGCGCGGTGGTTCCAGTCCAAGGCACGGACGGCTCACCGCAGCGCCTTCGGTCCGGACGAGATCACAACGGTGAACGATGTGCTCGCACAGATTGCCGACTACGACGTCGCTATCACGTCCGCACTCGAGCACGACGATGTGGACTGCGCCGTTGGTATTGCCTTCGACCTCTACGAGTGTCTCATTGGCAGCCAGATGCGACCGATGAACGCAATGGGGTCTATCTCCCGTCTACTCGCCGAGCTGCAATGGTCGGAACCGAACCTGGGCCATTCAAGACCACTGCCGCGCGACACCGTGATCCGAGCCCTGAACTTCGCATCCGGGTGGTCCTACGCCATGGCCGGAGACCCGCACGCTGCCCGTGCGCTTGCCGAACAGGCAGTTCAGCTTGATCCCACCAACAGCTTCGGGCACGGAATCCTCTCTCATACCGCCTTGATTCTCGGCCTAGAAGATCTCACGCTCATTCCCGCATGTGCCGCGCTCGAGTACGCCCAAGATCCCCCAAGGCGCCTCATGGCGTACCTGTACATCGGCTTTGCGCTTGGCGCACTCGGACAGACCAACGAGGCCCGCGCCGTCGCAGCCGAGTTCCGTCAGTGGACCGATCGGCTCCGCTCGAGGGTCGCGGCGGCGTGGGCGGATCTGCTGTTCGGGACGATCGAAGGCCCCATCGACCCGCAGCGAGCGTTGGAGTACCTCGATTCTGCGTTTCGCTTGGCGCGCGTCACCGCCTCAGCGGTCGCCGAGAACTTCATCCAGCGTCAACGAGTCGCACTCCTGCTCGATGTGTCGCTCGACGACGCACGCGACGTATCAAGGCAGGTACTTGAGCGCAGTCGTGAGACGGGCGATCGGGGCAACCTTCCAATGTTCCTTTGCTACGTCGTCGTGATCCTTCATCGGCTCAGCGACGACGACAACGCAGCGAGGATCAGCGGGCGCGTAGACGTGTTGGGGATTAACCACGACGACGCCCAACTACTCAACCAGACCGTGCAACAACTGCGAGTCCGCCTAGGGCCACGCTTTGAGTCTCTCGAACGCGAGGGCACCGAACTCGGTGTGATCGAGCTGCTCGACCTTGGCATCGCCGCACTCACAATCTCCGCTATCCGAGCGGCCCCCTAGTGCTAGTGACTCATCCCAAGGCCGTGCTGACCTCCGCGAATGCGTCGGTGCGGTTCTCGTCGCTCCCCGTCATCGGGCGCGTGCCGTGCCACCTGGAGCATATTCCCGCGCCCGTACATCTGGTCGGGCGCGTCGTGAGCCACGGGTGGCGTGAAATCGCGCCCGATCCGGTCGGGGGATGAGTCTTGTGCTCACGAGTCGCTGGGGCCATTGCCGGCGCGGAGCTCACGGATGATGGTGTCGATCACCCACGCCACCACCGGGCCCGACTCGGTGCCGGGCACTCCGAACTCCTCCCGCATCCGCAGCCACGCCTGAGTCGACACCAAACAGCGGATCACGGCGGCGATGCGAAGCTGCTCGCGCTCGCCGAGCTCGGGAAGTCCTTTCGCCAGCAACTCGCGCATCTCGCGTGTGTTGGCCTGGGTGTCGGCTGCGAAGCGGCGCGGATCAGCGTTGAACACCGCCTCGGCGCGAGCGGTCACGTAGTGCTCGTCGAGCAACCCCATCAGGCGACGGCTGGTGGGAGCGATGTCATCGAGGCCCCCCATTCCGAACGATGGTTTGATCCCGTCGAGGTGAGGCAACCGTTGTGACAAGCCTTCGAGCAGGGCGTCGCGATCGGGAAAATGGCGATACACCGTGCGCTCTGACACCCCGGCTACCGCAGCGATGTCGCGCGTGGCCACTTCGTCGGCGCGTCGATCGCCGAGCAGGGTGGTCACGGCGTCGAGAATCAGTTCACGCGTCTGGGCAACCTGTCGGTCTCGCAGCGTCGTGGTATAACGCCTGGTTGTGGATTGTGTCGCTGGTTCGACCATCGGCCCTCCGTCGACATCTTGTCAGATCTTGATCATGATAGCAATCTTCTGTATTGACGACAGCCATATGACATGATTAGCTTCGACACTGAAAAGGGGACACCATGATCGACCGCATCACCCAGACCAAACCCGCCGTGACGTTCAAACCGCCGGCACCCGGTTACTGGGAGCTCGAGACCACGCACCACGGGCTACGGCCGCTCTCTCCCTTCCTGCGCGATTCCTATCAGCGAGCGTTCGAAGCAGGCATCGTCGAGCCGATGCAGCGCTACGGTCTGCCGCTCGCAACCGTGCAGGCCAAGTTCGTCCACGGCTGCCTGTACATGCGCCCGCTGGGCGTTGGCGAGAAGCCCGGTTCCGCTCCCAAGGCACCACCGCCTGCGTTCGTGATGAAGCTGATCGCCCGCCTGCACCCCGAGCTGCGCCGGCGCGCCAAGACTGCCGAGCAGGCGTTCGCACAACGGCGTTGGCGCCAGGAAGTCGACCAGTGGTTCGACCGCGACCGGTCAGCGCAGCTGGCGAAGAACCGTGCGCTGCAGGCGGTCGAACCCGGCGCCCTCGACGATGTCGAGCTTGCCGCACACATTGCCAGCGCGCTGTCGCACTTCGAACAATCGGCACGCAGGAACCTGGCGACACACGGCGGCGATCTAGTGCCAACCGGCGATCTGCTGGCTCACTGCGCGGGGTGGGGAATCAGCGCCAACGAGGCGGCCGGTCTGCTCACCGGCAGCTCACCGGCCACCATCGAGACGGCCGAGCTGCTGCGCCCGGTGGCGAGAGCGATCGCTGCAAGCGCGACGGCGGGTTCGCCTGGATCGGTCGACGATGTCCGCGCCCTCAGCCCGGCGGCCGAAGCGGCGGTCGACGCCTGGCTCGAGCTTCACATGTGGCGCACGATCACCAGCGACGATGTCGACCGGCCAACACTGGCCGAGGTTCCGGCGCTGCAGCTGGCTGCGTTGCTCGGCGCCACCGAGCACCTCGACGTAGCCGAACCCAACGACGCAGCTATCCGCGCCCGCGTCCCGGCCGAGCACCGAGCGCACTTCGACGAGTTGCTGGCCGAAGCTCGTTACGGACATCGCCAGCGCGAAGACATTCGCGGCCTGTGTTGGAACTGGCCGTGCGGACTGGTGCGGCGCGCCCTGCTGGAAGCCGGGCGACGCTTGCACGCGGCCGGAGGCGTGCACGAGGTTGGGCACGTCGTCGAGCTGTTCCCAGACGAACTTGATCGTGTGTTGCGCGGCGAACACGCAGCATCTGCCGACGAGCTCGCCGAGCGTGCTGCCGAGCGCGACCGCATCGAGGCTTCGCCGCCGCCCCGAACACTCGGCGAGCCCGAGGCTCCTCCCCCACTCGACGCACTCCCGAAGGCGATGGCTCGCGTCACCGCAGCGATCCTGGCCAACCTCGGCGCCGATGTCACGCCACCGCCCGCAGACGACGAACCATCCACGGTAAGCGGGATCGGGATCGGCGATGCGACGTACCGCGGGCGGGCGTGCGTAGTGCGCGACCTGATGCTCGCGTTCGAACAACTCGAGCCGGGAGATGTGTTGATCGCGCCGTTCACCGGACCGTCGGTGAACTCGTTGCTGCCCGTGATCGGCGCCCTCGTGGTGGAAGAAGGCGGAGCGCTGTGCCACGCCGCGATCGTGTCGCGCGAGTTCGGTCTGCCGGCCGTGATCGGTGCCCACGGCGCCACCACACGCATCGCGCACGGCGCCCAAGTCGAGGTAGACCCCAAGCACGGCACCGTCCGCCTGCTCTGAGCCCATGATGTCGCCGCCGGCGACCGACAGCTGAACCGGATCAAACCAAGGGTGGCCTCTCGGGGACTAGGCGCTGCCAAGTTCCTCGCGAGGCTCAGGCGCCGAATGCGTGAACGCGCCCCGCATCCGTGCGTCTGATCTCGCCGCGCCATTCGCTACCTGCGAGCACGAACTGGTTCACGGTGCAATGCCGTTCGCGAAAGCCCGCTTCGCAGTAGGCAAAGTAGAACCGCCACAGCCGGCAGAAGCGGTCGTCGAGACCGAGCGCGCGGACATCGTCGAGGCGTTCTTCGAAACGTAGTCGCCATCGCCGCAAGGTTTCGGCGTAGTGCGCGGAGAAGTCCTCGACTCCGATGATCTGCATCCCCGTGGCGCGGCTGACCGACTTCGAGATCGCCCCGATCGAGGCGAGGGATCCATTGGGGAAGACGAATCGACGGATGAAGTCTTCGGTGTTCTTGGCCCGGTCATAGCGGTTGTCGGGAAGGCAGATCGCTTGGATGGCGGCCAAGCCGTCCGGCTTCAAGCATCGCTCGATCGTGGCGAAGTAGGCGTCGTAGTCACGCCAGTCGACCGCTTCGATCATCTCGATCGATATGACTCGATCGAACGAGCCTGAGAGATCGCGCCAATCGAGGTCGAGCAGATCAACTCGGTCCGCGCACCCGGCCGCATCGACACGACGACGCGTCTCGGTGAGCTGTTCAGACGAGATCGTCGTGGTCGTGACGTGACATCCACTGCTTTCCGCCGCACGTATCGCCAAGCCGCCCCAGCCGGTACCGATCTCGAGCAGCCGATGATCCGAGTCGACTCCAAGTCTGGTCAACAGCAGGTCGTACTTGTTGAGGCTCGCCTCGGCGAGGGTGGACTCGATGGAAGCGAACACTGCCGACGAGTAGGTCATGGTCTCGTCGAGGAACAACTCGAAGAAAGCGTTGCCCAGGTCGTAGTGAGCAGCGATGTCCTCGCGGTTGCCCGTTCGGCCGGGCCGTGGAAGAGCGATACGCATTCGATCGGTCGCCCAGCCCGTCAGGCGGTGGACCCGGTTGCGGGCTGCATCGATCGGTGTGATGTTGCGAATGATCACGCGAACGGCGGTCATCGGGTCGTGACTGTCCCACCAGCCCTCGATGTAGCCACGACCGAGGCCGATCGCACCCTCCGTGACAAGCGCGACGTACGCCCTGACATCGTGCACAGTGATCTCGCCCACGAGCTCGCCGCCGTCGCAGCCGTACGTGGTTGTGCTCCAGTAGTTCGTGTCTGTCAGCTCATCGCGGACGATCAGATGGTCGTGTGCCATGTGCCGCAGCAGGGCGTGGATCAGCCGGCGCGCTGCCTTGCCTGCGATCGCATGGCCGCCGGGCCGTACCGAGGCGACGTGGCTGGGCCGTACGCGCGACAGCAATGCCTCGGGGTGCACGTCGGTGCACCGATCGGTCATCGTGGGGCTTGTCACGATTCCACCTTTCGCTTTCGGGGATGGGCGACGAACGGCACTCGCTTCGCCCAGAGCCGTGCTGCTTGTGCGTGGATGCCTGCCGAGACGCGGTGGGTGGATGCGACGTTGTGTCGCAGTGCCATCCCCAACGAACGTCGGCTCGCAGCGTGGCGCCGCAACTGCAGTCGGCTCGTCAGGATCGCGTGATCTGTATCGGGTCCGACGACGTCGACTGCGAGGTCGAGCGAGGCGTCATCGCGATCGGCCCACAGACCGAGGACGTAGTCGAACTGTTCGTCCAGGAACGGTGAAACGTGTAGCACCTTTGGCATCCGACCCATGAAATGCGTCGTACCAGGATCTACTTCTTCTGCCGCAACCAGTTTCACGGCGTAGCGGTGTCGTTCCTTCCACGGTGTGTTGGTGACCTCGAGAACAGCGCCGACGGGCATCTCGGCGTCGGCATCCCAAGCGACGTACAACGTGATGGGGTTGAACAGCCATCCCCATCGCCGAATCTGTGTGAGCATCCGTATCGGGCCGTCGGGTCGCCTACCGATGGTGAGCGTCAGTTGGTTGCGAACCTGGTCGCCCAGCGAGACAGTCGAGCCGTCGCCGTAGTCGTCTGCCCGGAAGTGGGCCGGTGAAGCATGAGTCGCCGACCACAGCAGATGATGCTTGCAAAGGTCACCGGGCGCGTCCGGGTCGAGCCAGACGTAGCTGACCGGATAGCGGAACTCGTGGACCTTCGGCGACAACCGGCGATGGAAGACTTGCCCCTCGCACACGGCCGGACCTCCCGGCCTCACGCAGCCACCGCGTTCCATGGAACTCCCAGTCGTTCGCACACCCGCAGTGCCGACGCGATGCCGTCCTCGTGGAAGCCGTGGCCCCGCCACGCCCCGCAGAAGTGCACGCCGCCAATCCCCTCGATGGTCTCGAAGCAACGCTGAGCCTCGATGGCAGCGCGATCGAAGACGGGGTGTGCGTAGTCGATCGTCGCCAGCACCGAGGCTGGGTCGATGAACGCGTCACTGTTCAAGCTGACGAGGTAGCGGCGTGAACCGGGCAGGTGTTGCAGCGTGGTCATGTCGTACGTGAGGGTCGCCTCCTTCTGGTCCCCTCCGCGTCGGTCGTAGTTCCATGCCGCCCAGGCTTTGCGTACAGGCGAGAGCAGGGTCGTGTCGGTGTGCAGCGTGGCACGGTTCGGTTGGTATCGGATCGCGCCGAGGGTCGCCCGCTCGGCCGGGGTGGGCTTTGTCAACATGCTCAGCGCCTGGTCGCTGTGTACGGCCAGCACGGCGGCATCGAATTCGTCAAGACCGTGCGCCGTCGACACCATCACCGTGCCGGTTGCGGAGCGCTCGACGCCGGTCACGGGCGAGTCCGGGCGGATCTGGCCGCAGAAACGCGCCGCGATGGCGTCGACGTAGGTTCGGCTGCCTCCCGGGATGGTCCGCCAACGGGGCCGACGGCCGACTCCGAGCAGTCCATGGTTCTTCAGGAAGGCGAGCAAGCTGATCGCTGGGAACTCGCCGAACATCGATGGGTCGGCGGACCACACGGCGGCACCCATCGGTCGCAAGTGCAACTCGACGAAGTCGCGCGAGAACCGATTGACATAGAGGAACTCGTCGAGCGAGACGGACGGATCCGGATCGGCCAGCAGTTGCCTGGCTCGACGGTAGAAGCGGCCGATTTCTGACAGCATCTTCCACATCGTCGGGCTCGCCAGGTTGCGTTGGTCGGCGAACAGGGTGTCGACATTCGACGCCCGGTAGGTGAACCCGACAGTCGGTGAGGCTGGATCGCGATCGGTGACCCCGAAGCTCATTTCGGTATCGACCGTAGCGACGCCCAGTTCGTCGAACAGGCGAACGAGGTTCGGGTAGTTGCGATCGTTGTGGACGATGAAGCCCGTGTCGACCGCTAGTCGACCGGCTTCCGGATCGTCTACATCGACCGTGTTCGAATGGCCGCCCAACCTGTGGGCAGCCTCGAACAACACGACGTCGTGGTGAGGACCGAGCACGTGCGCGCAGGCCAACCCGGAAATGCCCGAGCCGATTACGGCGATCCGACGCCGTTGAGTGAGATCGCCCATCAATGGATACGCGCTCCGGTTTGGCCGATACACCAATCCCACAACGCATGCCGGCGATCTGCCGTGTCGGAACGCCGCGTCGACGGGAGCCGGTGGATCCGGCGGCGCTTGCGGTCCAGCCAGAAGTCGCCACTTGTTCGCACCGGCTCGCCGTCATCGGCGGCGAGCCATACGAGCGTGTCGGCACCCTCGGCTGGTGTTCTCAGCAACGGCTTCATCAGCCGTCGAAACTGCGGGAGCGATGCCTCGACGCCAGGAGTGTCGGCCCAACCGGGGTGTAGGGCGTGGAACACCACCGCATCGCGGTCGACCCGCCGAGCCCACATCTCGTTGAGGGTCACCTGCGCCCGTTTTGCCCTCGCGTATTGCTCGCTGCCGCGATAGTCCTCGGCGGTCATCTGCAGGTTGTCGACGGTGAGTCCGGCCGCGTACATGCCGCCCGACGACATCGTGATCACGCGTCCAGGCCTGCCCTCTGGGAGCGCGCCCAGTAACCGGCTCGTCAGCAGGAAGGGGCCGAGCACCTGGCTGGCCACGGTCGATTCGATTCCAACCGAGTTCACAGATCGATGCCCAGTGAGAGCGCCGGCATTGTGGACCAGCACGTCGATGCGTCGATGAGCCGCCAAGAGTTCGTCGGCCATCGCCTGTACCTGGTCGAGTTCGGCCATGTCTGCGCAGGCCATCGACAGCGCCGATGAACCGGTGCGCGCAGCGATCTCGGCTTGCACTCGGCGTGCCTTGCCGACGTCGCGGCCGGAGATCACCACGTGGGCGCCGAGCCGGGCAAACTCCTCGGCCGCCTGGCGCCCGATGCCCGAGGTCGCCCCGGTGACAACGATCGTTCGCCCGGTCAGGTCGTAGCTCGCCAGTTGCGACCAATGCTCGAGCCGGGACCGCAGCTGATAGCCGACCCTGGTGAAGCTTGGTGCGATGGGAGCTTCGATCAGTGAGTCGACGACGCTGGCGAAGCTCACGAACCGACCACCACGCCGGCGAGTGCCGTAATGAGACCCTGTGCAGCGCGGTCGCCAATGCGCTTGAACAGCGGCTTCAGCATGAAGTCGGCCCATCGCAGCGTGCCGTTGAGCTTGAGCTCGGCGTCGTAGGTAACCCGGCAACCGGTGGCCGCGCCGGTGACGGTGATGCGGTCGATCGAGGTCAGCAGCCGACTGCGTGCTTGGATCACGACAAGGTGAGGTTCGTCATACTGCGTGGTGTCATATCGAAGGGTCAGTTCACGTCCCGACTTCACGACCACATCGAACGAGGCCTCGGGTCCACCGCCCGAGCCTTCGACCTGTGTCACCCGCTTGACGCCGGGGTCCCAGTGGGCGAGGTTGCGAAGGTCGGCCATGTATGCGAACGCAGCCTGCGCGGTTTGAGGGGTGTGAACCGTGACGACGTATCGAGCCATACTCATTAATACGTTGCGATCGGCGAGTGCGGATGCAGTGCTGCGAAACTGCTCAAGCCGCAGGCACGCCGCGCACGATGCTGACGCCGCTGTGGGTCGGCACACCGTCTGACGGCTCGAGCGATATGTCGACGATCGGAAACTTGGCCGGGTCGACACCCGTCGGGATCACGTAGTCGCCGTTGCCACGGAACGGACCCAGCGAGATCATGCCCTTCACTTGGGTATCGATGAGCCACACCTCGATATAGCTCGATGGTTCCTGTGGCAAACGACTGACGTCGAGATGCAGCAGGTACGTCGTGCCGCGCTGGATTATCTCCGCCTTCCCCGACGACTCCGAACCAAGTGGGCTCAGCCCCTCGTTGGTCAACGAAGCCGCTGCAACCACGTTCTCGCGGTCGCCTCCCGAGAGCAGCCACCCACCCGCAAGGGCCATCGCCGCTGCTATGACCGCCGCTGCTCCGAACACGGCGCGACGATTGGATCGGCGCAGCGTGACAACCTCGTTGGCCGGACGATCCATCGTCGCCGCAATCGCGCCCCATAGGTGCGCCGGTGGCTCATCGCGGCGGAAGTCCTCGTCGGTCAGTTCACCGGCGATCATCTTCAGTTGCTCCACTGCGGCTGCATCGGGATCTGGTCGGGAGTTGTCATTCATCGGGTGGCTCCACTGGCTAGTCCTGCTACGGCACGTTGCAGCACCGGAAGGCTGCGACGCACGTCGCTCTTGACCGTGCCGAGTGGCAGGTGAGTCTTGGCGGCGATCTGTTCGTGGGTCAGGTCGTGCATGAACGCAAGCTCGACGACCTGCCGGGCGCGAGGTGCCAGCTGACCCAGTGCCTCCGCCAGCAACATCCGATTGGCGATCGTCTCGACGTCGTCCGTTCGAATGCCGGTCAGTTCAGCATCGCAGTCGCCCGAGTCGATGAGCGGCTGACGACCCTGTCTGCGCAGGTGATCGATGGCCTTGTTGCGGGCGATCGCCATCAGCCAGCCGCCGAGTCCGCCACGGTTGGGATCGTAGGACCGCTGCGCGCGCCAAGCGGCGACAAACACGTCCTGGGCCACTTCGGTTGCGTCGTCGTGCCCAACCGTTCGTCGGCAGAACGTGTACACCATCGAGCCATACCGGTCGTACACAGTCCGAACGGCAGCGTCGCCACCGTCGGAGAACGACTTTTCCAGTTCACTGCGTTCACGGGTCTCGGCCGCGCGGTCGGGCACAGTTCGACTGTATCGACGATCGACGCCGGCAGACCACCGAGCCGGGCCACCGCCTGGCGCACTGCCAGCCCCCGAGGAGGCCGACAGTGCGGGGGCAGAGACGGTAATCAACTCGGCGGCAAGAGGACTTTGTCGATCACATGTATGACGCCGTTGGAGGCAGCGATGTCCGCTGTAGTCACCGTGGCATCGTTGATCATCACGGTTGATCCACTGATCTTCACCTTGACGGTCGGTCCGGCGACAGTTGGCACATCCTCGCCGTCCATGCCCATCACATCCGACGCCATCACCTGTCCGGCTACGACGTGGTAGGTGAGGATGGTCTTCAGGTTGGCCGTGTCTGCGAACAACTCTTCTTTGGTGATCCCGAGGGTCGCCAACGCATCTGCAAACGCCGCGTCGGTGGGTGCGAAGACCGTGAACGGACCGGGCCCGCTCAGTGTTTCGACCAAGCCGGCGGCCTGCACTGCTTCGACGAGCACGGTGAAGTCACCGGCGCCGACGGCGACATCGACGATGGTGCCAGGCTCGTCGGCCATCGCGGACGCGGCGGTTGCCGGCGCAGCAGCAGCCGGCGCAGCAGTAGCCGGTGCAGCGGTAGTCGCCGAGTCCTCCGTGTCGTCGCCGCACGCGGTCAACGCCAAGAGCGACGCCAGGCCAACCGCAGCAAGAGTCGCTGTAGTTCTGGATCTAGTCATTGCATGAGCTCCACATTCGTTTGGGGGGTTCACCGCGCCGGAGCACGGCGTGACGGGTGTGTCGCCATCTACTACGCCAGGAGCGGACCGGCTGGATGCAACGATCGAGGGTGTGCGCCGGGTCGATGCCATTCGTTTACGTCCACATCGTCGCTCCCGCGCTGGCCGCCGTCATCGGGCGCGTGCCGTGCCACCTGGAGCGTGTTCTCGCGCCCGTAACAAATGCGCGGGCGCGTCGCGAGCCACCGGTGGCATGAAATCG
>JANOCR010000058.1:0-1614 GCA_031412355.1 Ilumatobacteraceae bacterium | reverse complement strand
CTGAGTCGCCAGTGCGTCGCCGCGTTGGCGGTCGGCCTCCGACACCAGGCGTTCAGTTCACCGAGCCGCGCGGCGCGATCCATTCTGTCGACTGTCCGGTGATCTCGCCGATGAGCTCGTAGTCGGCGTCGTAGTGCAAGATGACCACGCCGTGCCGCTCGGCGACTGCCGCGATCAACAGATCGGGCAGCGGCACGGTCCGCATCGCTCCACGATGCCAGAGCTCTTGCTGGACGTCGAGCGCACGTCGCCACTCACTATCCTCGATAGGAAGCCACTCGTAGCCAAGTGCTCGGTCCTCGCGAATCTCGTCGAACTCGGCGGGGCTGCGCGTCGACCACAGAACCTCGAACTCAATCATCGCGCAGGTGGCGACGAGCCCAGCCTCCATCAGGGGACTGAGTACCTTCGCGACCGCCGGCATGTGAAGTCGGGCAAGCGCACTCTTGTCAGCGAGGTAACGCGCTACCGCAGCCATGCACCAGAGGTCACATCCGGGTCACGCAGATCCGGCAGCAGGTCGGCGTGGAACCTCGCGAGATCACGTCGCCTTGCGGCCAACGCGACCACCTGTGCAAGCGCTTCATTCACCGTGTCGCGCTTTGTCGCTGTACCAAGACTGCGCTGTGCGCGCTCCAACTGTCGGTCATCGATGTCGATCAGGGTCTTGGTCATGATGCCTCCAGGGTATATCTTTAGAACACATCGCAGTATATACCCCCGTGAACCTTCATCAGGCCTTCAAGATCCGCCAATCGCCGGTACGAGAATCAGTGGTTCGGTCCCCTGTCGACACCGATCACCACCCAGGCGCAGTCCAGCCGTTCACGTGGCTGGTTCTGCGTAGAACATGAAAGGAATTGCCCCGTATGGCCGAACCGAATATTGATGTCGTCATCGACTGCGCCGACCCGGAGACGCTGGCAGAGTTCTGGGCCGAGGCGTTGGGCTACACGAAGGCAGGACTGTTTGCTCCGTACTTCGTGCTGCTGCCACCCGTGCGCGAGTTCCCGCCCGTGATCCTGCAAAGAGTGTCAGAACCCAAGACAGGCAAGGCACGCATTCACTTCGACCTGCGCGTACCCGACATCGAGACGGAGGCGCAACGCCTCGAAGTCTTGGGAGCACGCCGCATCGACATCGGACAAGGCCACAACCCTGGTTGGATCGCAATGGTCGATCCGGAAGGCAACGAGTTCTGCGTCTGCCCCGGCGTCCCGCTCCCACCTCCACCCGCATAACCCGTTGCGGCGTCACCCTCAGTGGAGCGTCCGCGCTATCGCCGGTTCGGCGCGCTCAACGCATGGTCGTCTCGCCGTCGTTAGGTGCGGCCTCGCCGGCGAACAGATGCCGAATGTTGACGGCGGCCGCAGCTTCACATCGGTGACGTGATCGTCTCGATCACGTCACCGGCGTGACCGCGGCACGCGCCTCCGTGATTTCGGCCATCGAGCGGAGCGTGTCCCAGTGGGGTTCCGCCGCGGCGAGGTCGTCCGGCCACGACTCGACGATCTCGGTCGCCCACTCGGACCAGCGCTCGACCATCAGCAGGAAGTCCGTGAGGAACTGCCCGCACAGGAGCATCCACGGAAGCCGCTCCGGGAACGGGCCCTT
>JANOCR010000057.1:0-2175 GCA_031412355.1 Ilumatobacteraceae bacterium | reverse complement strand
CTCGTAGTCGACGGTGAAGGTGTGCTCTACGGGCTCGGTGGTCTCGCTCGTGAAGTGCACCGTGTACTGACCGATCGGATGCTCGAGTTCGGCGTCCCACGACCACTCTGCGGTCGCATCGCCGGTGGCAAACGGGGGATCGACTTGTTGGACCTCGGCGCCATACGGGTCGACCAAGGTGGCAACGAGCTCGTCCGACCCGAGTTCGAGGTCGACGAAACGAATGGGCGACCCGTCGCACGTGTCGGCATCGCACAGCGCGTTCTCCGTGTGCGGAGGTTCCTCGTCCGGGGAATCGTCAGGCCAGAAGGTCAACAGTCCTACGACGATCACGAGGATTGCGGCGACGCCGACGAGTGCCAACTTCCCACCGTTCGTCTTCCACCACGGCGGCGGGCGTCGCGGGACGACCGCATCACTGTCGTCAGCAAGAGCCTCGTCCGGAACGGGTGGAGCGACGTCAAGCTCTTCATCATCTGCCGGGGTGGTCACCGTCGCGAGGGAGGCCCTCTCGGCGAGGAACATGTCGATCCTTTCGCGTACCTTCCAGGTCAGGTCATCTCTGCTGCGTAGAACTTGCAGGAGCTGCAGAGCGTCGGCGGCGTTGGCGCTGTCGACGTCGAGGGTAAGCCGAACGAAGTATGAGACCTGATCGTCGACGTGGAGAGGGTCCGACGCATACAACTTTGCGTACCTCTCGTGATACGACAACGGCGTCGGCGGGGGAGTTGGAAGCACGTCCGGCAACGGAACCGCGTCGGGAACGCTGTGCAATGCCCTGGCGAGCGCCTTTGCGCTCCCGACCGTGCCACTGATGTACTCGATGTGCTGCGACTGGCGCATCTTTTCTGGCGCCGCCGTCCAGTCGGTCTGATCGATTCGAACTGGCAGGAACGGGCGATTCAGCTCCATCGCATACGCCCACTCGGCCAGGCACGCCTCCGATTCGAGCGAATGCACACTGACCGCCAGCACGAACACCTGGCACTGTCGGATCTGACTGAGGATCTCGTCCCACCAGATCTGGCCGCCGTGGAGACTTGCGTCGAACCACACGGACTGGCCCATGTCTTCGAGATCCTCCCGTAACGTGGCCACCGCCCCCACGTCTTGATGTGCGTAACTCAAGAAAACCGTCATGGCGACTTCCTTCGCAGCGGCGGATGTGCCAGCCGCGAATATTACCTGTCCAGCTCCTGCGGAACGACCATCTACAGACCTCGCAGGTCAGCCGCGTCGGCTTAAGCCTTTTGACTCGGCGCCACTGCCCCAGAAGGGCAATGGACCCCGCGGCCGGAATCTGTCACCGTGAGACAATCAAGTGAATTCGCAATAGCGGACGGACAACTCGAGGGACATCAACCCGAAAGGCCCGTCCAATGAAAGCCCCGTTCATCATCGCCGCCGCCGTCGCGCTCGCCGTGGCCAGCCCAGCCAACGCCGCAAGCACCGCCACACCGCCCGCCCTCGTCAGGGGCGCAACCGTGCTCTACGCACGCGACGTGGCGTCGACCGTCAATGTCGACGGCCCGGCCACCATCACCCTTACACACCTCGCCTACCGGCACCCTGAACGGGTACAGGCAACCGTCACCGCCGCTACCGCCGGGACGTACACAATTCGCGACCGTTGCAAGCCGACGACGCTGCCACACACTTGGAACGTCTATGTCAACGGCGTGAAAGTGACATCGACTAGCGGACTCAAGTGCGAGTGAGTCGGCGCCGAACTTAGAGTCCGACGATGGCGTGAGCTGACGCTCGCGGGATGGGCCATATGGCCTATACCGCCGCCTGAGATGTCGTGCGATACTTCGCAGCGACGGCCTCACGACGTCACGGCGCCTAGTGCGCTGGTTAGGAAGGGCGGGACGATCTTGGACCGATCGGGCGATTATTTTGGCGCGGGTACGGACGAACTTTTGGAGCGCAATCACGAACTGCGGGCCTCCCTTTGCGGGATCGAGTCGGCAGCCGTGGCGCTGAAGGAGCAGCGTGATCGCTTGCCGTCGGGTGATGTCGATCAGCTCGTTCTGGCGATCGCGTCGGAGGCCCGGCGGTTGCGGCTGATGCTGGCGCCGCAGGCCAAGCAGCACGCGGTCTTCGATTTGGCGGAAGCGATCCGTCCGGCGATACTCATGGCTCGCGCCTTGGGAGTCGTGGTTCGTGACGATG
>JANOCR010000056.1:0-12563 GCA_031412355.1 Ilumatobacteraceae bacterium | reverse complement strand
TCCTCCTGGCACACCCGGTCGCCCGGCTTGGCGCGCACCACGGTGGGTTCGATGTAGCAGCCCTTGGCAAGTGCCGGGTCGCTGGGCGCGGTGCCGCCAGTGAGGATCTCACCGCCCTCGTCGACCGCCACCTTCACGTAGCTGAGTACACGGTCGCGGTGCATCGGCGAGGTCAACGGGCCCATCTCGGTGGTGGGATCCAGCGGGTTGCCGAGCTTGATCGTCTTCGCCAGCCCGATGAAGCGCTCGAGGAACTCGTCGGCGATCTTGTCGTGCAGCAACAACCGCGAGCCGGCGATGCAGGCCTGCCCCTGGTTGTGGAAGATGGCGAACGCGCTGCCACCGACGGCGGCGGGGATGATCGCGTCGTCGAACACGATGTTGGCACCCTTGCCACCGAGCTCCAGCTGCACGCGCTTGAGGTTCGATGCCGAGTACTCGACGATGCGTCGCCCGGTGGCGGTCGACCCGGTGAAGGCGATCTTGGCCACATCTGGATGAGTCGCCAACCGCTCGCCTGCCCCCGCACCGAAGCCAGGAACCATGTTGACCACGCCGGCCGGGAAGCCGACATCGGCCATCAGTTCACCGAGTCGCAACGACGACAACGGAGTCAGCTCGCTGGGCTTCATCACCACGGTGTTGCCTGCCGCAAGCGCAGGGCCCATCTTCCACGAGCAGAACATCAACGGGAAGTTCCACGGAACGATCTGGCCGACGACACCCAATGGCTCGCGTTGCACGTAGTTCAGGAATCCAGGCTCGACGGGAATGACATCGCCCTGCAACTTGTCGGCCATGCCGCCGAAGTACCGGAAGCATGCAGCCGTGCGCGGCACATCGAGCTTGCGTGCATCACTGATCGGATGGCCGGTGTCGAGACTCTCGAGATGGGCGAGGTCCTCGCCGTTCGCCTCGATGGCATCGGCCAGCTTCAGCAGTAGACGACCACGTTCGGCCGCGGCCGTCTTGCGCCAGGCGGGGAAGGCAGCTGCCGCCGAAGCGACAGCGCTGTCTACATCGTCGGCACGCGCTTCGGCGATCTCGGTGATCACCGAGCAGTCGTGCGGATTGATGACCTCGATCGTGCCGCCGCTCAACCCGTCGACGAACTCGCCGCCGATGAACAGCTTGTTCTGCATCAGAAATCTACGGGGTACACGCTGGCCTTGCCGGTGCGGATCATCTCCGGCAACTCGGGCGACGCGTTCTCCCACACCAGCAGCATCGAACGCTTAGCGCTGTAGCCCTGATGGCGAATGTCGCTGGGCATCGCGGCCACATCGCCGGCCTTCATCGTGACCTTGCTGCGCGGTGCACCAGTGTCGCGGTCCTGCACGTCCCACACGATCTCGTCGCTGAGCTGCACGAACCACTCGACACGGTCGTTGCCATGGAACACAGGCAGCATGTACTCCTCGCTGGTCGGGCAGTACAGGCTGGCTTTGCACACGCTGACGACGCTCGGGTTCCACGTGACGTCGCTGCGGCTGATGTACTTGTACAGGTTGTAGGCGGCGACTTCGTCCTCGAAGCCGGGCTCCGGGTACACCTCTGGCTCGTCCTGAGCCACGTCGGCAAACATGCGGTTGACGGGATGTGTCTCGTCGGTACGAACCTGCTCGTCGCCCGGAACGCTGACCATCCGGTTGGCGGCGACGCGGCGGCGTGTGATCGCGTCGGTGTTGTTGCCGTCCTTGACCCCGAACGGCTTGTCGGTTTCGGCGGGACTGGCGAACGGGTCGAACGAAGCATTGGTCCAGTCGTCGAGCATCGCCTTGAACGTTTCGCGGATCAGCGGCGTCTCGAAGTTCTCGGTGTGGTCGAGTTCGGCCTTGCGATAGGCGTCGTTGAAACGACCGGCAAACATGTCGACCGTGCCGTAGTGGTTGACCGTGCCGAACACGCTGTCGAAGTTGACCGTTCCGTAGAAGAAGTCCCACGCAACATCGCGCTGCAACGCACGAAGGAACACGTCGGCACTGAGCACGTGCTTGCCGGTCGGCCAGGCGATGTGCACGAAGTACTCGTCGCGGGAGAAGTGGAACGCTCCGAGGCTGAACTCGCGATAGCCCTGGGCATTGGGATCTGTCGATTGGACGTCTGTCAGTGTCATGTCAGTCTCTCTCTCAGCTCAGGGTTCTCAGCTCAAACAAATCTCGCCCCAGCGCTCGACGGTGTCGTCGCCGAGGATGGTTTGCAACAGGATCACGCTTGGCGCCGAGGCGCTCATGCGATAGGCGGCATTGGCGGGCAACAGGGCCTGATGACCTTTGCGCAGGACGATGCGTCCCATCTTCTTGCCCGCAGGCTCGCCGTCGACGCGCACCGAGCCCTCCTTGTCTGCCGGCACAGCCGGGGTGTCGAGCTTGACCAGCTCTATGGTGACCTCGCCATCCATGCACAGCGGGAATTCGTCGTGGGCGCACGTGCGCCATTCGCTGGTGCCCTCTGCCCGGATGGCCTCGAGCACGTACTGCATGTTCTTGCCGACGGCGACCTTCTCCCACGGCTTCGATGAGTTGGCGACCTCGAAGATGTTGGAGAAGGCGTAGTTCTTGGCCTGGTCGTTGATCAGCTCGATGCCGCCCTTGTCGTAGTCGGCGAGCGACCCGAACTTGGTGACGTACTCGGTCACGCAAAACCCCCTCAGATGTTCGCATTGCGCACACTCGTGCGATATGTGAACATTGTCGCGGGAGGTGCGTGCAGGTGTCAAGTAAGAGCGTGTCGAGTGACAGCCCGGAGCGAGACTACGTCCAATCGCTGAGTCGTGGCCTTACCGTGCTGCAGGCGTTCAACGCCGAACGCCCGGCCATGACACTGGCCGACATGGCTCGCGCCACGGGTCTCACCAGGGCGACTGCCCGCCGTCTGCTGCACACCCTGGTGGCACTTGGGTTCGTGTGCACAGATGGGCGGACCTTCGAACTGACGCCGCGCGTCCTCAACCTTGGCTTCGCCTACGTGTCGTCACTGCAACTCCCCGATATTGCCCAACCGTTCATGGAGGCGCTGTCCGATCGCGTCCACGAGAGTGTGTCGGCGTCGGTGCTCGACGGGGCGCAGATCGTGTACGTCGCCAGGGTCAACACCCAGCGGATCATGGGGATCTCCCTGGCGATCGGATCGCGGCTGCCGGCGGCGTGGACGTCGATGGGCCGGGTGCTGTTGGCCGGGCTGACCGACGCCCAGCTCGACGAGTTCCTCGGCGGGCTGGTCATCACGGGCCTGACACCGCACTCGATCATCGATATCGATGCGCTGCGATCCGAGATCCGCGCGGTGCGCAGCCAGGGCTATGCGCTGCTCGATCAAGAGTTGGAGGAAGGCATCAGGTCGGTTGCCGCGCCTCTGCGCGATCGCCGCGGGCGCACACTCGCAGCCGTCAACGTCGGCACCCACGCGGCCCGAGTCACGCTGAAGGAGTTGCGTGGTGTGATCCTCCCGGACCTCCTGTCGACCGCCCGCAGCATCGAGACCCAACTGGCCAAGCGATGACCGAGTCGATCGGTGTCGGCCCTCATCATTTCGACGAAGTGCGTAGGTTCGATGCGCACACCCTGCACTGAACTTACGCACTTCGCCGGCTGGCTTGTGCTCCTCGCAAGTCGTGTGAGAGGCCGCTGATACGTTGTCCGGCATCCATCCGCTGATCGGTCGCGTCGAGGTTCTCGTCGGTCAGTTGCGCCGACGCGGCATCGATGTGACCACGGGGGCCGTGATCGATGCGTTCACAGCCCTCACCCACCTCCCGCTCGAGGAACCTGAATCCGTCAAGGCGGGGCTGCGGGCGACGCTGGTCAAGAACGCCGACCCTACAGGCGAGTTCGATCGCGCGTTCCGAGCGGTCTTCGCGAGTGTTGCTGGGGGGTGGACGGAGATCAACGAAGCGACCGACGAAGCCCCTGCTGTCACGTCGCCGACACAGCTCTCGAGCGCGTTGCTGCAGGCAATGCAGCAGGGCGACAACGCGCAGATCGCGATCCTCGCCCAGCAGGCCGTCGACGCACTGGCCGGGTTCGACGACGACGGCGAACACAGTGAGCGCTACTACCTCCACAAGGTCATGCGCGCGATCGATCTCTCGCGAATGCTCAGCGCGGCGATGCAACAGCTCCGCCGCGAGGGCGAACTGACCGAGCTCGAACTGGTGCTGGCGCGCAACGAGTTCGCAGCGATGCTCGAACAGTTCCGGCGCCGCCTGGCCGCTGAGATCGCAGCGCGCCTGACAGCGGGGGGCAGGCAGCAACACGACGTCGACATCGGCAAGGCCCTGGCCGACCGCGACATGTTGCAGCTGTCGTCGCTGGAGCTCACCGAGCTTCGCCGAGTCGTGCAACCGCTCGCCCGCCAGCTTGCAGCGCGCATCAGCAGCCACCGGCGGTTGCGCAGCACCGGTCGCCTCGACCCCCGCCGCACTGTGCGCCGCTCGCTGCAGTCCGGCGGCGTGCCACTGGATGTGGTGATGCGGCGACGTCACCCGCATCGCGCAGAACTCGTTCTGCTGTGTGACGTCAGCGGCTCGGTGGCCGAGTTCGCCCAGTTCACCTTCACACTCGTGCACGCCTTACACCACGAACTTCGACGTGTGCGCAGCTTCGCGTTCGTCGACGGCATCGCCGAGGTGACCGACCTCTTCGAAACGGCTCAGCACGAGATCCACGTCAACCGTTTCGTCGAGCGCCGAGGGGTGCTGGGCGACGATGGGCACAGCGACTACGGCCGAGCCTTCACCCGTTTCGTCGATCACCATCTGGCCGACGCGGTCTCATCGCGCTCAACCTTGATCATCTGCGGTGACGCCCGCACCAACTATCGCCCCGACGGCTGCGAGGCACTCCGCGCGATTGCGGAGCAGGCGCGCCGAGTCTTCTGGCTGAATCCCGAGGCCGAAGAGCAGTGGGGCGAAACCGATTCGGCGATGGACGACTATCGGGCCTACTGCCGTGGTGCGTTCGAGGTCCGCTCGCTGAGACAACTGGGCGACGTCATCGCCTCGCTCGTCTAGACCGTAAACTTGATGCCATGAATGATCCGGTGTTGCAGGAGATTCCCTTGGGATTTCAATGGGCAACGGTCGACCCGTTCCTGTTCTGCGTCCATCACCTCGACCTCTATCCGGCCGGCAACGGGCAGTTCGGGCCCAATCCGGCGTCACTCGAGGGCCGCGAGATCGGCAACGACTTCGAGCCGCGTGATGGGTGGAGGATGTACCACGGCTCGCAAGTCCCTGGCTTCCCACAGCATCCCCACCGCGGTTTCGAGACGGTCACGTTGGTGCGCAAGGGGCTGATCGACCACAGCGATTCACTGGGTGCGATGGCCCGATTCGGCCAGGGCGACACACAGTGGCTCACTGCCGGCGCCGGCATCGTGCACAGCGAGATGTTCCCACTGGTCGACACCGTCGAGCCCAACCCGACTGAGCTGTTCCAGATCTGGCTCAACCTGCCGTCGACCGACAAGATGGTCGAGCCCTACTTCACCATGCTGTGGGCGTCCGACATTCCAGTGGTCGAGTTCGACGGCGGCAGCGTCACCGTTGTCGCAGGCGGCCTCGGCGATGCCAAGCCGGCCTCGCCGCCACCGAACTCGTGGGCGGCCCGCGACGATGCCGAGGTCGCGATCTGGGTGTTGCGCCTCGAGCCGGGCGCGTCGTGGAGAATGCCTCCGACTCTGCACCCCGACGTGATTCGCACGGTCTACTTCTTCGAGGGCGACACCCTGTCGATGGGTGATCATCAGCTCGGGGCTTCCACCGGGGCCGTGCTGCGCAGCGACACCGAGGTCGAGGTGCGTGCCGGCACCACCGCCGTCGAGTGCCTGGTCTTGCAAGGCCGGCCGATCGGCGAACCCGTCGCTCAATACGGACCGTTCGTCATGAACACCCGCGCCGAGATCGAGCAAGCGTTCAGCGACTATCAGCGAACCGGATTCGGTGGCTGGCCATGGGACGTCGAAGGGCCCGTGCACGGCGCGGAGCCGGCACGTTTCGCCCGGCATCCCGGTGGGCTGGTCGAGCGACCCGAATGACGGCACCCGTCGTCACCCTTACCTTCGACAACGGCCCGACCCCTGGCGTCACCGAACCGGTGCTCGACATTCTGACCGCACACGCCGTGCCTGCCACCTTCTTCGCGATCGGAAGCAAGTTGGCCAACCCACAGGGCCAGGCACTGGGACGCCGGATCGTTGGCGACGGGCACCAACTCGGCGGCCATACTTGGAGTCACTCGGTGCAGTTCGGAACCGCCGATGACGCGGTGGTCGAGAGCGAATTGGCCCGCACGACGGAAGTCGTCGACGAGGTCGGCGGCGACGGACGATTGTTCCGCCCATACGGGGCCGGTGGTGTGATCGACGATCGATTGATGAGCCCCTTCGGCGGCGCGGCACTCTGCTCGCTCGGGTACACGTGCGTGTTGTGGAACGTGCTTCCCGGTGACTGGCTCGACGCGGACGGTTGGGTCGAACATGCGTTGAACGACATCGGTCGGTCCCCCTGGGCGGTTGTCGTGCTGCACGACATCGCCGACGCGGCGCTGCCCCGGCTCGACGAGTTCCTGACGGCAGTCACGCGTGCTCGGGCGACGTGGTCGCAGAGCTTCCCCGACGATTGCACGCCGATCCGCAATGGCTCGCCGACGGCGTCGTTCGCCACACTCGTTCCTTCGAACTGATCACCTACGCTCGCCCATATGGAGTTGCACTACGCCACGATCTGGGAGTCGATCGCCGACACGATTCCCGAGGCGACCGCCGTCGTGCACGGAGACACCGTCCGAACGTGGGCGCAGTACGACGACCGTGCTGCTCGCATCGCCGCCGCCCTCGATGCCGCGGGGCTCGGCCACGACAGCAAGGTCGGGCTGTACATGTACAACGGCAACGAGTACCTCGAGGCGCACTACGGGGCGTTCAAGATCCGCGGCGTGCCCATCAACGTCAACTACCGCTACCTCGACGACGAGCTTTGGTACATGCTCGACAACGCCGACGCTGAAGCGCTGGTGTTCCACTCGTCGCTGGGCGATCGAGTCGCCAACGTCGTCGATCGACTTCCGCTGCTGAAGGTGCTGATCGAAGTCGACGACGGCGGCGCCGGGCAGGTCGATGGTGCTCGGCCGTTCGACGAGGTGCTCGCCGGGCACGATCCGATGGACCGTATCGTCCGCAGCGAAGACGACATCTACATGCTGTACACCGGTGGCACTACGGGCATGCCGAAAGGTGTGATGTACGACATGGCATCGCATGTCGGCCTGTTCCTTCGGTCCGGCTTCCCGTTCCTCGGCCAGCGCGTGCCGCGATCCGCCGACGAGGTTGCTCCCGTCGTCCGAGCCATCACCGAGGCCGGCAACAGGATGATCGCCATTCCTTGCGCACCGTTGATGCACGGCACCGGGCTGTGGCTGGGGGCCTTCGCCGCGCACCTCACGGGCGGCGAAGTGACAACCCTCACCAGTCGAACGCTCGACGCGCACGAGGTGCTGCGCACGGTCCAGGACCGGCGGGCAACGTCGTTGGTGATCGTCGGCGACGTCTTCGCCAAGCCCTTGGTTGCTGCGATCGACGAGGCCGCTACCGACGGCCGGCCGTACGACCTGTCGAGCGTCGGCGTGATCCTGTCGTCGGGTGTGATGTGGACGACCGAGGTAAAAGAGCAACTGCTCGACCGAATCCCGCACGTCGTACTGTTCGATGCAATTGGCTCCACGGAGGGATCGATGGGCAACCAGATGACCACCCGCGGCGGGTCTTCCGAGACAGCGAAATTCACCCAGAACCCTACGACCAAGGTCTTCACGGACGACGACCGCGAGGTCACCCCCGGTTCCGACGAGATCGGCGTCGTAGCCGCCGGCGGATTCGTGCCCATCGGCTACTTCAAAGATCCCGACAAGACGGCACGCACCTTCCGCACGATCGACGGAGTGCGCTACGCCTTCCCCGGCGACCTCGCCCAGGTAGCTGCCGACGGCACGTTGATCCTGCTGGGACGCGGCAGCCAGGTGATCAACTCGGGCGGCGAGAAGATCTTCCCCGAGGAAGTCGAAGAGGCGGTCAAACGGGTCCCAGGGGTCACCGACTGCCTGGTGGTCGGTGTCGACGATGCACGATTCGGCCAGGCCGTAACGGCGGTTGCCGCGACCGACGGCACCGAACTCGACGAGGCCGAGGTGATCGCCCACGTCAAGACGCAATTGGCGCGCTACAAGGCCCCGAAGCGAGTGGTGTTCGTGGCCGAGGTGCCACGCACTCCCAACGGCAAGGCCGATTACATCGCTGCCAAGAAGTACGCGCTCGACGCCCTCGACCCCACCTGAGTCCGGCATCAAGGTGAACTTTGTCGCTGGCAGGTCGCTGGACGACTCGAGAGCGACAAAGTTCGGCAGCGGCGGGCGGATCAGCGCTGGAGCTTGGATTTGAGGAAGTCGATGACCCGTTGCACAGACGCCTCATCGCGCTGCTCGGTGAGCACCGAGTGATCGCGCTTCGAACCGCTGGGCAGTTCGACCGTGATGAACGCATCGCCCAACAAGGCCCGTAGCGATTCGAATCGGGTGCCGACGAGCTTGTCCTGGTCGAAGCGCAAGCCCAGAACTTCGCATCCGAGGGCGGCACGTTCGGCCACCCGTTCGGCATCGCCCGGTGAGAGGTTGAGGTCGGCATGCCTGGCCGGTCTGCCGAGTGCGAACGGCAGCGACGGTTGGCTGAGCACCGGTGCAATCATCACGGAGTCCACCATCATTCCCAACGCGAATCCACCGCTGAAGCACATGCCCACGGCACCAACGCCCGGACCTCCGACGGAAGCATGCAAGTCGACCGCCAGGGCCCGCAGCCAGGTGACGATCGGCGAGGTTCGCTGGAGCGCCCACGTAGTGAACTCGCGGGCAACGCACACCTTTACCATCGAGGCCGTTCCATATGGACCGGACACCGACCTGCCGGGCGTGCCGACGAGTGATGGCATGACGACCGTGAAGCCGTTGGAGACAAGGTCGTTGGCGAACGCTGCGACCTTCGGGGTGATACCGGGGATCTCGTGGATCACTACCACACCTGGGCCGAGCCCGCGGCGGAACACTGCGCGCGTCCGTCCATCGGCGGTGAATTCGCTTCGCCCCCATCCATCGAGCGCATTGGTCATACGCACCGCGCGATCGCTCCCTTCACAGTGTGTGCCTACACCCGTTCGTCGATGCCCGCAAGTCGCCGCGCATGCTATGGAGCGAACACATACGCCGAGCCGCTGCTCGTTCCGGCGTCATCATCCAGATAGGCGCCGACGACGATGCTCCCGGACACCGCTACCGAGCGACCGAAGTAGTCCCCGGCGGCACCGTCGGAAGCGAGCAGCTTGGTCAACTCATTCCACGTTGTTCCGGATCGGGTGAACACATATGCCGAGCCACTGTCGCCGCCCGCATCGTCATCGTTGTATGCGCCGACGGCCAACGTCGCCCCGTCGATCCCCAGCGAGTACCCGAATCGGTCGCCTGCGGCCGCATCACCAGCAGTGACCTTGGCCTGTGGAGACCACACCGTTCCCGAACGAGTGAACACGTACGCCGAACCACTGTCGGCGCCAGCATCGTCGTCCAAAGGGGAGCCGACCACCATTGTCTCGCCATCGATCCCCACCGCGTTCCCGAACAGGTCTGTGGCGGCGGCGTCTGCAGCGGTGACCTTGGCCTGTTCGGACCACACGGTCCCCGAACGGCTGAACACATACGCCGAACCACTCTGACTCCCGGCATCATCGTCTGACGGCGAACCTACGACGATGGTGTCCGCGCCGACGGCGACCGACAACCCGAAGTTGTCCGACGCGGCAGCATCGGTTGCCACCACCTTGGCCTGCTCCGACCACGTGGTACCCGAGCGGATGAACACATAGGCCGATCCACTGTCGCCACCCGCGTCGTCATCGAGGGGTGTTCCGACCACGATGGTCTCGCCGTCGATGGCGACCGAGTAGCCGAATCCGTCACCGGCGGCCGCCTCAGCCGCGGTCAGCTTGGCCTGTTGCGTCCAGGTGGTTCCGGTTCGTGTGAACACATAGGCCGCGCCGCTGTTGGTGCCGCTCGGACCACCATTGTCGTTGCCGTAGGAGCCAACGACGATGGTGTCTCCATCAACTGCCACAGAGTGCCCGAGTTGATCGGAAGGTCTTCGGTCCGACGCATAGAGCATCGCTTGCAGCGACCAGACTGCGCCGGCACGAGTGAAGACGTACGCGGCTCCAGCGAACTGCGTTGCAGCGCTCGACAGTGGCGCACCAACCACGATCGTCGTGCCGTGAGTGCCCACGGAGTACCCGAACTGGTCGAGCAATGCACCGCCGGTCGCGTTCAGCTTGGCTTTCTGCACAGGGACGAAGGTGCACTTGCCGCCGGCCCCGGAGGCGTAGATCGCACCGATCTCCGAGGCATCGAGGACACGTTCCCACACCGACGGTTCATCGAGGATGCCCGTGAAGCGGAACGGGTCGCCGAGCCCCGCCGTGCTACCAACGCGAAATGGAGTCGTCGCGGCTGGGTTCAGAGGCCCGCCCTGCGACGGTGCCGACGCAATCAGCAGACCGTCGAAGTAGATTCCGAACTGCGTGCCGTCCCACGTGGCAGCGACGTGGTGGAACGCACCGTCGTAGATCTGAGGCACCGCTACGCGCAACTCTTCCGGGCGTCGCGTCGACGTTTCGTCGGTCATCCACAGCAAGTTGGCGTACGGGTCGAGCAAGAGTGCAAAGCTTCGAGCCGAGTCATCGGCGCTCGGAAAATCCCACCGAGACACCAGGGTCTGGGTCAGTCCCGTGAAACCGGTGTTGGTGGGCTTCACCCACAGCTCGACCGTCACCGCCGTGCTGACCGGCGGAAGTCCGTCCACGGAGATCGTGTTCGTACCATCGAGGGCCATGCCTCGTGCGACGAGACCAGTGTCAAAAGCGACTGTCCCGGTCAGGTCCGGGCCTACCTCGGCCAGCAGGTCGTCCTCACCTCGCCACCAACCCAGCACACCGGTGGTGTCGACCACACACCCGGGGGCCACGTCGGCAGCGGCCGGCTCCGTGCCCAACTGGGTGGCGACACCGACCGTTGACAGTCCGAGAAGCCCGCCGACGACTACGCAGATCGACTTGCGACCCATCATTGCCCGAATCGACGCGATCGTCTCACTCCTTCGTCTCCTGCTCATTCGCTGCCATCGAGCCACAGCACGACTCGCGAACGATTGAGGCCATCTTGAGTTCGGCGACCCGATCGAACAAGCCAATTCACAAGGAACGGTTCGTGAACAACTGGTGCCACCGTCACTGGGCACCGCAATCGAGCGGCCTACGGCAAGGCAGTCGCGCCGTCCGAGACGGGAACCACGCACACTCTGGCTGTCCGGATTCGCGAGGGCAGTGTGTCGTCCGGGCAGACCTGGCCGAACGGAATGAGTCGCTCTACAACAGCGTCGAACTTGCCTGCACAGCTCACCTCGATGGGTCGTCGCTGGTCGGCGGTGAGTGCTACGCAGTCACCGGTGCGCAGGACACCGTCGGGGATTAACTGCGGCGAACTTGTGTGCAACGCCAGCGCCACCACGAGGGCCAGCGCGACCATCTCCATCGACAACACGAACCGCCATCGAGAGCGGCGCGGTCGCGCGCTGGCCACCGGCGATGACGGAACTGTCGCCGACGCCACTGATGCGGGCGCCATCGAGTTCGCTGCTATCAGCACGAGTAGCTCGTCGTAGACACGGCGGCGTAGGGGGTTGCCCAGCACCGCCCAGGCCTGATTGATCTCGGCCATGAGCGCAGACGATGCATCACCGTGACGGTCCGGGTGTGCGTCGCGGGCCGCAATTCGGAACGCCTGCCGCAGCTCTACTTCGGAAGCTGCCGGCGACACATCGAGGCGCTCGTAGTAATTCATCACGTGCGCGCCAGTGTCATCGCGACTCGACCTTGATCACCTTGAGTGGCCGAGCCAGCAGGATGGTCATCCTGCCGAACACGAGCAGCAGGATCGCCCAGATCAGGACCGGGCGAAGCGATGAACCCGTTCTCGGCAGCTGGCGCGGCAACGCCAACGATCCGGCGCGCGGTGCCGCCGTCGTAGCTGTCGGCGCAAGCGACGCCACAAGACTCGTCGACGTCGAGGAGGCATTTGTAGTCGAGGTAGGCGTCGTACTGGAGGTCGTGGTCGCGCTGCGTGGCGTCGTGGTCGAAGTCGAAATAGAGCTCGTGGGCGCGACCGTGGTCGACGTGGTGGATGTCGACGTGGTCGTAGACGTCGAGCTCGTCGGCGCAACCGTGGTCGATGTCGTCGAGGTCGAAGTCGTCGGTGCAAGCGTGGTCGATGTCGTCGATGTCGTCGAGGTCGAAGTCGTCGGTGCAACCGTCGTCGAGGTCGAGGGTGCGAGCGTCGTTGAGGTGGTCGTGGACGTCGTTGACGAGGTCGTGGATGTCGAACTCGTCGGCGAAACTGTTGTCGAGGTCGTCGACGTGGATGTCGTCGACGTGGATGTCGTCGACGTGGATGTCGTCGACGTGGTCGGTGGGG
>JANOCR010000055.1:0-4100 GCA_031412355.1 Ilumatobacteraceae bacterium | reverse complement strand
TCCCGGGTCTCGGCACTGCTTTCAAAGCTTTGACGTCGGTATTTCCACTTGGACGCGGCCGAGTCCTTGAACGCGACAACACCCTCTACGTCGAATGATCCCGCTGAGACGGGCCGATCAATGAGGGCTCGGGCAACTCCTGCGACTCGGCGAACTCTCGTGCGTCTGGCGCTCGGGAACAACGCGGGAGCGTCGCGATGGGGCGTTGTCTCTGGCCGCGAAGACGCCCGCTTCGGTTCTCGCTAGGCCAACCGACGTCCGGCCGGGTCGCGCCTTCACGATGTCGAAGATCTCCGGCGACGGTCGCGGCCGCAGCACTGGACGTACGCCTCGTCGGCCTCGACGAACCCCTCGGCGCCACGAAAGTCACGACGGCAGCGAAGCGGATTCATCAGATGTGGCAGGCAACACGCGATCGACGATTCAACGATCCGTCCGGGAACCTTCATCCGCGACCCGGCGGTTTGCAGCTCGTGTTCGCCGAACTCGGGACACCCGGCGGGAAACGCTGGGGCCGGTTCAGGCGTTCGGCGCGGTGAAAACTCGAGGTCGGCGCCGTTCATGCGGGTTGTTGAACATGTAGCGGGCGATCTTCCAGCCGGTGTCGGTGTGGCGGAAAAGGAAGATCTCGCGATTCGATTCGGCTGACTGGTCGCCGGTGGCGAGCACGGTTTGGGAGCCGTTGCTCCGGGTGAGCGCGTACGCGGCTGTGTCGTTGGTGACCTCGAGTTCGTCGATCGTGAAGGTGACGTCGAGACGGATCGCGTCGAAGATCCGTCGGTAGGCGTCTTGCATGTCTGCGCCCTCGGCGGTGGGCAGCGTGGTCGGCATGAAGATCCCGTCTGGGGTGTAGCAGGACGCGGCGAGCGCGGCGTCGCTGGTGTTCAGCGACTGTTCGTACGTGGCGAGGAGTGATCGGATCTGATCGTCGTGGTTGGTCATGTTCGTTCCGTTTCTCGTGTAGGTAGGTTCCACGGAATGTAACGTAGATGGGCTAAGATGCATTCCATGGAACGGACACCTGTCGTGAGGCGTCCGGGTGGTCGAGATCTGGCGTCGTTGTTCAGTGATCTGATCCGCCTCGAGACCGAACTGTGGGATCTGGTCGAGGCGCGATTGCGCCGCGATCACGATCTGGCGTTGTCGTGGTTCGAGCCGATGCACGTGATCGACTCCACACCAAGCTGTCGGGTGATCGACATCGCCGAGGCGTTGTCGATCACCATCGGGGGGACCAGCAAGCTCATCGACCGGATCGAGAACGCCGGCTGGTGCGAACGTTCACCCAACCCCGACGACGGCCGCTCATCGACGATCGAGCTGACCCGTGCCGGTCAACGACTGCTCACCGCGGCGCAACGCACGCTCACCGACGAGATCGGCGTCCGGCTGGGTGAACCGTTGTCGACGAGCGAGCTGCAACGCTTCGCCGCAACGGTCCGCAAGCTGCGCGCCCACCTCAGCGAGCAACGAAGGAGCGCCTGAGCATGGCAACGATCCCGGCCACGATGCGAGCCGTCGTGCTCGACGCCCCTGGACCACCCGAGGCACTCCGGGTCCGGGAGATTCCCGTTCCGACACCGCAAGCGGGTGAGGTGCTGATCAAGGTCGAGGCGTTCGGACTCAACCGCTCCGAACTCCACACCCGCCTCGGCCTCGCCGACGGGGTCACCTTCCCCCGGGTCCTCGGCATCGAAGCCACCGGCACCGTCGCCGCATGCCCCGCGGGCGAATACACCGCCGGTCAACAGGTCGCTGCGTTGATGGGTGGCATGGGACGCACCTTCGACGGCGGGTACGCCGAATACACCTGTGTCCCCGTCCGACAAGTCGTGCCGTTCACGAGCAACCTCGACTGGGCGACGCTCGGAGCGGTGCCCGAAATGCTCCAGACCTCGCACGGCTCACTCACCATCGGACTCGACGCCCGAGCCGGCCAGTCGATCCTCATCCGTGGCGGCACGTCGTCGATCGGGATGGCCACCGCCGTACTCGCCAAACGACTCGGCATGACCGTGCTGTCCACCACCCGCAACCCCGACCGCGCCGACGCCCTCCGCCGCATCGGTGTCGACCACGTGCTCGTCGACGACGGCAACATCGCCGACCAAGCCAGCGCGATCGTCCCGGGCGGCGTCGACACCGCACTCGAACTCGTCGGCACCCCGACCCTCCCCGACACGCTTCGAGCGACCCGGGTCCATGGAGTCGTGTGCTTCACCGGGATGCTCTCCAACCAGTGGACCGTGCGCGACTTCTACCCGATCGAATACCTCCCACGCGGCGTCCGCCTCACCGCCTACGGAGGAGACGCCACCGACCTGCCCACCCAAGTCTTCCAGGACTTCCTCGACGCCGTCGCGGCCGGCGACGCCATCGTGCCGATCCATCGCACCTACCGCCTCGACGACATCGCTACTGCACACGCCGACATGGAAGCCGGGCGCGCCACCGGCAAACTCGTCGTCCTACCCTGACACCAAACCCGCCTCACCCTCTCCACCGCTCCGAAGCCACGGGAATATCGGGTGCGCTGCTTGGGCCGAAGCCGAGTGTCCGTCGAAGCCGTACCTCGGATTTACGGCGCTCGCGCTATGGGCGGCAGCACTGCGACCACCGGTACGCAGGCATCGCGAATGCTCCGCACCCGAGACGCCAAGCGGAGTAGCCTGAGCGCGTTGCCAGCGGCGAGGGGGTTCACATTGACAGCGAGACAGTACGGCGTCATCGGCATCATCGGTGTTGCCGGGTGGGTGCTGGCGAACCTCCTCCTCCACGTGCTCGACCCGGAACTCAACGTGGTCGACAACGTGATGAGCGAGTACGCGCTTGGCGACCATGGATGGCTCAGCCGAGCGAGCGACTTCTCCAACGCGGTCGGCGTGGTCGCCATCGCACTCGGGCTCCGGGCCACACTGTCGCCTGGCAAGCGGGTGACCGCGTCATAGGTGCTGATGCTCGTCGCCGGCCTCGGCTTCTTCCCGACCGTGGTGTTCGTGACCGACGCAATGGACGCCGAAAAAGTCACGGTCTCGGGCACGATCCAAATCCTCAGCTTCCTCGTGACGATTATCAGCCTGCTCGTCGCTACGTGGATGCTCCGGGGCGTGTTCGCGCGCGACGACGGCTGGCGACACTTCCACCGAGCCCAGCACCGGTGACGTGATCAGCCGCCAAGCCGTTCGCTCACGATCCTCCACTCTATGAGCGAGCCTCGAGTGTGGACCTCACACCGCCTGGCGATCGGGAGTGCCGGATCCAGAGCGGGTTCCAACAGGGTGCCAGATGCCGATGTGCGCTGGCTCGGCGTTGTCTTCGTTGTCATTCTTCCGTTCGGAGTGGCTGGGTTTCGGAGGAATACGCTCCGACGTTGAATGATCTAGCGGCGCCAGAACAGGTGGTGGATGATTCCGCTTGGGCTCGGGATCGTCTCGCGGTGGAAGCGATCAAGTAGGTCGTCGGGTGATTCCCACAGCCTGCCGCCCCTTCCGATCTCGACCGGGGCGACGGCGACGTGCATGGTGTCGACGAGGTCGGCGTCGAGGAACTCGCGGACCGTGGAGACACCGCCGCCGAGACGCACGTCCTTGCCGTCGGCGGCGGCCTTCGCCTGTCGCAGAGCGTCCGTCGGCTCTGCGTCGATGAAGTGGAAGGTCGTGTCCGAAAGTGAGATGGTCGGTCGCTCGTGGTGGGTCAGCACGAAGACCGGCGTGTGGAACGGTGGGTTGTCGCCCCACCAGCCCTCCCACTCGAGATCGTCCCAGGGCCCTGTCTGCGGACCGAATTTGCCGCGTCCCATGATCTCAGCGCCGATGTTGTTCGTGAAGTCGCGAGTGAAGTAGTCGTCGAGGCCTCGTGTGCCGCCCGGGTCGGTTCGGTTGGGCCAACTCGCCGTCGCGCCCGCCCACGACGCGAGCACCGCGGGGTCGGCGTGACCGAAGGGTTGCTCGAAGCTCTGTCCTTGGCCTGTGCCGTAGCCGTCGGTGGAGAGCATGAAGTTCTGCACGCGCAGGAGCTGTTCGGCTGGGCTGTTCACGACACATCCACCGGGGCTGCGAGGCCGAGGCCGGCGTATTGGTCCCGGTCGGCGCCGAAGGTGT
>JANOCR010000054.1:0-1775 GCA_031412355.1 Ilumatobacteraceae bacterium | reverse complement strand
CTGCAACAGAACGATGCCCTCGAGCAGGGCTTCGGGCCGGGGCGGGCAGCCAGGCACGTAGACATCGACGGGGATGATCTGGTCGACGCCCTTGGTGACGGAGTAGCTGTCCCAATACGGTCCGCCGCAGTTGGCGCACGAACCCATCGAGATCACATACTTCGGTTCTGGCATCTGCTCGTACAGCCGCTTCACGGCAGGCGCCATCTTGTCGGTGACCGTACCCGACACGACGACGAGGTCGGCCTGACGCGGGCTGGCCGGCAGTGGGATGACGCCGAGCCTCATGACGTCGTAGCGCGGCGAGCCGAACGCTGCCCCCATCTCGATCGCACAACACGCCAGGCCCCACTGGTACACCCACAGGCTGTAGGAACGGCCGAGGTTGAACAGCGACGTCAACGGTTTGGGCATGCGCCCTTTGTCTACGAATCCCATGAGGTCATACCCAACGCAGCACGCCCTTGCGCCACGCATAGACGAGGCCAAGGAGCAGGACGAACACGAAGATTCCCATCTCGACGAGGCCAAAGGCACCGTACCGTTCGAGTTGCGTGGCCCACGGGAAGATGAACACCGCTTCGACGTCGAACACCACGAAGAGCAGGGCGAAGATGTAGTAGCGCACCTGGCTCTGCGACCAGCCATCGCCCACGGGATCGACACCACTTTCGTATGCCGTGAGCTTCTCGACGGACGGCTTGTTGGGCCGAACCAACGCTGAGATGCCCAACAACAATCCGGCCAACAGCAGGGCAATCGCCCCGAACCAGACGACTGTGAGGTAGTCGCGCAAGAAGTCCGACATCGCGGTCGACGCTACTACGCGGCGTGAATGGCCTCACAAACCCTCCACCGTCGCCCAACTTTGTCGCTATCGGGGCGTTGAGCGACTCGGCAGCGACAAAGTTGGCTCGGCCGCCACGGCCGATAGGTTCCCAGCGCGGCTTCCCCCGAGATTCTGTCTGTCTCGTCCTGGAGGTCGTCATCCCTCGCCACCACCCACTCCTCATCGCCTGGCTCCGCACGCACCACGGCATCGTTGCGCGCCAAGACCTGCCCGGCCTCGGCATCTCACTCGGCGAACTCAAGGCCATGTTGCACAGCGGCGAACTCGTCCTCGTTCTGGAAGGCGTGTACCGGCACTCGCTCTGGCCAGACGTCTTCCTGTCGAGGTGCGCTGCGGTGTGCGCCGCAGATGACACCTTGGTCGTATGTTGCGGAGGTGCGGCTCGAATCTGGGAACTCCGCCGGTGCCAGGGGGTGGGCCTGCACGTATCCGGGGCGGGGACCGGGCTCAAGTTCTCCGGCGGCCCGGTGCATCATCGATGCCCGATCATGCCGGCCGAACACGTACATCGCCGCGGCGACGGGATCCGGGTGACGAGTCCTGCGAGAACGGTGTTCGATCTGGCCAAACACCTCACGCCAACGGACATCGAGAGCATCATCGAGCAAGGTTTGCGAAGGTCGATGTTCGACATCCCGACGCTGTACGGCATTGGCGGCATGCTGTGTCGACGAGGGCGCGCAGGGTCCGCAGTCTTCGCCTCAGTCCTCTCGTCTCGCCCAACGTGGCGTCGACCTGCGGATTCGCATCCGGAGATCGTTCTGCGCCAGGCGCTGTCCGAGGTTGGCGTGCACCTCGAACCGCAACTCTCGCTGAAGCTGGCCGATGGACAAACCGTGCATCCCGATCTAGGTGATCCGGATGTCGCCTTCTACATCGAGATAGACGACCACGAATGGCACGGGGGTCGGCTCGACGCGACGTA
>JANOCR010000053.1:0-4381 GCA_031412355.1 Ilumatobacteraceae bacterium | reverse complement strand
GTCGATCGAATCGGTTGAGTGAAGTGTGCGGGGATCCCCACAGCGAGAACATCGAACCACGGATGGCGAGAAACGTTGTCAAGAAGCATCGACGGCAGGTCGATGATCCTCGCCCCGTTGGTGTCGAAGTCCAGATCTGGTGGAAGGCGATCGGCGGCGAGATCGTCGAGGCCCAGCATGCCCCCTCGACCAGCTGCATCAATTGGGCTGCCACGATGGTCTTGGTGATGCTGAGCATCGCCAGCTGATCGTCGGGGACCATCGACCGCTCGTCCAACGCCATTCCCGATGGGCCGCTCCGGATCCCCACCGGGAGATCACCGTGGCGGTGAGCCCGTGACCATTGGCTGACAGGTCCAGCACCGCTTGCAACTCAGCCGCCAGCTCATTGGAGACCGGCTTGTCACCGAGGTCGGCAAACGCAGCAGTCGGAAACCTGCCTGACCCGTCGGACAAGACACTGGTCGCCGTCGTGCTCCGGGGCGTGGTTGACGGCGTCGGATCGTCAACGTGGTGGTCGAAGGCGTGGTCGAGCGCCGCGAGGCCTGCTCTCCTGCACGCGACGCGACGAGGGCAGAATGGCCAGCCACATCAGAGGAGATCGGCGCCTTGACACTCCGATGCGACGACGGATCAACCTCACGGTCTTGGCTTCCCCCTACCGGCCATCCCCGCTTCACCGTCTGATTTGACTTCATCCGTCGGCGGGAGTGGTGCCAGAGCGGTAGGCGAAGCCGATTTCCCCGTTTGGGCCGTTCTCGTCCCCCCACGCCAACATCACGTCACCAGCGACGACCAGGCTCTCACGGACCGGGACGTCCAGTCGCCGCCACCTCTGCGACCTAGGGTCCAAAGCCCATACCTGCGTCGGCTCGTAAGGAAACACGCCCGCCCAGATCGTGAATATGGCCTCATTCCCAACCCACTCGGCGCTTGCCCCGATCGTGTCACCGAACAGGCTCGAGTCGCCAGGAAAGGCCGACAGCTGTCCGATCGGATTGAGATCATCGTCGAGGAGCAGCGTCGGTGCGCCCGTTTCGCTCGGCAGAGCAACAAGGGTGCTCGTGGTCCCGTCGCTCCCCGGGACACCGACCACCGCGGCGTACGAACCGGCGACAACGGTCCAGCTGTCTGCGGTAACGTCATAGCGCGTCAGCGAGGTGGAGCCCCTGCAGCAGGTCCAGACGATCGCGTCACCCGTCCAGATCGGGTATGCGTCCAGTTCGGCGTTGGTGGCTGTGTCGGCTGTATCGGCGAGGTGACGCCAGCTGTCGGTGATGGGGTCGTACGCCGCGATCGTGCCGTCGGCGACGACGACCGCCTCGTGGTCGGTCCACCACATGTGGTCAATCCACATGATCGGAGCTGCCCCAGACCCGACGGGAGCGGCGGGCAGCATCCGCCAGGTGTCGGTGGCGGGGCTGTAGGCCGCACCGTCGTGCAATTTCACGTCGTCTTGCTCAGTATCGGGGTCTCCGGGGTTGTCGCCGCCCCACACGATCATCTCGGTGCCCGTCCACGCCGCTGCGGGGTTCTTTCGGGCGCTGAGGGGGGCCGCAGCGATCACTCGCCAAGTGCCGCTCGCAAGGTTGAACGCGGCACCGTCGGCGAAGGTGGTCCAGCCGTCGGTGTCCGGACCGTACGCCTGACCGCCCCAAACGATCATCTCCGTGCCCGTCCAGACCGCAGCGCTCTGGCTACGGGCAATGATCGGTGCGTCGGGAAGATCGACCATCGAGCCGGGAGCGATCTCGGCGAACACCTCGGGCGTGTCAGGCGCGATTGCTGGCGGATCTGTCGTCGCCACTCCCTCGTCGACCGACGGTTCGGTTACTGGCGCCGTCTCGTCAACCGTTGGTTCTGTTGATCGCACTGGGATGTCTGCGGGTGACTGCGTTTCGTCGCGCGACGTCACGACGGCGAGGCCGGCGACCATCGCCGCCGCACCCACCAGGGCGGCCGCCGCACGGACGACCGATCGTCGCCGGTCGCGCTCGAGTCGTTCCGCCGTGAGATCGACCGTCTCGAACCAGTTGGCGGTGTCGGAAGTGGGAGGTGCCTCGCTGCCGTCGAGGATTGCCGCGACACGCTGGCGCAACGCCTCGCGGTAGTGCGGATCGGCGTCGTGGTGTCGTTCGATCACGCGGAGGTCGAGATCGTCATGCATGAGTTGCTCCTGAAGCTTGCGTATATGCGCTGCGAAACGCAGCTCGAGCTCTGCTCAAAACCTGCTCCGTCGCTTCGACCGACCGTTCGAGGAGCTTTGCGACGTCGGGCACGCTCAGCCCATCGAGGTGACGCAGCACCAAAGCGGCACGGTAGGTGGCGTTGAGCTCAGCCAGCACCTGCGAGACCAGTTCAGCGTCGACCGGCGCGTTCTCATCGACCACCGCTGGCGGCTCGAACGAGTAGGCGAGCGCCAGCTTGCGTTCCTGTCTAGCTTGCGCTCTCCAATGGTCGATGAGCTTGTTGCGAGCGACGGTCTTGAGCCACGCCACGTCGACGTTGCCACCACGAGCGACGTGTTTCGCCCCCATGACGAACACATCCTGGGTGACATCCTCAGCCGCGCCGCGGTCGTTCAGGCGGCTCGCAACGTACGAGTACACCTCATCGAACGCCCGCTCATAAATGCCAACGAAGACTGCAGACGATGCTCGTGCATTCACTGTTCCCCCGATCGCTGTCCGCATACCTTCTAAGACGACGCGGCATCAGTGATTCCGCCGGTGTAGCACGAACTTTCACATCGGATCGACCAGCGCGCGACACGACCAGCGCGAGACGCAATCGTGCGATGGGTCGACACCGCCGATGCAAACGGCGAGCCGCCCACAAAACTCGTCGTGGACGTCAGGCGCGGCGTCGGTAGCCCATATCGTGCGCAGTCCTCCTCCTCGATGAGTGCCACCAAACGCCGGTTATGCGGGCAGGTAACGGCCGAGCAGAATCCTCGATTCGACCGCGCTGAGCGTTCACTTCCCATCAGGATCTCTTGACCACCAGTGGGCAGTTTCCGGTGGCCACCGACATGCGGTGTCAGCTTCGTCCCATTCGCCGGCAGCGATGGCGAGCATCGCTGCCTCGGCGTCGTCGATGTCTGGCTTTGGGGTCCATGTCCAGTCGTTGCTGTCCACAAAGAGGCGAAGCGACACCCATGCGGCTCGTTTGTTGCCGTCTGGCAGTGGATGATTCCTTGCGAGCCGTACGACGAGGACAGCGGCCTTGTCGACGAACTCGGGATAGAAGTCCGTGTCTGCGATGCCGGCGGCCGGAGCGTGCAGTGCGGAGTCGGCGAGATCGTGGTTGGTCACGTTCATGACTGTCTTCAGATCGAGTCCGGTGACGGCTGCCGCGATCGCCATATAGTCGGCAAGATCGAGGTACTCGATGCTCACTTCGCGAGTCGTTCGAGGAGTTCTCGATCCTCTTCGATGATCTGACGGACGCGGCGGCGAAAGGCAGGGTCCTTCTGGCGACGCTCGACCGCTTCACGGAGAGCCAGCTTCACGGTCTCGTTGAGGCTTTGTCCTTCGGCGCGTGCGAGCGCCTCCGTGTCGGCGGCGAGTTCGTCGTCGAGGCGAACCGTCAGATTCTTCGGCATGACACCATGGTATCAAGTAGTCACACGTCGAGCGCTCCGAGTATGGACCGAGAGCCCATGCCGAACGGCAGTTAGGTGCGTTGCTATCGGGGCCGGTAGACGTCGGAACGATGATCGATGCGAAGGACCGTGACGATCGTGGCTTCGTCGTCGATCTCGTAGACGATGCGATATGCACCGCGTCTCGCGGAACGCAGTCCTGCCAGTTCGCGCTGCAACGGGTGACCGACTCTGCGGGGGTTCTCGCACAACGGCCCGACCATGAACTCGACCACGGCGGCGGCCACACGCTCGGGCAGGCGCGCGAGTTGTCGCTCTGCCGAAGCAGCGACGCGCAGTGCCCAAACAGGTTCGGTCACTGACGCAGGTACTTGGCGCGGATCTCGTCGGCCGACACAATGTTGCCCGCGACGACATCGCGGCGGGCCTGCTCGATCTCGGCCATCGCCGTTGGGTCGGAGAGCAACTCGAGGGTGTCTTCGAGTGATTCGAGGTCGTCGGCGCTCATGAGCACTGCGGCGGGCCGACCATTGCGGGTGACGGTGATGCGGTCGTGTTGCTGTTCCACGCGATCGACCATCTCAGAGAACTTGGCTTTGACTTCGGCGAGCGGCAACACATCAGACATGACCAGAATTATAGTCACACGATGATCGAGGTCAACCGCCCAAAAGTACGGGGACTGTCGGAATTTCGGTGTAACCGGGTCTGGGTCGGTCATTTGTTGTTGGGGAAGATTCGGCCTTCGAACATGAGGGCGAAGGCGTTCAGTGCTGG
>JANOCR010000052.1:0-22805 GCA_031412355.1 Ilumatobacteraceae bacterium | reverse complement strand
GCGCCGGATTCAACCGCCCCTCCCCAGCAACCGCAACTTCTGACCATTTGCGCGAGCCAATCCGCGGTGGGTCGGGGATTGTGTCGCGTAAACGAGTGGAGTTCGGGTGGAAGGGCGGCTGCGGGGGGGGCTGGAAGGGCAGGGGTGGCTGGTCAGGGCGTGCGGTAGATCTTGGCGGTCAGGGCCTCGCTGCGACCGGTGCGCAGTTCGGGGCGGACGATGTCGTCGAAGACGATCGGGTCGCGGTGGGCGCGACGCCGCAGCGGCAGGGTCAGCACCGCCGTCAGCATTCGAGCGACGACCGCCTCGCCACCGCGATGGTGAGCCGCAGTGCTGTGAGCCGCGGCGATCAATTCGGGGGAAGGCGAGCCCTCGACCCGACAGGCAACAGTGCCGGTCCAGGGCAGTTCGATGACCCGATGGTCGAAGTGCTTGTCGAGCAGATCAGCCAGTGGCTGGCGCATACCGCTGGTAGTGAGGTATCGGTCGATGTCGGCGTCGAAATAGGCGGCCGACTTGGCCGTGAACACCAAGACCCCGTCATCGAGCGTCACCCACCACAGGTGACTGGGGAAGTCGACGATCTTGGCGCTCGCCGCCTCGGGAACCTCGATGTAGCCGGCCGTGGCGACTCGCGTGAGTTCGGCAATCACGGCGTCAGGGCGCTCGACGTGCTCGAGAACGTGCGAGCAGATCGCGTAGTCGAAGACCCCGTCGGCAAACGGCATGTCGGCCGCATCGGCGTCGAACACCGGGCGGTCGACTCGGGCAGCCGAGGCACCCGAACGTTGGCCACCGTGCTCGTCGCCGAGGTAGCGGTCGAGCAGCACGTCGGCGCGCCAGTGCGGCTTGTCGCCGCTGCCGACATCGAGCACCAGCGACGTGTGATCGACGGGGATGCTGATGCGGCGTCGCCGAAAGGAACGAAACTGCCTCACGAGACTCATGGCGCGCACCGGCGGAACAGGCGAACCAGGCCGTCCTGGTAGCTGCTCACCTCGCAGAAGTTGTCGCGTAGCACCTGGTTGGGTTGATCCGATCCGAAGTCCATCGAGCTGTTCGGCTCGCGCCAACCATCCCAAAAGCTGGTGAGGATCACCCAATCCGACGACGCGACCTCCGACGCAAGTCGCGATCCGGGTGCGTTGGCCAGCCCGGGGTCCATCTCGATGAAGTACGTGGCCGGCGTCAGCTCGGGGAACATGTAGTAGAAGAAGGCGTCGCTGTACCACGTGCGCCGCAGGTCGGTCGGGCCGACCAGCAACCGCTCGCCCGGCTGTGCAAGCCGGTCGAGATCGGCGATCACATCGCGACTGGCGAGGTACGGCCCGAAGTCGCCGAGATAGAAACGACGACCATCGCGCGACACCGGGAACGGTGTCTGCACGTTGCCGGCGCTGACGCGCGTGTGCAGCAGGTAGTAGCGGAACGTGAACAGTGGCGCGACGACCAGCGTGAGGGCAACCGCAACCGCTGCACCAGCAGCGACACGCTGGCGCTGCGTCGTGCGCGGATCTCGATTGCGGAGGTGTTCGACGACGGCCAGGATCAGCAATGGGAACGAGATGCACGTGACCCACGACAGATGCGTCGAATCCGGCCGCTGCAACGCCTGCGGCGCGACTCCGATGCTGAACAAGGCACCACACAACAGTGTCGCGGCGCGCGGCGATGGCGCCCGACGCCACAGTCGAGCCGCGACCCATAGCAAGAGCATTGGCACGAAGAGCATGGCGAAGAACCACAGGAACAACGCCTTCTCGGCGGGCAGAGCGGGCACCTTCCACCACGGTGGAACCAGCTCAGCGATCGCCTGCAGCGATCCGTCGAGATGGGTCCACGACGGCGGCCGCGGCAGTTCGCGTCCTGCGCGCAACTTGAACACAGGATCGGTGACCATGCCGCGAATCGCCGGGCTCGGCCCGACGAGCGCGACGTGCACCCACATCGGGATCATGCCGACGAAGGCGCCGATCAGTACGGTTCGCCATCGAGGGTTTCGCCACAGGTACCAGCCGTAGACAAGCCCCAGTGCCAGTGCCAGATCGGGCCGATAGGTCAGCGCCAACCCGGCAAGCACACCGGCGGCGAGCAGCGACCAACGCGGGTCGGTGACGACGCGCGCGCGCAAGGCGAACACGATGCTCCACAAGCACAGGGCGAGACCCCCGTTCCAGGCCATCGCGGTCAGACCGATCGGCGTCAACACGTAGAAGACCGACAACCCGGCAACGGCGGCTGCCGCGATTCGGCCCCATGGTCTGGCCAATACGAACAGGGCGAAGATGATCCCGAGGTGTTGGATGAGCCCGAACGTGCGCTCGGACTCAAGTGATATCCCCACGACCTTGTACCACCCGGCCAATACCTGCAGGGCGCCCGGGCCGTAGAGGTGCAGGAAGTCGCGGTTGGGAAGATCTCCCTTCAGCATCCGCTCGGGGAACACCATCATGAAGGCTTCCTCCATGGTCCCGCCTGTGGTGTGGTACAACCCGCGCAGCGGAAGCGCGATGAGCACTAGCACTGCACCGATCGCCGCCCACGTCGCACAGCCCGCCCGATGCCACGCGCCCGCCACACGGGGACGCAATCCGCCCCTTCCACCCAGTACGAAGGGAGCATCGTCGGCTTCCTCGTCGGCGTCGCCCGGACCTCGGGCAAGCCACCGGCGGGCCAACGCCACCACTGGCACCAACCCGACGGCACCGAGAACACACAGCGCAGGTTCCGCAGGGGCGCGGAACCGCACGCTGCCGTAGGTGTATGCCGAAGTGATGGTGACGCTGAGGAACTGCACCCCCAGTGGCAGAAGTGGTATGCGATTCCGGCGCATCGACACCGCGCCCACCACCGACAGCCCGGCCAGGCCGTAAAACATCATCAGGCCCATCGTGCTTGCATCGCGATTGCGGCCCTCGATGCCACCCAGGTTGACGTTCTGCAGCGGGCGGAAAAGCTCCCATTGGCGCAGTACGCGCAGCGTCATCACCCGCGGCAACTCACCGAGGTGGTCGCGTGCGTAGTCGAAGCCGAGCGACCGCCAATACAACGCGGTCTGCGATTCGTCGCCAACCGGCTCACCCAACTCATCGCGGACACGCTGTTGACACTGGTAGTCCCAATAACCGACGAACGGTCCGTCGTACACCGACGCGCAGTTGGCGTAGACCATCACTTCGTTGCCATTGGTCGACAGTGGTACGAATCGCTCGAACGTCGTCGCGTTGCGGATCATCCACGGTGCCAACACGGCAACGCACGCCACGACGGTCACGGCAAGGTGTCGCGCACGCACGGACCGCGCCAGCGTCCGCGTGAGCATGATCCAGGGAACGGCCAGCAGCGGGAGCAGCAGGATCCCTTCGCCTCGTGCCAGGGCCGCCAGCGCGATCACGGCTCCGAACAGCGCAGCCGTCGCAAACCGCGGTCGATCTCGCCAGCGGTAGGCCAGGATCATCGTCACCGTGACGAGAAGAGCCATCAAACCCTCGGGGTAGAGCAGGCTGTCGATCTGCCAGAGGTTGGGATACACCGCAGCGAATGCCGCCGCCGCCAGCCCGACGACCGCACCGCCCAACCGCTTGCCCAACACCCCTGCGGCCACCACCACTGCCGTGCCGATCACGATCGACATCATCTTGTGGTCGAAGTAACCAGTGCCGCCGAATCGCGAGCTGATCGACAGCACGACGGGATACAGCGGTCCGTGAAACGCACTCGGCCTCATGCCCTCGAAATCTCTCCACCGCAACGGCTCCAGGAAGCCGCGCCCGCGGGCGAGCAGGTTGGCGGTCGTGTGGTAAAAGAGCGGGTCGCCGTTGTCCGTGCGCTCGGGCAACACCGTCAACAGGGTGATGACCCGAACGAAGAATCCTGCGGCGACCACGGTCGGCAGCGCCATCCGCGACCTGGCGATCGCGCGCCACTCGCCGTGCCGCACGAGGTCAACAGCCCCGACCGTTGCGACGATAACGACGCCGAACGCGCCGGAGATCAACAGCGACCAGATGAACGGAGCGACGACGTCTCCGTGCAGGAACACCGCGCCGTCGAACTCGACCACCCGCTCGTGGTACTGACGAGCGACCAGCGTGAAAGCGGGCTCGCCGGCCAACAGCACACCCGGCGCCATGACTGCCACGACCGTCGACAATCTAGGAGCACCCCTGCGACTGAACGCCGGAGGAATGAGACAACACCCGAACAGCAGGCCCGCGGCGAAGACCGCAGCGGCCAACGCGTAGAGGTGGACGTCGACAGACGATTGGATCAGTGGTGACCTCGGCAGACCGAGGGCGAAGGCGGTGAGCAGGAATGAGCCAGCCGCAACACCGAGCCCGCCCACCCGCAGGCGACGGCGTAGCTGCACATCGCCGATCGAGGCATCGACGAGGGCCACGGCCAAGCCGACACCGACAAGGTCGAGGTGGTTCGGCAACCAGCTCAGCGGGCCGAACAACCCGGTGCGGCCGGTGCCTGTGCATATGGCCCGGTACAACAGGGCCACAACAACGAGGCACGTCGGGACGATCCATCGGCGCGTGCGATTGACGCTGCACAAAGCCACGAGCACGGGCATTCCCATGACGGTGAGGACCAGGGTCAGCAACAATGGCCCTGCGCCCAATCCCGGCAGTGAAGCCCCGGTACCCCGGAAGAAGATCAGCGTCGTCAGCAGTCGCCGCGGCGAGGCCTGCACGTGCAGCGCCGCCTTGGCGAACAGGATGGTCAGTGCCCATCCGACATACGTCGCGGGAATCCACTTCAGCCCCAGGCCACCGGTGGTGCGTCCGGCGAGACGGGCGCGGGCTGCGACGAAGGCGACCAGGGCGATCAGCAAAGGTACGAACAGGTCGAGCCGGGCGAGCACCGCGCCTTGCGAACCGGCAGCCAATCGGTCGCCTGAAATCGCAGCACGCTGCATCAGCAGTGCCACTGCGGCGAGTGCGACGATCACGCCTGCGCGCAACGGCCACCGCTTCGCAGACCAGTCTCCCACGGATGCCGACCATAGTCGCCTGCTACCCTCACGACCTGGTGAGTCGTGCGCTGCGTTGGGTCCAAGAGTCTCTCGGCTCACCGGCGAAGCTCGTGTCGATATTGGTAGTCGGCGCAGCCGTCGTGTGGTGGCAGTGGCCGACGATCGCTGGACACGACGAGCGCATCGACGTGGTGCTGATCAGCGACGGGTTCCTCACCTCGACGGAGCTACCGGTGACCCATCGCATTCACGAGGACGGGCGCAGTCTGCGATGGAACGAGGGCGCAACGTCGTGGTGCGACGCGGCCGACGCGGTCAGTCGCGCCGTCGAGGAGTTCGATCCCGCCGCGTTCGTGCTGTCGTTCTCGGACACCACCGGTTGCGATGCGAACGCGCTGACCGAGGCGGTGCGCGCGGCGCGCGGCCACACCGTCTTGATCGTGGCCCAACCCGGGCGAAGCGGGTTCGAGAGCGCGACGACCGACTCCGGCGCAACTGTGATCGACCCGACGCGGTTAATCGGTGGTGAACTGGCAGCAACCTCGATGCCGTGTCAGTGGTGGGAGGCATGCACCATCGACGGCACGATCGCGGTTCGAACGGCCGACGGTGGCCTGACACCGGAAGGCGGTGACCGGATAGCCCGGATGATCGTCGCCGAGCTGCCGTGACCCCACCTGCAGTCGTCGAAGCGATCCGAAAGCACCCGATTCTGGCCGTCGTGCCCGTAGCACTGATCCTGTGCGTCACCTTGGGCAGCGTTGCCGGCGCGACGTGGTATCTCACGGGCGACTTCTCGCACACCGAGTTTCTGGTCCGGGCCATTCCACAGCATCCACCGCTGATCGGCGTCGCGGCCCGCGTGCAGGATCTCGGCTCGACTCCAGGCCCGAGCATGGCCTACCTGCTGTATCCCTTCTACAAGATGTTCGGTTCGACGGCGTTCGCACTCGTCGCCGCTGTCAACGTGTTTCACCTCGCGGCCATCGCGGGCGCGGTGATGGTTGCCAAGCGTGTCGGTGGCGCGTCGATATCGGTGCTGACAGCGCTGAGCCTGACCGGATCTGCCGTCGCGCTGGCACCGCGGTTCTTTCTGGAGCCATGGAACGTGTGGGTCCCTGTGTTCGCCTTCGCCCTGTTTTTGCTGCTGGCGTGGGGCCTGGTCTGCGAGCATCTGGCACTGCTGCCGGTGGCCGTGGCGGTCGGAAGTCATTGCGTGCAGACCCACATCAGCTACACCGTGTTGGTCGGCGGGCTACTGGGCGGGGTGGTCGTTTGGCTGGGCTGGTTGTGGTGGCGGACCGACCGTCTGGCGCAACACCATCCACTTCGGTGGCTGCTGATCGCAACTGCAACGTTGGTCGTTGCCTGGCTTCCACCCGTGATCGAGCAGATGCAGCCCGGCACCGGGAACCTGCGCAAGCTGTACCACCAGTTCACCGATCCGGGTGCTCCGTTCGTGGGAACACGCGCAGCGATCAAGGCGATGGTCGGCCGCTTCAATCTGTTCGGACCATGGATCATCGACGCACAGAAGGACCCGCGCAGCTCACCCAACTACCTCGGCTTCGTCCTGTTCGTAGCGCTGGTCGCGATGTCGGCGCGTTGGGCGTGGAAACGCCGCAACCGTGTCGAGTTGTCGCTGTACGCGGTGCTAGCCGCGACGACCGTGTTGGGACTGTTCTCGACGACACGGATCTTCGGCGTCTTCTTCGAGTACGTGATCCGCTGGATGGTGCCGCTGGTCGCCCTTTGGATAGCAACCTGCGTGTGGTCGTGTTGGCTCACCTGGCGAGCGCGCGAAGCGGCCGAGCCCAGCGCCTCGCGCCCCGATCGCCCAACGCTGATCGCCGCCGGTGTTGCCGCAGTATGCGCGTGCGTGGCAACGGGCTTCGGTCTTTCCCGAGCAGCGACGGCCGAGGTGCCCTACCCCCGCGACAGTGCCATGACCAGGGCATTGTCCACCCAACTGGCAACCTCCCTCGATCCGGCGACCCGGTATCAGATCAACGAAGTAGATCCCGTCGCGCTCGGGTCCGTGGCATTCGGCTTGGCGTTGGAACTCGAGAAGCAGGATCGTGCCGACGCGGGCGTCGGTCCGTGGGGAATCGCCGGCGTGATGCCTTTCCGCGTAGTCGACGAGCAGGCGGACTCGACGTTGTGGTACGTCGCCAGCGAGCCCGTGATCGCCGCGTTCACAGCCTTGCCCGGCGCGACCGTGAGGGCGTCGTTCGACATTCGCAGCCCTCAGGAAGTGCAACGATCCGATCGACTTCAGGCGGATCTGCTGCAGGTGCTGTGCGCGGCCGGGCGTGCCGATCTGCGAGACCTGCTGTTCGCCCGTTGGGGCCATACGCTGCTGACGTTCATGCCCGACCTGCCGCCCGACGCAGCGCCGCTGTTGCAGCAGTACAGCGACTTGCGTTTGCCGGCCGCAGTGATCGAGGTACCGGTCGGTGTCGACGGGTACCTGGTGAGGCCCCAACCGCCCGGTGATTGCTAGCAGCACGTCCTACGGTAGGGCCGCGCAGATACCTGCCGGTTCGGTGTACCGCGGGTCACCGACCCATTCGCCGGTCGCCCAGAGTTCGGGGGCTGGTGGCACGAAATCATCGAATCGCTGCTGCAGTTCGTTCGTCAACCAGATCGCGAACATCGCCGCGCCCGACGGGCACACGTGCACGCCGTCGGGTTTGCGCTCAGGCACCTTGTCGCCGTTGACATCTTGAATGAAGACTGGGCCCCAGACTTCGTCGCTGTTGAGGACGAAGACCTGTCCCGGATGTTGGTCGGCGATATCCTGCATGATGCCCGTGAGCGCTCCCAACTGCGCGGGGTCCTGGTGGTCGGCGCGTAGAGGCAGAATCGTGATGAGTCCTAGGCGAGCACCCTGATCCAGTACGAAGTCGGCGAATCTGTCGTACGCCTCGCGTTGCGCTTCGGGGGTTCCGGCGTCCCAAAGCGATCCTTGGTACAGCACGAGGTCCGGCCGGAAGTCGACCACCATCTTGTCGATATCGGTCGTCGAGTCGTATTTGGTATCGAGCAACCCGGCGCCCGGCGACACGTAGCCACCGATTGAGATCCCGCCTGCGAACATGGCCGATGCCACCGCGGGCCATTCGTCGAAGGCCATCGAATCGCCGACCATCAGGATCCGTTGCGTCGGGGCCAGGAGGGTCGTGCTGGTTGTTGTCGCGGCAAGCGTGGTGCTCGTTGCTGCCGACGACGGTGCCGTCGCCACGGTGGTGGCGGGAGCAGCGGAAGTCGGTGCTGCGTTGGCGGGCGGGGCCGCACTGGTCGAGCCCAACTGATCGAGCGAGAAGGCGGCCGGCGCCGTGGAGGGGCGGGGCATCAGCACCCAGAACGCGGCGACACCCACTGACACGCCAATCAACGTCACCACACCTTTGCGGCCGCGTGCCCAGGTGGCTCTGAACCGAACCGGATCCTCCACCACCACCTTCGAGATCGCCGCAGCGGCGAACGACACGGCGAAACGAAGCGCCAGCAGTGACCAACCCGCCATCCCCGTGCGCGCCGGTGACAGCAGGGCGAAGACCGGCCAGTGCCACAGGTACAGGCTGTACGACAGCACGCCCGTGATGCGCAGGGGCGCCCATCCGATGCAACGCGACAGGGTCGCGTCAGGTTGAGCAGCGCAGCCGGCGACCAGCAGTGCAGAAAGCAGCGAATGCGCGAACAGGCCGCCGCGGAAGAGCCAGGGCGATGATGGACCATCGACCAGGAACCAGAACAGCCCGATGACCACGGCGATGGTTGACGCCACCGCGGTGAAGCCGACGCCGGTTCGCGACGTGAGCCGGATGGCGGCGGCGCGCAGCGGCCTGGCGGCGAACACAGCGCCGAGCAGCAGGCTGCTGGCACGGGTGTCGGTGCCGATGTAGACGCGGGTTGGATCGGCTGGGTCGAACAACACGACCATCAGCCACAGCGAAGCCAGCGAGGCGACGACACATCCTACGATCACGGTGCGATGCGGATGCCGACTGCGCCACGCGATCAAGCCGACAACCAGTGGCCAGATCAGATAGAACTGCTCCTCGATCGCCAGGCTCCACAGGTGTCCGAACATGCGCGGGAGTTCGAACGACGCCCAGTAGTCGCGGTGGTCGGCAATGTCGTGCCAGTTGGCGATGTACGCCTGCGCCCATGGCCCATCGTTCAGGGTCGCGGCGCGCTCGGGTACCGATGCCACCACTGTCGTGATGATGGTTACGGCAACGAGCAAGAGCAGCACGGCGGGCAGCAGGCGCCGGAACCGTCGCCCCCAGAACGCGATGACATCGACGCGGCCTGATCTGTCGACCTCGGCGAGGAGCAGTGATGTGATCAGGAAACCGGACAGGGCGAAGAACAGATCGACGCCCAGAAAGCCACCCTGCAACTTGCCGGCATGAAAGAACAGGACGGCGATCACGGCCAGGCCGCGCAGCCCATCCAGCGCGGCGATGTGCGCACGAGGTTGCTCGGCGCCCGACGTCGGTGTCGGCGGGGCCGCGGTCGTCAGTGCCATCTACGACCGCTGGGCGACGACCAGCAGCGACTGACCGATCGGTGGTCGCAAGAAACGTTCGACACGGCGGATGACGGGGATGAAGTAGCGGTCGTAGATGGTTGCCAGCCGGCCTGCGGTGGGGACCCGCCCGAGCACCCGCACGACGAGCCACCAGGCGAAGAATCCGGGCAGATTGGTGTACCTGGCCGTGACCTGCTGAAAGCCGACATGGTGAACCAGGGCCAGCAATTGATCACGGCGGTATCGGCGGTAGTGGCCGATGCGTTGATCGAACTTGCCGTACAACGCCTCGAAAGCAGGCACCCACAACACCATCTTGCCCCCCGGCGCAAGCGACTCGTAGATATCGCCCAGGGCCTGGTGATCGTCGGGGATGTGCTCGAGCACGTTGAGCAGGACGACGGTGTCGTACGAGCCCGGCGCAGCAGCGCCGTCGAGTTGTGCTGTGATCACGACGGCATTGGAATGATCCTTCAGCCGCTCGCGTAGCGCCTCGCTGTGCGTCGGCGACGGCTCGAGCGCCGTGAGGTATCCACGTTCGGCAAAGTACGTGGAATACGTGCCACGGCCGGCACCGACTTCGAGGATTCGTCCACTGACGTGAGGAGCGATCAGTTCGAGGATCCATGCCGAGTAGTTCTTCGTCTGTTCGAGGTCCTCCAGAACTTCGAGCAGTTGCAGATCGGCAGCATCGAACGCAGCGGGGGTCCGCTCGAGCCGTTTGCGAGTGAACGGAAGTCTCACGGGCAGGACCGCATCAGTGACCACGACGAAAGCGGTCGCCGACCCTGGAGTAACGCACGATGCAGTACACGGCTCGAACAGCGTCGCGCCGGCCGATCTTCTTGCCGTCGGCATACGTGCGCCCGGAGTACGAGATGCCGACCTCGTAGATGCGCCATCCGCCCTTGGCCACCTTGGCGGTGATCTCGGGCTCGAACCCGAAGCGATCCTCCTTGATGGTGATCGATTCGATGACCTCCCGTCGAAACAGCTTGTAACACGTCTCCATGTCGCTGAGGTTGAGACCGGTGAACATATTCGAGGCCAACGTCAGGATGCGGTTGCCCATGGAGTGCCAGAAGTACAGCACGCGGTGCGGGCGACCCGACTGGAACCGCGATCCGAACACGACATCGGCCTTGTCGTCGAGGATGGGGGCCAGCATGTCGCCGAACTCGTCCGGGTCGTACTCGAGATCTGCGTCCTGCACGATTACGAACTCGGATGTCGCATGGCGGAAGCCGGTGCGCAATGCGGCGCCCTTGCCTTGGTTGACGTCGTGCAGCACTACGCGACACGTCGAGTTGCCGAGGTCGTTCAGGATCTGGCGGGTCTCGTCGGTCGATCCGTCGTCGACCACGATGATCTCGCGCACCCACGGCGAGTCGGCAACGTGCTTCAGCAGGGTCAAGATGGTGCCCTGCTCGTTGTAGCACGGCACGACAACCGACAGGCACGGTCGAGGGACGTGTGACACGAGGATTTACGTTACTTGCTCGGCTTCGTCGCCCTGGCAATCACCGACAAAGCGATCATCGAACAGGCTCGACGCCAGCAGGAGTACCACGACCAGCAGCCCCGGGCGATGCAGGTCATCGAATGCGGCGGGCCACGAAGGGTTGGCAACGAGGCGATAGCGGATCTGCCTGCGCAGGATCAACGCTGCCAGCGCCGCCATCAGAACCATTGCTGCCACACCAGCGACGAGGGGACGCCTCAGCACCACGATGGCAACTCCGATGACGGCGGCAACGACCGCGTACTTCGGAGAGATCACCAGATAAGCCAGCACGACCAGCGTCGCGGCCGCAGCAACGCACTTACGGCGGTCGACAGTTCCCGGTGGCCAGTGCGGCACAGGGGCGGTCGCCACCGGCATTTCGCAGCGCTCCCTGTCGCGCCAGATCAGTGCAACGCAGGCGAGGACCGCAAGCACGGCAAGGAGAATTCCGATCCACATCGTTCGCTGCGGCTCCCAGGTCATGGTCACGACCACCGGCGAATTCGAGCCGGGTAGGTACCATCCGTTGAACCCGCCGGAGATCTGGCGTGGATCACCCAGGGCGGTGCCATCGATCTTGGCCTGCCAGCCATCGTTGTGACCCTCGCCGAGGATGAGCCAGCACCCGGTCGGGCAACTGGTTACCGTTGCCGTCCGCGTCGTGCGGTCGCGCCGAACCTCCACCGTGGGAGGTGGCACCGGTTCGGCCAGTTCTCCACTGCGCAACACGATCTGGTCCACGTTCAACCCGGTCACGCTGCCGCGGGCGGTCGACACCCGATGCGGCCCAGCGGCAAGGTCGACCACCGCAGGGTCACAGGCGGTGACGGTGACGGGGGAGCCGGCAAGCACCTGTGCGAGCGATTCGGGCCTCATGAGAACTGGGATCGCCCGTCCATCGATTGCGACGAGATCGGCCCGGCAGGTGTTGACGTCTACCGCAGGGCGAGGCGCGGCGATCGATGCGGTGTCGAGCTCGCGGATCGCAACCGGAAGCACAGTTGTCTCGGCATATCGACGGTCGACCGTGGTGCGCGCGTCGATGCCCTCGATCGTCAACGCGAGCGACGCCGCGTTCGACGCAGGAAACTCGATCGTGCTGCGCCCGGCGGCATCGGGCGCCGGCAGGTCGAGCGTCGTCGAGTCGCCGCCGATCGCCACCGTGACCCGAGTGATGGTGCTGTGCAGGGCGTCGACCGCCTGGGTCAGCGTCAGCGACGACGTCGCCTGCGACTCGACGAGCGGAACGGTAACGGTAGATCCGACCACATTGGAGAACGGCGAAGTCCACGCCGTCGCAGGGTCGCCGTCGACGGCATGAGCAGCAGTAGCCTGCGAGTCACCGGCCAGCCTCCGGTTCGACGAGGCCGTGCTGACACCGGTCAATCGATTGATCACGTCGTCGGAAGCCCGCGCATCGAGGCGAACCACGAACTGGGCGGTGAATCGTCGGTCGGCGTCGAGCGTGAACTCGCGCACGATCCTCGGCTCCGGATCACTGCGCCACCGGTTGAGCGGGTCGGTGCGCAGGCGGGTCAACACGACGGCCAATGGCGTATCTGGCAGCACACCGGGGGTGTCCGATGGGAGGCGAACCACCTCGTCGTGCGTGCCCAATCCGAGCTCGGCAAACCCGACGGCCGAAGCGCCGGGATCGGTTCCGCCGGGGCGAGGTGTGACCGATGTGATCGTGATTCGGACGAACTGTGCCCCGGCCGGAACGTCGATCGGTTGCCCGCTGCCCGACAGCGAGGTCTCGTCGAGGTCGACGAGCTGAGATGCACCGCTGTCGAAGTCGAGGCGGACCGACGCGATCGCCCGAGAGGCACCCAATTGTTGTGACTGCAGCAATGTGAGGCCGGGCACGGCACCGGTCACTTCCAAGCTCTGCCCGATCGGGTTGAAGCGGTCGCCGACCAGCCACGCGGTCGTCGGGTCACCGTCGACCGCCATCGCTGGGCGGTCCTCCGGCCGGTAGGCAAACGGCTCGCCGTAACCGGTGGCGCGGATCGCGAGGCCTTCGACGGCTGCTGTCGTCTGGTTGTCGACGGTCTGATCGGCAAACACAGGAAGGCGTTGGTCCGCCGTGTCCTGCTGCAGCACATCGGCACCAGGGCCGCCCGTCTCGGTGAAGCCGACGACGTCCTGGGTGCCACGCCACTGGTGGGCTCGGTCACGGTTCGAATCGGTGAGGATCATCAGAGCCGCGTCGTCAAGTCGGTCGTCGGCACCGAGGTCGGCGGCGTACAGAACAGCCTCGTCGCCACGCAGTAACCCCGCCGCCGACGCATCGACAATTCCATCGCCGCTGCCCGACAACACGACAACACGCGAGGCGGCCCGCACCATCGCAACCGGCTCGTCGACGGCGACCAGTTCGACCGGAACGACCGGCTGGCCGATTGCGGGATCGGCCAGGACAGCTTCATCGAGGCTCGACAGATCGGGCACGTTCGGGGTCGCCTTCCCGAACTCGGACGGCGCGCCGAGCCCAGCCGGCTGGGCGGCGAACAGCGCATGGGTGACTTCCGGGCGGGGCGTCCGAAAACGGTCGAAGGCCATGTCGTTGCTGACCCAGATCGTGTCGGCTCCGAAGAACCGGGCGACGGGCGCGATCGCCGCTGGATCGAGTGTGTTCGATTGGGCACGGTCGTCGAGGGCGTACAGCAAGTCCATCGCCGCTGGCGATCCAAGTGGCAACAGATCGCGAGTGATCAACGGCTTCTCGGTCAGCCCGGGAAGGGGCGGATCGACCGTGTAACCCCACCGGAAGGCTCCGAACTCCGCTCCCGGCAACTGCATGACCCTGTGCTCCATCGAACCCGAGTCGAGGACCGCCGCAGCCTGCTTCCACGCCGCAGGGGGTTCCTGATCGCGCTCCAGCGCAGGGTCGACGAATCCACCGTTGAACAGGGCGGGCAGGTTGAGGACCGCCAGAGCGATGATCATCACCGGCGCAACGAGGCGAAGTCGCGGCCGCAGCCGAGCAACCAATGTCGACGATGCGCTCGCCAGAGCGCCAGCACCCAGCGCCAGCCCGAAGTTGCTCAGCGGCAACGCTCTGGTGCTGCTGCGAATCGCCAGCGAAAGTGTCGAGCGCGACGACGTTGCCAACTTCGACATCAGCGGTGACGGATCGGCAATCGGATGCACACCGACGGCAAGAACGATGCCGACGAAGACCAGCAAGGCTGCGTACCGCCGCTGATTCCATCGGGTCAGGGCGATCCCCGCGAGACAGCACAGCAGCAGGGCAAACCCGATGACGATGATCCGCCCGGATTCGAGGTAGTCGATCGATGCACTGGTGGCGAAACCGGCAGGGTCACGAATGTAGAACAGCCAGTAGCCGAGGCTTCGCAACGTCTCGGTGCTGACCGACGTGAACGACACCGCTTCCAGCGTTTCCGAGTACGAGAGCACATCGGCGCCGTGACGACCTTGGATGAACAGCATGGTGATCCACCACAGTGAGACCGCGAGGCTGGCGCCGCCGATTCTCAGCGCGGTCGTGATCGCCCGACGCCACGACACCGAGTGCTGCCACGCGGCGTGAAGCAGCCAAAGCACCGGCGCCGGTGCGATCATGGCCAATGCAGTGGCGTTGGGTGACCCAACGGTGAAGATGACCAAGGCGAAGATCGCCGGATCTCGCCATCGGGTTCGTGTGGCCGAGCGGATCGTCAGGCCGACCAACCACCCCACCGATGCCCAGGGCAGCAGCATCAACGAGGTGCGCGACAGGTAGGGAAGGATGTAGGGCGAGAGCTGGTAGACGAAAGCGGCCGTGATCGCTCCGGCGCCAGCCAACCCCAGGTGGCGAGCCGCCCAGCGCACGCCGAGCCCACCGGCCAACAGCAACGTGGCGATCCACAGCCGGTGGGCGATCCAGTCCGGCACTCCCATCTGCCCGAACAGCCAGTACCACGGCCCTGACGGCCAGAGATACGTGACGGTCTGGTGTGGGACCCATCCAGCGAACTGGCGGTTGTCCCAGGTGAACGGGGCGTCGGAGATCAGCCTGCCCGGGTCGAGATACAGGTACAGCTTGGTGTCGCTGGGCATCCGTCCGGGCGCCGCCAGCAGCGCCGGGACGTAGGCCAGCAGCGCCAACACCCACACGCCGAGCCGTTGGCCCGACACGTGGCGGCGCCACGTCACGGAATCGCCCCGAAACCCCCGTAGAGGGCCGTCAGTGTGACCAGACCGGCGCTGCATGCTCCGATCACATATGGCCACCAATCACGGCGCACGGAGTGCAGGAACGCCGCCGCAGAGATCAGCAGTGGAAGCGCCGTGTACAAGAATCGAGGTCGAGCCGTGACCGTGTTGGGTATCAACATCAGCGCCAGAATGCCCGCGCAATACGCGAGCATCGGCAGCGGCAGCCCCCTTTGCCGGAGGAAGTAGATCATCAGCACCATCGCCAGCACTGATGCTGCAGTGATGATGTTGGTCGGCGATGTCAGCGGACTGGTGAATGCCTCGAACGTCTTGCGAACGGCCGTCAGCCCGAAGCTCGCGCCCTCGCCCCACGCCTCTCTCTGCACTCGAAACCACACCCCCGCCTCGCCGGTGTGCCGACCGAGCCACACTTGGAACGCCACGAAGCCCACGGGTGCAAGCAGCGGTGCAACGAGCGAACGCCAGTCGCGTTCGTCACGGATCGCGATCACCGCTGCAACGGCACACGCCAACACGAGCGCCAGGCCATTTGGCCGCGTTGCCGTGCCTAGCGCGGCGAGCACCCCGGCTGCCACCCAGTGCCTGGTCATCAGGCACCACAAGCAGCCCATCGCAAACACCAGCAGCAACGCCTCGGTGTAGGCGAACGACAGCACGAAGCTGCCGGGGAACACTGCCCCGAGCACCATCGCCTTCGCCGCGATCTGGTCGCCGTACAGCCTCCGGGCCAGCACACCCAACAAGAAGATGGCGACCGCGCCGAGCACGAAGTTGGTGAAAAGCGCGGCTGCGGTGTCGCCACCCGGCAACACCTTGTCGACGCCCCTGACCAGCAGGGGATAGGCGGGAAAGAACGCGGCGCGGGCATCGGTGACGTTGTACGTGACGTTCGGTCGAACATGGTGGGGGTAGCCGAGTCGCACGACCCGCAGATACCAGATCCCGTCCCACGACGACAAGACGTCGAGCATCGGCGACACCGCAGACTCGGGAATCGGCTTGCCGGCGATGTTCGGATCGGCAAACGGGATCGGGATGTTGCCGACCTGGTTGATGTCGGCGCGGATCTCGGAGGCGACGATGGCAGCACCCGCCAGCACGCACAGCCGCGAGTAGACATACACCAAGCCGACCTTGCGTAGGATGCGATACCAGGGTGCCGACGTGTCGTCCGTGGCCGCGCTCTGTGGTCCGAGAGTCTCTGTCATCGTTGGTCAACGGGCCCGGAGGGCCGACGAGAAGTTAACAGAGGCGACCCGATCACCAACGCGCCATCGGCAGAATCCTGTGCTTGGGCCCAAAGGCAGGCGGGGAATGGCCGTCGAGCACGAGCAGGCGAACGACCCGGCCCCGTTGACCGGTGTATGGCGCCAACAGGTCGAGCATCCGTTCGTCGGTGCCGCGCGCTTCGCCGGCCAGGGCATACGAGACGAGGTTCTTGAGATGAAAGTCGCCAACCGCCACTGCATCGGGGTCGCCCACCGCCGATGCCATGACCGACCCGATCGTCCATGCTCCGACCCCGGGCAGCAGCGCCAACTTGGCCGTCAACTCCGGCCAGGGCAGCGTCGACCAGCCCCACAGCTTGTCGGCGTGCTTGGCTACAGCACGCAATGCCTCGGCGCGCTTGGCCTCGATGCCCAACGGATGGAACCACCACGCCGGTCGCCCGGCGAGCGCGGTGGGCGACGGCGGCAGCAGCAGCCCCACGTCGGGACCCGGCGCCGGCTCGCCGAGACTGCGACAAAGCCGATGCCATTGACGAATCGCCTCGCCGCCGGTGATTCGTTGGCCCAAAATGGTGGGAATCAGTTCGTGGAACAGCGTGTGACTGGCGCCGAAGCACACGTTGGGATGGTTGCGCTGGGCGCGCATCACGACCGGATCGGCGTCGACGAACTCGAAACCAGGATCAAGCGCCCCCGTCATGGCCGTCACTCGCTGCATGATCCACTCCCGCCCGGAACCCCACGCCTCGGCATCGACCACGTCGCCCAACCAGTTGACCCGTACCGTGGCTGGCCCCAGCGGAGTGAACGACGCCCGCCAGAACTCACCCGTGGTGAGCCGGGTCGTCGGGTCGCCGCGGCCGAACCGGTACGCCGAGAGACACGCCGCAATCGGGTGGCGACCACCCTGTGTGCGCACGCCTCTGGCCACAACCCGACGGTAGCAAGCCGGTGTCACGCAGAACTGCGCAACTAGCCTCGGCGGCTGTGGGGGAGATCGGTGTCCTACGAACTTTCGGTCGACGCCTGACAGTAGTGGTCGTCTGCGGGGCCGTGCTGAGGATCATTCGGTTGGTGCTCGGCAAATGGAACGAAGCGTTGCTGCTGAACGACTCGCTGTACTACAGCGCCCAGGCTCGCCAGTTGGCCCACGGTGTGTGGTTCCGAGAGGTGTTCGTCGATCAGCCTGGCGCCGAGCACGGCCCACTGACCTCTGCGCTGATGGCCTTGGTGAGCTGGGGTGACGATCCGTTCAACCGGCAGCGGATGGTCACCGTCGCTTGCGGCATCGCCACGATCGCGATAATCGGGCTGGTGGCCCGGCGCGTAGCCGGCGATCGCGCCGGACTGATCGCTGCCGGGCTGGCGGCGCTGTATCCGAATCTGTGGATCAGTGACGGTCTGGTGATGTCGGAGAGCGTCAGCTGCCTGGTGCTCTCGCTGGCCCTCTGGGCGCTAGTGACATGGGCCGCCAGCCCGACGCTGCGCGCCGCAGCGCTGGTGGGGCTGGCCGCCGGCCTCGGTGCGCTGGCCCGCAGCGAGGTTGTGCTCTTCGTGCCTGCAGCGGCACTCGTGATGTGGCTTGTCGCCAAGGCACGCTCACTACCGCGGGCGCGGATGCACATCGTGGCGGCTACCGGTGTCGCCGTCGGGGTGATGCTGCCGTGGCTGGTCTTCAACCTCGTCAGGTTCGACGAACCGGTGTTCCTAACCACCAACGAAGGCCCGGCGCTGCTCGGTGCCAACTGCGACGACACCTACGACGGGCCGGCCGAGGGTGGGTGGTCGTTGTTCTGCCTGTTCGACCCCGTCGAGCGGTCGAACGAGGACCCGTCGACTCGTTCGGCCCGCCAACGCCATCAGGCCCTCAGCTACATGCGCCACCACGCCAGCTCGGTGCCCGTCGTCGTCGTGAAGCGGGTGGCGAGATCGTTGGATCTCTACGCACTCGGCGACATGGTCCGTGGTGACGTCGGCGAAGAGCGTGAACGCTGGGCAGCGTGGGCTGGCATCGTTTCGTTCTGGGTGCTGGTGCCGCTGGCCGCGGTCGGTTCAGTGGCGACACGTCGACGCGACCGCGCCGTGCTGCTGATTCCCGTGATTATCGCATTCGCCGCAACGGTCGCGATCTACGGAGGACATCGCATCCGGTCATCGGCCGAACCGTCGATCGTGATCCTCGCCGCAATCGCGATCGGTCATTGGCAGCGTCAGGTCAGCGATTCGCCGCTGGGTTGACCGACCACGACCGGCTCCGAGATGTCGTCGCCATGGATTGGGTGATGACAGGCGACGTAATGCCCGATGCCGATCGCTCGCAGTTGCGGCTCTTCCGTGCGGCAACGATCGCTGGCGGCAGGGCAACGGGGGTGGAAGCGGCACCCAGGTGGCGGCAGCACCGGTGATGGCGGCTCGCCCTCGATCGCCGTCTTGGTGGCAGCCACGTCGGGGTCCGGCACTGGAATCGAGTCGAGCAGCACCTGCGTGTAATGGTGTGCCGGAGCGCGGTACAGGTCATCGGACGGCGCCACCTCGCAGATCTTGCCGAGGTACATCACTGCGACCCGATCGCTGATGTTCTTGACCACGGCGAGGTCGTGGGCGATGAAGATAAGGGTCAATCCGTGCTTGGCCTTGAGGTCTTCGAGCAGGTTGAGCACCTGGGCTTGCACACTGACGTCGAGAGCACTGACCGGCTCGTCGCAGATGATCAACGTCGGGTCGAGCACCAGCGATCGTGCGATGGAGATGCGTTGACACTGACCGCCGGAGAACTGGTGGGGCTGGCTCTCCGCAGCGCGCTGGGGGTCGATACCGACTTCCTCCAGCAAGGCGTCGACTTTCGACGCCTGTTCGCGAGAAGTGCCGCGCTTCCAGATCGACAGCGGCTCCATCACAATATCGCGCACCTTGCGTCTTGGGTTGAGCGACGAGACCGGATCTTGGAAGATCATCTGCATGCGCGTGCGCGCCCGACGCATCTCATCACGTCCCATCTCGGTGAGTTGGCGCCCCTCGAAGGTCACCGAGCCGCTCGTCGGCCGAGGCAGCTGCATGATCGCCCGTCCTGTCGTGCTCTTCCCGCAGCCTGACTCGCCAACGACCCCGAGGGTCTCTCCACGCAACACGTCGAAACTGATTCCGCTGACGGCATTGACCTTCAGTCCTGTGTGGCCGACCGGGAACTCGACGACGAGATCCTCGACGCGCAGCAGCACGTCATCATCTGAACGCAGGTGTGCTTTCCCGGTTCCGGCCATCAAGCCGCCAGCTCGGCTTCGCGCCGACGCCGTTCTTTCGCCTCGTGATACTCGGGGGAGCCGACGGGATACCAGCATGCATACGTATGGCGAGGATCCTCGACACTGGCGATCAGCGGAGGCTCCTGCTCGCGACAGCGGGTCTGGGCGTACGGGCATCTAGCTGCGAACCGGCAGCCGACGGGGGGATTGACGAGATCGGGAGGTCGGCCACTGATCACATTGAGTCGTGTATGACTTGGATCGGCAAGCTTCGGGATGCTGTGCAGCAAGGCCTCGGTGTAGGGCATCTTCATGTTGGCGAACAGCTGACGCGTCGGTGCCATCTCGACCAGTTTCCCGCCGTACATCACTGCGATCTCGTCGGTGTGACCAGCCACGACACCCAGGTCGTGGGTGACCAGGATCAGCGACATATTGCGCTCGCGGCGCTGCTCGCCCAGGAGATCGAGGATCTGCGCCTGAACGGTGACGTCGAGCGCGGTAGTCGGCTCGTCGGCGAACAGCAAGGTCGGGCCACACGCGATGGCAATCGCAATCATGATTCGTTGGCGCATGCCCCCCGACATCTCGTGCGGGTATTGATGCAGCCGACGCCCCGGCGCAGGGATGCGCACGTCCCGCATCAGCCTCTCGGCCGTCACCCAGGCATCGGCCTTCGACATGTCAAGGTGCAGCCGCAACGGCTCCGCGATCTGAGCGCCGATCTTCATCAACGGGTTCAGTGACGTCATCGGATCCTGGAAGATCATCGCCATTTCCCGTCCCCAGAGTTCGCGCATCGCCCGCCGCGACAGGCCGCTGATCTCGCGGCCTTCGAACTTGATGCTGCCGTGTCGAATTGTGCCTCTCGGCGGCAACAGGCCCATGATCGAACGGGACAGAATCGTCTTGCCTGAACCGCTCTCGCCGACGATGCCGAGGGCTCTGCCGCGATCGAGCGTCAACGAGACACCGTCGACGGCGCGTACCACACCGCGGGGCGTCTGGAAATGGGTGCGGACGTCGCTCAACTCCAGCAGTGGACCGTCGGTCGCCCTCGTCGAAGCCTGGATGACGATGCTCATACTGCAGCCTCACGTATATCGAATCGCTTGGCCAAACGGTCTCCGAGCAGATTGAACGCCATGACCGTGCCAAGGAGCATGAGACACGGGAACACGGTCGCCCACCAAGCCTTCTCCAATCGTCGCCGGTTCGACTCGATCTGGAAACCCCACGACTCGGTGAGACCGAGGCCGAGGAAAGCCAAAGCTCCTTCAGCGGCGATCAGGATCCCCAGGCCGGTGAACGCCACGGTGACCATCGTCGGCACCAGGTTGGGCACGATCTCCTTAGTGATGATTCGGCCGTTCTTGGCCCCGAGGCTGCGCGCGGCCGTCACGAACTCCCGCTCGCGAAGTGACAGCGTTTGGGCGCGTACGATCCGCGCCAACGGAGCGACGGCCAGGATGCTCAGCGTCATGATGATCTGCCACTTGCGCGTCATCCAACCGAGGAATGTCCATGTCGCTTTGATGTCGTCAAGGCGAAAGATGAGCATCACGGCCAGAACCAATGCCGGAATGGCCAGCAAGCAGTCGATGAGGATAGAAATTATTCGATCTATCCAGCCGCGGAAATAGCCGGCGAGCACACCGAGCGTTCCGCCGATCAGCAGCCCGAGAACCGTCGAAGCTAACCCGATCTGCAGGCTATTTCGAGCGTAGTAGATACACCTCGCGAATACGTCCTGGCTGTTGCCGTCGACGCCGAACCATGCGCTGTAGCCAGGGCCGAGCTTGTAGTTGCTCTGCAATCGGCCGGCAACTCGCACCTTGGCGTCGGGATCACGAATGAACGACAGGTAGTCGGCAAACACCACCAGGAAAACGAGAATCCCGAGCCACAGAATGGAGAACAGCACGCCGCCTTTGGGAAGGCGCTGCCACCACGATCGCTCATGGGCCCTATCGGCCGGCTGCGATGAAACGACGGACGTGGTCATCGGCGAATCATCCCAGCGATCGCATCTGGCGGATGCGCGGATCGATCAAGGCATAGGCGAGATCGACCAGCAGGTTGACCGACACGACGAGGAGCACGATGATAGCCACAAAGCTCTGCACGGTGAAGAGATCGCTCGACAACACCGACACCACCAACTGCGAGCCGAGCCCATCGAGATCGAACAACGTCTCGACCACGACAGCGCTGCCGAGCAAAGCGCCGAGATTGGTGCCAACGGCGGTGACGATCGAGAACAGCGAGTTGCGCAATGCGTGGCGCCAGAGCACCCGGGCAGGCGACACGCCCTTGGCGCTGGCCAGGGTGATGAAGTCGCTCTGCAGGGTGAGCACCATCTCGGCTCGGAGCAATCGAGCAAAGATCGCCGCCACCGGAATGGTCAGAGTGAGTGTGGGTAGGAAGAAGTTCCTGACATGCTGCCCGAGGTCGTCCCAGGGGTAGATCTTGTCGCCGATCAGTGGGAACCACCCAAGCTTCACCGTGAACAACAATTGCAGCAAAACACCGAGCACGATCGCCGGAACGCCGACGCCAACGAACGTCATCAAGCCGGCGGCCTTGTCGAACCGGCCATCGCGCTTGTAGGCCTGGCGCACGGCGACCGGGATGGCGATCAACATGCCGAACACGTTGGCGTACAGACCGAGCAGCACCGTTGTCCAGACCCGTGGTTTCAACAAGTCGGCAACGGCGCGGCTGTTGGCCACCGACTGACCGAGATCGAAATCAATCACCAGACCTTTCAGCCAGTAGAAGTACTGCACAAAGTAGTTGGTATCGAGGTGATAGCGGGAAATGGCCTCGGTCAGCTCATCAGGGCTCAAAGGACGGCCGCCGTACAGCTTGATGGCCAGCTCCTCGGGCGAGTTCGAACCTATTCGCATGACCAAGAGGACGCCAAAGCTGACCAGCCCGAAGACGATCAACAGTTGGGCGAAACGTTGTAGGAAATAGCGCATGGCTATGCCCACCACACGGCCTCGTGTTGGTTGTCTGGCGGTTGGCCAGACAACCATCGAAGCTGATCATGCCTCCGGATCGATCCAGACGGTGTGCATCCAGAACTGCCCGGAGAAGCCGGCGCCGTCGCGAGTTTTTG
>JANOCR010000051.1:0-8901 GCA_031412355.1 Ilumatobacteraceae bacterium | reverse complement strand
CTGGCCGAATCGGTCACCGGCGGCCTGGTGGCCGGTCGTCTCACTGCCGTGCCGGGCGCCAGTGACGTGTTGCGTGGCGCAGTAGTGTCGTACGCCAGCGATGTGAAGTTCGACCTCCTCGGCGTACCGCAAGGTCCGGTGGTCAGTGAGGCTGCTGCTGCGGCGATGGCAACGGGAGCCAGACGTGTGCTCGGCGCCGACATCGGGCTGGCACTCACCGGCGTTGCCGGGCCCGCGGAGCAAGACGGCATGCCGGTCGGCACGTTGTGCGTGGGGATCGACGACGGCGCGACGGTGGTAGCCCGAACCTTCCGGCTGCCAGGTCAACGTGAGCAAATGCGCCAGATGAGCGTGATCACCGCCCTCGATTACCTCCGCCGCCACTTGCTCGCAGCCGAATAGGCTTCGCCCACGCCCCCGTAGCTCAATGGATAGAGCAGCGGGTTTCTACCCCGTAGGTTGGGAGTTCGATTCTCTCCGGGGGCGCCAATGGCCGGACGGATCCGGCCAATGACTCCGCGAATCACGACGAGGAGAATTCAATCTCTGCGCAAGGGTGCGCTGTCGTCCATCGATCGACATCACTTGTCTTTGCGTCCACGCGTGGCTTGCCGGAAGGGCAACACATGTTCGCCAACGCGGCGTTCAGTTCTTCCGCCGAGCCGGCCAGGCCTTGGGGGAAGGCCCGGCCCGGCTCGTGGACGTCGTCAGCAACGATCACGTCTTGCGTCAGGCTGCGGCCGCCATATCCACCTTGGCGAACACATCGGGTACCGGATATTCACCGAGCACGTACAGCAGGATCGATACGTGTTGTGCATCGATGATCTGTATTGAGCCAGCCAGCTGGATCGCATCCTTGTCTGTCAGCACATTCTGTGCGTTCAGATACGTTGCAGCTGCGATCTGCTCGAGCATCAATGCCAGCTTCGCTGCTCCGCCGACGTCGGTGACCTTGGCGAACTCGGCGTCAACAGTTGGCTTCAACGTTGCGTTGGGTTCGGTCACCGCCTTCCCGCCTGCTCCGGTGAGCACATCGTTCCAGGCGTCGAGGTGGGCTTGGTGGTGCGCCATCGCGACAGTGACGAATTCGCCGACGGCGGGTGGTACGTCACCGAGGGCCCCTGCACCTGCAGCGTCGAGCGCCGCTTTGTAGGTGCCCACTGCGAGGACTTCTAGTCCGGCAGCGAGCCCTGCAACCTTGAGATCGACACTGTCACCGGCAGCGGCTGTCGTGGCCGTGGTGTCGTCGGGGGCCATTGTCGTGGCTGCGGCGTCGGTTGCCGGCGGTGAGCTTGTGGTGCCTGCGGTTTTGCCTGCGGTTGTACCACCGGTTGTACCACCGGTTGCGTCGTTGGTGTCGCTTCCGCATGCGGCGGCGACGAGTCCGGCTCCGATCACGGCGGCGCCGGCAAGGATGTGACGGCGTGTGAGGGTGGCGGGGATGTTGGGCTCGTTCACTTGACGGCTCCTTCTTCGGGTGGGCTGGCCATGGTGACACCCTGGAAGGGGTCGGGGAATGCGACGCTGCCGGCTGCTGCGGGGAGTTTGGCGACGTCGGCGCCGAGTGGGATTGCAATCAGTTCGGGTGCGCCTCCTTCGATGAGCGCGCCGACTGCTCGCAGGGTTGCGAGGTGCTGGCATTCCACTCCCATGACGCTCGCCATCAGAACTCTCGAGGTGACGTCGGTGTACCGATTGAGGTCGGCCAGATAGGTTTCCGTGGCGACTTGCTCGAGCGTCGCGGCAAGCTTCACAACATCGATCGGTGCGGCAAGGGTTGGCTTGGCTGCCTCGACGATCGGTGTGTACTTCGGGTTGGTCGCCGTTTGGTCGGTTCCGCCCAACGCCTCGGTCTGTGCCGAGAAAGCTTGACGATGATCGTCGTGCTGACTCATCGTGGTCTGTGCGAACTTCACGATGACCGGGTTGCCGTCTGTGATGAATGGCAACGTCAATGCCGCACCGTAAGTGGCCACAGCCAGGAGCTCGAGCGAGACGGCCGTCTGCAACTGCATCACGTCGATGTCGCCGTCCGCAGCCGAAGCGGTTCGTGCGAACGCAGAGCTGACGACTCCTACGCCGAACAGCCCGCCGACCGCCAAGGCGACCCGACGAGCGAGCGTCTGGCGGGCCTGATCGAGTTGTTCGACCTGAGCGGGAGAGGCCAGCGTGTTGGCGCGCCGACGATCGGATGCGAGATCGGCCAGATCAGGCAGCGTCGTGCGAGCGACCACCATCGCGTCGGTGTGGAGATCTTGCGACTCCTCGATCAACTCATCGAGCGCGCGCTCGTCGAGCCGGGGTCTGTTGAATATCGTCACCTGGTTGCTCCTTGTCGGTTCACGGTCATGCCTGCACGAATACATATTTCGACGCGTTACCTGGGTTCGGAGCAACGCTCTGGGTCGATTCGGCGTGAGCCGTCGAACCATGTAGTTAGTTCGTAGCGGGCCACCGATCTGGATTGAAATTTTTTCAATCTGACCAATCGTCAGGGTGACGTTGATCCGTCCGGCGGTTCCATCAAGCCGACAAGCCGGGCGAGCCGGTCGACCTCGGCGCGACATTCGGCGCATGTGCTCACGTGTGCGGCGACGCGGCTCTCTTCCTCGGCATCGCACGATCCCATTGCGAAAACGCCGAGCATCTTGTCGATTCCTTCGCACGCCGGTCTGGAGGCGACCAGGTAGTCGGCGATATGGAGGCGCACCGTGGTGTGGCCATTGTGCTGGCGAACCGCGATGAGATCGCATTTCTGCCCAGCCAACCACAGACCTTCTTCCGCTGCCGGCGACGACGTGGAGGGAGGGAGGTACCCAGCGAAGGGCGATGCCAGCAGACCGCTGCTCTCGACCTCGACGACGAGTTCGTCGTCAGTGGTCCAAATGTGCAACTGGGCTGCGCCCACCCGGTAGTCGATGGATCGTGTGAGCAGCTCCTCGACGGCCAGTTGCAGGTCAGTGATACGACCAGCCGAGGTCGCCCTCGTCCGTGCGAAGTCCTCTACAAACGACAGTACGGTGGAGAGGTCGGTAGATGAAAACATCGAGATCTGTTCAGACGACGCCGGTCGCAGCGGGAGTCCGCTGGAGCGCACCCCGGATTGGTGATCGGCCGGCGAGAACACCGGGCTCGTCGCCAGGTGTGAGCCGTGATGGATCTCGGGATGCGTGCGCCGGGCGGCCGCGATGACTGCCGGATCGAGTCGGGAAGTGTCGTACGGGCAGAGCATCAGCAGCGGCGAGTCCGCGAACACGACGTTGCATGCTGCCTCGACGCATGTCCATTCTGCGGTTGCCAGCGGGCTCAATCCACTCCAGATTGGCTGCCCTGCTACTCGCATTCGCCGTCCCTTTTCCGTCGCAGCGCGAACAGTGTCTACGTACGCCGCAAGCGTCTGAACGGGATAGGTGTACACGTCCGTCGAGTTCCACAAGTCGAACGCCAGTTCCGGTCCGAGACGCTCGCGGAGCAAATCTCCGACCGCCGACGACACGACCACGACGACACGTTCGCCGGCTTCGATTCCTTCGGTCACGAACGGCACCAGTTCGGCCACGAGCTCTTCGTTGCCGTCGTGAAACAACGCACGGTGCGTGTACATCGCAGCAGGCAAAACCCACCTCTTCTAATAGACGTGCATAGCCGAGCGGCAGCCGCGCGGCAGGGTTCGATCGTACCGCGCAGCCAGCCGTCCCTTACTCGCCCGTCTCGGCGTCGGAACCGATGATGTTGGCCATGCGTGTGAGGGCGCGTCGAATCCGCGACTTGACCGTGCCTTCGGCCAGACCGGTTCGGTCTGCGACCTGCCGGTACGTGAGTCCGCCGAAGTAGGCGAGCAACACGACCTCACGTTCTCCGTCGGGCAGCTGGGCGACAGCGTCGCGGACGCGGGATGCCTGCACCCGGTCAGTGACAGCCTCTTGGACATCGACAGTGGTCGCACTGTGGATTGCTCCGACACGGGTGACACGTTGCTGATGGGCGGCTTCACGGCGAACCCAGTCGATGGCGGAGTTGCGGGTCACGATCTGCAGCCACCGCTCAACTGACGCTCGGCTCGGGTCGAATCCTCCGGAGCACATCACGCGGACGAGGACCTCTTGCGTGATGTCTTGGGCAGCGCTCTCGGACCGTGTCAGTCGAAGGGCGACCTTGCGAATTCCTTCTCGGTGATCGCGAGCCAGTTCGGCTGCTGAAGGACAACCGGAATCCGCGAGACCTCGATCAACCGCTGTTTCTTCCCTCACCGCCAGTTGGCTAGTTGTCTTTCCGTCCATACTGCTTGTGCCCCATTCGAAGCATCTCGTTGCTGGTTCGGTGCGGGGATCAGGCACGGATGTGAGGCAACTAACTTGGTCCGACGACCTATACCCCCGGGTGCAGCCCATCAAACGGGGCTAATGTCCGGCGATCGCAGCCGGTGGTGTCTGCAGATGGGGGTGACCATGGAGGCAGGAGTTGCACGTGTTGCGGTATTGGGCGGTGGCCCTGGAGCCATCGCCGCGGCGTTCGAACTGACGGCCACGCCGGAGTTGCGGGCTAGGCATCACGTGACCGTGTACCAACCGGGATGGCGGTTGGGTGGCAAGTGCGCGAGCGGCCGAAACGCCGCGCATCGTCAACGCATCGAAGAGCACGGCCTGCACGTGCTGTTCGGGTTCTACGACAACGTTTTCGACGTGCTGCAGCGCGTCTATGCCGAACTTGGTCGCGACCCCGGCAAGCCATTGGCGACATGGGAGCAGGCCGTCGGTCCCTGTAGCGACCTCGTGTTCTTCGACCACTACAAGGATCATTGGAGCAAGCAGATCCTGCACTTTCCCGGCAACGATCGCGTGCCTGGCGACGGCGACCGGGTGCACATCGGCGAGGTGATCCGAAGGTCGCTCGATGCGGTCCTCGGTCACGTCGAGTCGATCACCGGGATTCACCGTGACGAGGTCGCCTCGGCGGCCGAGCACGAGCAGCGCGGGTTGATCGGCGAGGTGGTCCACGTCGTCAGCGAGCATGTGTCGAAGTGGTTTCACGACGTCGCCGACGCCGCCGAGCGCGAGGTCCACCACGAGGTGGTCAGACTGTTGGCCGGCGAGCTGCACCGGCTCGAGTCGGGCTTCGACCACCTGCTGGCCGGCGCGTTCAAAGAAGTCGCCAAGGCCCTGCGCACTGCCCGTGATCTGCTGTGGAAGCTGTGGGTCGAGCGGCACCTGCAGGAGGACGAGCTGCGGTTCGCGTTCACGTCTCTTGATCTGCTGGGCACGATGGTGGCCGGTGTGATCGACGACAACCTGTTCGGTGACGGGTTTCAGAAGGTCAACGGCGAGGAGTTCAGCGCGTGGCTGCTCCGGCACGGCGCCGAACCCTTCTCAGTCGAGAACTCGCCGATCGTGCGCGGCCTCTACGACCTCACGTTCGGGTTCGAAGGCGGTGATCCGACGAAGCCGAATCTGGCCGCTGGACAGTCGATAGAGGCACTGGTGCGCATCGGCTGCCTCTACAAGGGGGCGATCACCTACAAGATGATGGCCGGCATGGGCGACGTGGTGTTCGGTCCGATGTACGACGTGTTGTTGAAGCGCGGTGTCGAGTTCAAGATGTTCCACTGGGTGTCGAAGCTGACCGCGGCCGACGACGACGACGTGATCGACTCGATCGAGGTGATTCCGCAGGTCGACCTCGAGCCGGACTACCCGTATCTCATCGATGTTGGTGGGCTGCCGTGCTGGCCATCGCAGCCGGCGTGGGATCACATCGTCGATGGCTCGAAGTTGCAGGCACAAGGCGTCGATCTGGAGCAGACCGCCAACCCCCTGTCGCGCGCCCCGACGGTGCTGCGCCGAGGTGTCGACTTCGACCAGGTAGTGCTCGGCATCTCTGTCGGAGGCTTGCAGCCCGTGTGTGCCGGCATTGCGGGGGAGCGCAACCCGAAGCTGCAGGCGATGCTCGACAACCTCTCGACGGTCGGTACGCGGGCGATCCAGGTATGGTCGGGCAAGAGCACCGCGGATCTCGGCTGGTCGCCGAGCGCGAGCTCGATATCGAGCAGCTACGCAGAACCGCTCGACACCTATTGCGACATGTCGCATTTGATTCCCCGCGAGGCGTTTCCTGCCGGCGAGGTCAACAGCATCGGCTACTTCTGCGGGCCGTTGACCGACTCGGGCAACCACGAAACCGACCTGGCAGGGGTGAAGAAGCAGGGCGTCGACTTCTTCTCTGACGACGCCAAGCCCCTGTGGCCCAAGGCCGTCGATTCGTCGGGCTTCGACTGGAACGTGATGGTCGATGAAGGCAACGGCCAGGGTGTCGCCCGGTTCGACGCGCAGTATTGGCGAGCCAACACGCAGGGGACCGAGCGCTACGTGACGACGCGCGCCGGCACAGTGCAGTATCGCCTGCGGTCGGACGACAGCGGCTACACCAATCTGGTGTTGGCGGGGGACTGGACGCGCAACGGCATCGACGGCGGGTCCGTCGAGGCTGCGTTTGCGTCGGGGCGCATGGCGTCGCGGGCCCTGTGTGGCTCACCCGCATACGTTCCCGGCGAGCACGGACCGTTGGTCGACGGCCGGCGCGCCGCCGAGCCGCCGACCTATGTGGAGTTCGGTGGGCTCGACACCTTCCCTGGTCCGTACGACTGCAGGAAGACCACGCTGTACTCGTTCATGGTGATGGCCGACATGGGCGCGCTGGAACGTCTCGTCGATCGCGTGTTGACCCGGCCGACGTTGGGCGCTGCGGAGTTCCGGCCGCTGGCGCCGATGGTGATGCTGAGTGCCGGCGACATTGTCAACGTCGTCCCGTTGACGCCGCCGTACAACACCTACGGCAGCGTCAACGAGGCGCAACTGGCGGTGTGGGTGCCGGTCGTGCAGGTGTCGGGAAAGGGAGCGCACAAGAAGGCCGAGAACTTCTGGATGTTCACCTCGTACATCTGGGTCGACAACCCGATGTCGATGGCCACCGGCAGGGAGATGTACGGCTGGCCGAAGTCGATGGGCGTGGTGCATCTTCCCGACGCCGCCGATCCCTCGCTGTCGCTGCAGACCTACGGTCTCGACTTCGCACCGGGAAACCAGCCGTCGTACCGGGAGTTGCTGCAGCTGATCCCGACCCCGAATCCGGTCGCTGGATCGCGCACCGGAACGACCGTTGCAGCATTCGCCCGCGCCGTGGTCGACACGGTGAAAGCTGAGCACAGCATCGATCTCACAGCCGGGCTGGGCCTTGCCGTCGATCTGGCCGACGACGCCATCGAGATGGCGCTTCCCGAGATCTACTTGAAGCAGTTCAGGTCCATCGAGTGCGGCACCGACGCAGCGATGCAGCAGCTGTGCGACTCGCATGCGACGATCGAGACGGCGTCGTTCCAGCAGCTGCCGACCTCGTATGCACTGAGCGTCAAGAAGGTCGACAGTCATCCACTGGCAGCCGATCTCGGCATCGCCGATCAGGAGGTGAAGGTGGCGTTCAAGATCGAGATGGACTTCCGCCAAGACGTCGGCCGTGTCTTGTGGGATGCGTTCGACCCGACAGTCGTGTTCTAGCCGGCCGCCTCGGTCAACGCCGCCTTGGTGAAGTCGATTGCCTCGCGGAGTGTGCTGGACGCAAGCGTGGCCGCGATAGCGTCCAGCTCGTCGTCTCCGAGGGCGTCGCGAGCGGCCGGCATGAGCCGTTCGATCGCGGCGAGTTGGTCGGGATGAACCGGGGTCACACGGTGACGCTGCTCCCAAGCGAGGATGCTGAGAGCTGAGCGGTATTGGCCGGCCCGCAGTAGCAGTACGACCGATTGCATCATCCAGCCGAGCGCCTCGCGAGGGTCGGCCAACGAGAGGGTCGACATGCCATCGACCGCTTTGGCGAGGGCATGCGACTGCGCCGTCGCGCGGGCGGAGTCGAGCCCGATGAGTTGACGGGAGGCAGTCGCGGCGAGGAACGGGTTCCGCACACTCAGGTAACGATCACGGTATCGAGCGACGCGTTCGGAGAGCTCGATGGGATCGAGGTTCGAGTACCGGCTGATCTGCCATTCGGCCAGCGTCCGCCAGGTTGGAACATCGTCGTCGGCAAGCATCGCAAGTGCCGCTTCGGACAGTTCCCGTGCGCTGTCGGGACGGCCCGAATAACCGTGAATGTTGGATCGGCTGATCATGATGATGGCCAGTGCCGTCGAGGGACCAAGGGCGCTCAGGCGGGCGCTGAGTCGTTCGGCGATGGCGTCGCCATCAGCCAGCAAGCCGAGGAAGAAGTAGATCGAGCTGCCGCCAACCAGATCCGCTGGTATCTCCTCGGGGGCGAGTTCCAAGCTGAGCGCTTCGGCCCGACCGATGAGGTCTCGCGCCCGATCGATTCGACCCTCGTTGATCTCGAGACTCGCCGCGGTCTGGTACAGACAACACCGATCTGCGATGGTCAGCGACGACAGGTCGAGGTTTTCAACCGCGTCGGCCGCCCAAACGGCAACCTCGATTCGTCGGTGCATCAGAACGTCGATCGCAGCCCGCGCGACGATGTCGGCAACGAGGTCGACACGGTCATGAGCGCGGCTCCACATGAAGGCGGCGCGGATGTCGTCGTGGGCTCGATCGCGACGCTGCACCGCTGCCGCCTCGTCAGGGCTCAACATTTGGTGGAACAGCCGGCGCGACAGCTTGGCGAAATGGTGAGCGTGGGCGGCGTGTAGCGACTCGCGTTCGTCACCTAGGGCGGTGTCTCCGAACTCGCGAACGGTGTCGAGCAGTCGGTATTCAGCGACGTCGGCCGACACGTCGACGATCACCATCGAGTGATCGACGAGTTCGTCGAGTTGGTCCGACATGGCGAGCAGGTCACCTTCGCTACTGCTCACGACTTCGAGTGCATCGGCGGCGGTGAAGTGACCGGCGAAGACCGACAGGC
>JANOCR010000050.1:0-5484 GCA_031412355.1 Ilumatobacteraceae bacterium | reverse complement strand
CTGCGCGTCGGTGGCGGCGCCAAACCCCGTTAGATGATTGGCTCCAGTTCGTCGGCAGCTACGACGCCGTGGATCTATGTCAGCTAACTCAACGGCAGTCGGACTGTGCGCTGACATAGACGAGAAAGCGTGACTGCGAAGCGGCAAATTGAGCGCCCACAGTTCTCGTCTGGAGTGTTTCGGGGCACCCGCTGACCAGCGCGCCGCTAGCCAAAGCTAGGACTGGAGCGGCTTACTTCTTGCCGGGACGGGACCGCAGCAGGCGACGTCCCTGCACGGTGATCTCGAGCTCTTTGAACCACGGTGCCGGCTTGTCGCCACTTCGTTGCCCCCATACCAGCGAGCGCTCTTTGGCCTGGTTCAAGTAACTGGCCACGGTCTCGAGGTTCCAGCCGAGTCGGGTGGCGATGATGGAGTTGTCGACCGGTGCACCTGAATCGTCGCCGCTGAGCACGACTGCCAACAGCTCGGCCATCTGACTGTCATCAGCTTCCTGATCGTCGGGCATCGAGTTGTCCACGCATCTCCCCTCGCAGTCCCGAGCCTGAAGCGGCTACGCCGAAGCGAGGAGAACTTAGGCACCCACCCTACCGGTGAATGTCGACATAGCCGCCGGGTGGCAAGCTGCGCAGATGAAGTCGTACGACGTGCTGGTCATCGGTGGCGGCATCGCCGGAGTCTCGATCGGCTACGAACTGGCAACCGATCGCTCGGTCGGTCTGCTCGAGATGGAGGCCACGCTCGCCTACCACACGACCGGGCGCTCGGTGGCGACCTTCCTGGAGAGCTATGGCGGGCGCACCATTCGACTGCTCACCACCGCCAGCCGGGCCTTCATGGAGGATCCACCGGCTGGCTTCGGTCGGCCTTTGCTGAAGCCACTGCCGTTGATCTGGGTCGCACCCCACGACGAGGTCGACGATCTGCACGCGATGTACGAATCCGTGGTGGAGCTGGTACCTGCGATGCGCGTCCTGACAATCGACGAAACAGTCGAAGCGACCAAGGTCATCCGCGCCGACTGGGTGGGTGCCGGGTTACTGGAGCCCGGTGCCAGTGAGATCGATGTCGCCGCGCTCCACGGTGGGTACGCGGGCGGACTGCGGGCCCGCGGCGGCGAGATCCACACGTCGGCAGGCGTCGCGTCGATGCAGCGCGCCGGCGACCTGTGGCGGGTCACCGATCGCACCGGAAACGCGTTCGCGGCTCCCGTCGTGATCAATGCGACAGGGTCCTGGTGCGACCTCGTGGGTTCGCTGGCCGGAGCACGACCAGTGGGAATACACCCGCTTCGACGAACGGTCTTCACTATCGGGCCGCCTCCGGCCATCGATGCCCACAGCATCCCGCTGGTCGCCGACGTCGGCGGCAACTTCTACCTCAAGCCGGAGGGACCCCAGATCCTGTGCTCACCGGCCGACGAGGTTCCGTCGGAGCCGTGCGATGCGCGGCCAGAAGAGATCGACATCGCCAAAGCAATCGATGTGATCAACGCGGCGACCACACTCGACATCCGGCACGTGCGCTCGTCGTGGGCCGGCCTGCGAAACTTCGTCGCTGATCGCAGCCCGGTCGCCGGCTTCGACGACACGGTCGACGGGTTCTTCTGGTTCGTCGGGCAAGGCGGCTACGGCATCCAGATCTCACCTGCGCTGGCGCAGGCCGCCGCATCGCTGGTGCGCGCTGGACAGCTGCCGGACGCGTTGAAGTCGCGTGGTCTCGAAGTCGCCGCACTGGGCCGGGCGCGACTCGAGGGTCTCACCGCGCTGCACGGCCACTAGAGCTACACGACCTTCGCAACGGTGTTCGTGCCGGCCTCGACCACGTAGCTGGAGAGCGAGGTGACCGGGCTGTCGGCACTCGATACGTCGGTGACGATGCGGTACTCGGCCGTCCAACGTTGAGGCGTGACCGTGTGAAGCGCGTAGCCGCGGTGAATAAGTTCGACGTCGACCAGGTTCGGGTACGAAGCCAGCGAGGCCGTCAAGTCGGCGGCGATCCGCCCTTCGGAACTGATCGACGTCGTGATGAACTCGACACCCACGACGGGACCGGTGCCGCGATCTCCAGCACGCAGTTGCGCGACGGCCGCGAGGTGGATGTCGCCGGTCAGCACCACGACGTTCGGCACCGACGCGTCTGCAAGGTGTTGCAGGATCCGCTGCCGTTGCAGCGGGTAACCATCCCACTGGTCATAGTTCAAGACGGCCTCTCCGAACGTCGCGTCCGCGAACACCACCTGGTTGCCGATCACTTTCCACATCGCCGTCGAGGCGTCGAGGGTCTCGTACAGCCATGCCTCCTGATCGTCGCCCAGCATCGTTCGCTCGGGATTGACGATCTCGGCACATGCCGGCTCCACACTCAGCACCACGTCGCCACACGCCTGGTCAGTGCGGTACTGGCGCCCATCGAGCAGGGCCAGGTCGATCAACTCACCCCAATGCACGCTGCGGTGGATGCGATATTGCTGGCCTTCGATGGGTGGCTCGAATCGCACCGGCTGGTGCTCCCACCAGGCCTGATACGCCGCAAAGCGCCGTTCCGCGAAAGTTTGCGCATCGGCCGGATCCCGCGGCGTCGTTGCGGCGTAGTTGCTCTCGACCTCATGATCGTCCCAGATCACGAACCACGGGCACACGCGGTGCGCTGCCTGCAGGTGCGGATCGGACTTGTAGCGCGCGTAGCGGTTTCGGTAGTCCTCGAGCGTGGTTGGCTCGGGCCCCAGGTGTGTCCGCGCAGCCGGATCGCCGTCAGCTGGCAGGCCAGGGTCCTCGTAGATGTAATCACCGAGCCAGACGACGAAGTCCGGGTTGTGCTCGGCCAAATCGCGATGAGCGGCGTACTGACCTGCGGCGTAGTGCTGGCAGCTGGCGGCGGCGAACGTCGTCTCGGCCACGTCGACACTGGTATCGGGTGCGGCGCGAGTCGTACCCACCGGGCTGGTGTACTTCCCGACCCGAAAGCGGTAGTACCACGTGCCCTGCTGCAGCGGCACCACAGCGTGCACGGTATGCGCCCATGCCGGGATTGCGGTCTGCACACCGCTTGCCGCAATCGTTCCGAACTCGGGCGCATCGCTGATCTCCCAAGTCACCGTGACGTCGTCCGAGGGCATGCCGCCGCCGTTCAGAGGGTCGGGCGCCAACCGGGTCCACAGCACCACACTGCCGGCATCGGGATCGCCCGATGCGACGCCCAACGTGAACGGATCCGCAGACAGTTCGATGCCGGGCAGAGTCGATGTCGCGGTCGTCGACTCGGTGGTCGTGGTTGCCGCGATGGTGCCGGTCGTCGTGCCGGCCGAGACGTCGGTCGCGTTGGTAGGCGTGCTGTCGGTGGAGGGCGTTGCCTTGTCTTCAGCGCATGACGCGGCCACGAACGCTGCGCCGGCCGCCAGGAACACGCGACGTGACATGGGATTCACTCACAGAGTCTGCCCCACCGCACTTCTCGCTGTCCGCCCCAGGGTGACGGCGATTCCCACCACCAGCGCCGCGGCATACGCAGAAGCGAGATAGGTGGGCGCGAAGGCTGGAAATGCAGTGAGATCCAGGTACGCCAGCCCGGCCACCCGCACCAGCACCAGTAGCGCGCCGAGCCCGACGACGGTCGCCATAGGCCAGGTGGGAGGTCGCCGGGCGCGCAATGTGGATCGTGCCCGGGCGATGGCGATGAAGATGGCCGCAACGGTCAGCAACCGGTACAACCAACGGAACGCGCCGATGAGATGCACGCGCTGGCGTGTGACGAATCCGCTTTTCCCGGGGGCAAGGGGTTCGTTCGTCATGCGCGAGAACAGTGCACGGTCGACGGCGGTGCCGTTGCCATCGGGCGACAACGCGCTGAAGGCACTGAGGTCGACGCTCTTGCGCAACCCGGTCAGCGTCCGCGCCATCAGGTCGGGCAGGCGGCTCCATCGCCAGGCCGGGGCTATCCCGCTGTGTGGTGGTCCACAGCGCAGCCGTCCGTCGGCACATGCCGTGTCGACCTCGTCGGCGATGGAATGAAACGTCGCCTCCAGCTCATCTGCCGTCGTCGCCTTGCCGGTCGCGGCGATTGCATCGAGCACCACCCACTGGAACACCTGACCACCGAGGTCGCTGACACCATCGGGCCGAACGCTGGCGAACCGCGTGCCACCGCCCTGCTCGATCTCGTCGCGAAGTTGAGCGAACGAAGGACTCGCCGCGTAGATCAGCTCCCGAGTCTCGACGGTCACGGGGAACTGATCGAACGTCGTGGCAGGCGCAACGCGGAACATCGGCCCGAGCCCGGCCGACATCGAGGTCTGCTCGACGTTGGTGATTCGCACGCCGTAGTGCGAATCGTTGACCCGCTGCAGCCAGATCGTGCCGAGCACCACCGACAGGGGTATGCACGCCACCCCCACCGCGCACGCGATGCGCTGGATCGTGGGCATGGGAGCGCGCGTCAGTCGGACGATCGCGACGATCAGGCCGCACGCGAGCGCCGGCACGAGCAAAAGCCACTCCTCGCGCACCAGCCATAGCGCGCCGATCGAGGCCGACGCGGCCAGTGCCCACAGCACCGTCGACCGGCGCGGCCGGTCGCATGTCGTGACGAGACCCACCAAGCTGGCCAGCAGCAGGATCGTCAGCGCCGGATAGATACCGGATCGATCGACCCGTGCCGATATCGGCGTGTTCATCGTCATCGGATTGAACAGCAACAGCCCGAACGCCCACAGCCTTCGTAGGCGGGTCGGCAGCACGGGCCGCAGGGCGATGACCATGATCACCACTGCGAACACGTAGAAGAGTTGATGGGCTAGAAGCAGCGGCACCCTGAGAGCGTGAACCGCGGCGACGAACAGCGGATAACCCGGTTGCTTGATCAGCGCGTACGCGTCGAAGGGGCCCATCCAATCTCCGACGGAGATCCAGCGTGCCCGCTCCACGAACCACTGGTCGTCGATCGTCAATGAACCGAACGCTGTCAACCGCTGACCATCGACGAGCCACAGCTTGGACACAACCAGAACCAGCCATGGCGCCGCCAGCACGACGAATCTTTGCGAGCGCGTCCAAAGGTCCACGTGCAGGTCATCGTCCACCTGCATGACCATAGACCGGTGTGCGATCACCTCATTCAGGTCACGCGGCGGCTACGTTCGAGCAATGCCTCACGGTCTGCCCTTACTACCGACGACGGTGGTGGGGAGCTATGCACACCCGTCGTGGTTCTACGCGGCCAAGGAACTAATGGAGGCCGGGCGCTTCGGCCCGGTGGATGTCGGCGAGACGTTCGACGACGCAGTCGATCGGGCGATTCTCGACCAGGAGCAGGCCGGTCTCGACGTGATCAGCGATGGCGAGATGCGCCGGGCAAGTTTCGTCTGGGCGTTTGCATCGCGCATGACGGGGCTTCGAGATGGCGGGGCGCCGCGCAAAATGGGGCCGATGTCGCTCGACATGCGCAATGTGCAAGAGACGACCGGCCCGGTGGGAGTGCCGAACGGCA
>JANOCR010000049.1:0-5258 GCA_031412355.1 Ilumatobacteraceae bacterium | reverse complement strand
ATCGATCAGTATCCGCCCGGCAAGGTCTGCATCGTGTCCACCGGCTCACAGGGCGAGCCCATGTCGGCCCTGGCGTTGCTGGCTCGTGGCGAGAGCAAATGGGTGAAGGTGGGCGAGCACGACACGGTCATCCTGTCCAGCCACGCCATTCCCGGCAACGAGGGCAACGTCAACAAGGTCATCGACGGTCTGTTGCGCGCCGGATGCGAAGTGGTGCACAGCGGCATTGCCGACGTGCACGCCACTGGTCATGCACAGGCCGACGAGTTGAAGACGTACCTGTCCATCGCCCGACCCGAGTGGTACGTGCCGATCCATGGCGAGTACCGGCACATGGTGGCCAACACCAAGCTCGGCCACCTCATGGGTGTGCCCCGTGATCATGTGCTGTTGTGCGAGGACGGCGACGTCATCGAGCTGAACGCCGACGGGCTCGAGGCCGTCGGTCGCATTCCCGCCGGCTATCTGTACGTCGACGGCATTGTCGGCGATGTCGGCCAGGGCGTGTTGCGCGACCGCAAGGTGTTGGCCGAGGAAGGTGTGGTCGTGGTCGTCGTCACCGTCGACATCGAGACCGGCAAGGTGCTGGTAGGCCCCGAGATCATCACGCGCGGTTGGGTGTACGCGCCCGAGGCCGAGGACCTGCTCGACGAGGCGTGCGATGCGGTTGCCGCCGCTGTCGAAAAGACGCTCGCCGCGGGGGTGCGCGATGTCGACGCGCTCGAGCGCGACGTTCGCCGTGCAGCGGGCAAGTTCGTCAACGAGCGCACCAAGCGACGGCCGATGATCGTGCCCGTCGTGATGGAAGCCTGACCGGCGGTTGGCCGGCCAATTGATCGGGTCCGCCTTCCGTTTCGTCGCAGTGATCGCGCTTGCGTTTTCTGCGTGCAGCGATGGTGGAACATCGTCGCAGACCACCGCGTCGTCAACCGCCGTCGTCGCGTCGAGTGCGGCGCCGCTGGTCGACGAGATCGACGATGCCATCACGGCGCTCGAAGCCGAGCTCGGGGGTCCGCAGCAGTACTTCGAGATCAATGCCACATCGCAACTCGTCAACCTGATCGTGGCATTGAACAACGGGCAAGTGGCCCAGCCGTGGGTATACCTCGACGGTGAGGTTTCGTCGACTGAAGGCAAGCCGGCCAGTGGGTTCACGTTCGTCGCCGACGCGCTCGACTTCGACCCCGAGACCGTGCTCGGCAATCTGCAATCCGAGCTCCCGCAGTCCAGTGCCGATCTGTTCTTCGTAGAAGCGGGCGAGGGCGGAATCGTGCGGTACAGCGTGGCGGTCACCTCGCAGCAGGGAGGGCAGTTGGTGGTGGTCGTCGGCCCCGACGGGGCGGTCCTGTCGGTTGATCCGAACTGACAGTGCCCCGTTTCGACGACACCCCCTTGGTACCGTTGGAACCTCTATGACGACGTGGGGTCAACCCAAGAAGCGGTCGAGGACAACGACCACGGCCAAGCGAGCACCGGCCAAGCCGGCGCCGATGGCCGCTGCATCGCCCGCATCACGTCGTGACCAGGCATCCGCCGAGATTCGCCAGGCGTTACAGGGCCGGGAACACGAGTTTGCCGGCATTGGTTTCATCGCCGCAGGCGTGCTGCTAGGACTGGCGATTTACCTCAACCTGGCCGGGCCGCTCGGCCGGGGCGTCGAAACCGTCGTTGGCTGGCTCACCGGGCTCGGCCGCTATGTCGTCCCCATTGCCCTCGTCGCCATCGGTGCTGCTCTGGTGGGCAAGGGCCAGAGCATGCGTCGCTTTCGGCTGGCGATCGGCTGGGGGTTGTTGGGCCTGTCGCTGCTGGGATTGCTGCACGTGGTGCGCGGCCCCGAAAAAATCATGGCCGACTTCGACACCCTAGGCAGGGCCGGCGGTTGGATCGGGGCGCTGATCGGCGAACCGCTTCGTGGCCTCATCGCCTCCGGTGGCGCCATCGTCGTGCTCGTGGCCATGTTCGTCGGGGGCGCGTTGTTGCTGACCGGTGCCTCGTTGCGTGCGCTGGTGTCGAACACGGGCAAGGGTGTCGGCGCCGTCGCGATGCCGATCGGCCGCAGGGCGCGCACCGCCTTCGGCAACATGTCGACGTTGAAGAGCGACCGCCAGCCATCGGGCGAACTGCCCATGCCAGTGCTGTACGACGCGGCACTCGACGAGGATTGGGAGGAGCCGACGAAGTCTCGCAAGGCCCGTGTGCCGCGCACCTTGCCGCCGCCCGGCAGCATGGATCCTGGCCTGGTCGAGCAATCCGAGCTCGAGCTCGGTCCCGGCGTGCAGCGCGGCCAGTGGGTGTTGCCGCAGGCCAACTACCTCAACAAATCGACCCAGCAGACGATCAACAAGGCCGAGGTCGAGGCACGCGGCCGCACACTGGTCGACGCGCTCACGTCGCACGGAGTCGAGACCAACCTCCTCGGCCAGACGGTCGGCCCCACCGTCACGCGCTACGAACTCGAGCTGGGCTCCGGCGTCAAGGTTGCCCGCGTCACCAGCCTCAACCGCGACATCGCCTACGCAATGGCCGCCACCGACGTGCGAATCCTGGCCCCCATTCCTGGTCGCACGGCCATCGGTGTCGAGGTGCCCAATCACACGCGCCAACTCGTCAGCCTCGGCGACATCATGGCGTCGCCCGAAGCCAAGACGGCGACGCACCCGCTCGACGTCGCCATCGGCAAAGACATCGCCGGGCGATCCGTGTTCCTCAACCTTGCCACCACGCCCCACCTGCTGATTGCCGGCACCACTGGCGCCGGCAAGTCCAGTGGGCTCAACTGCATCCTCACGTCCATCCTCATGCGCAGCACACCCGACCAGGTGCGTCTCATTCTCATTGACCCCAAGCAGGTCGAGATGGGGCAGTACAACCGACTGCCGCACCTGCTGACCCAACCGGTCACCAATCCGAAGAAGGCGGCCAATGCGCTCGGCTGGGCCGTGAAGGAGATGGAGCGACGTTACGACCTGCTGTTCGAGGTCGGCTTCCGCGACATCACCGGCTACAACGCCGCGTACGACCGCGGAGAACTGGTCGCCGAACCGGGCACGGACCGCCAGTTCGAGCGCCTGCCCTACATCGTGATCATCGTCGACGAGCTCAACGACCTGATGATGGTCGCCGCACGCGATGTCGAAGAGAGCATCACCCGCATCGCTCAGAAAGCCCGCGCGGTGGGCGTGCACCTGATCGTCGCCACACAACGCCCCTCGGTCAACGTGATCACCGGCGTGATCAAGGCCAACATCCCGGCACGCGCCGCCTATGCGGTCAACAGTCTCACCGACAGCCGTGTCATCCTCGACCAGCCGGGCGCCGAGAAGCTGGTGGGCAAGGGCGACATGTTGTTGTTGCCCGGCAACAGCAACGTCTCGCAACGCATCCAGGGCTCGTTCGTCAGCGAGGAAGAAGTTCGCAAGGTCGTAGCCCACTGGCGTCGCCAGGCCCCCGAGGTCGTCTATGTCAGCGGCGTCGAGGGCGAAGACGACGGTGGTGGCGGCGGAAGTGGATTGTTCTCCAGTGGTAGCGACGGAGAGGACGAGGACGAGACCTTGTTGCGTCAGGCCATGGAGTTGGTGGTTCGCAGCCAACTCGGTTCCACGTCGATGTTGCAGCGCAAGTTGAAGGTCGGTTTCGCCCGTGCCGGCCGCATCATGGATCTGCTCGAACAGAGTGGCGTCGTCGGGCCAAGCGAAGGGTCCAAGGCCCGCGCCGTGCTGATGACAGTCGAAGAGTTCGAGCTTCTGCAACAGGCCCACCGCAACCGCGACCCGTAAACCTGCACAGGCCCCCGCTCGCAGCGTTTGATGACTGCGGCCCCGCATAGGGGGGTGAGTCACCAAACGCTGCGGACCGAGGCGGCATTCGAGGGACGGTCCGGGCGTGACAACCTCGGCGAATGCGTGCAGCGTCGGTAGCCTGGCTGGTCGTGGCACAGCGGTTTTACGTGGAGACGCTCGGATGCCCGAAGAACCAGGTCGACAGCGACAAGCTGGTGGGCACCTTGCTGGCCGACGGGATGACACCGACCGACGACGCAGCACTGGCCGACCTGGTTGTCGTCAACACCTGCGCCTTCATCGACGAGGCGCGCAAAGAGTCGATCGACACCATCCTGGCGCTGGAGGATCAGCGCAAGGACGGGGCCCGGCTGGTCGTGACCGGCTGCATGGCCGAGCGGTACGGCGACGAGTTGGCTGCCGCACTTCCGGAGGTCGACCAGGTGGCCGGGTTCGGGGTGCCGATCAACCTGGGTCGCAAGCCGCTGTCGATCAGCGACGCACCGATCCCGATGCTCGACCTGTTGAACCTGCCACGCCCGAAGTCGGCAAGCCCGTGGGCGTACATCAAGATAGCCGAGGGCTGCGATCGCAGTTGCGGCTTCTGTGCGATTCCGTCGTTTCGGGGGCCGCAGCGCAGCCGCGACGTGTCGTCGATCCTGAACGAGGTGGAGCAACTCGAGGCTCAAGAGATCGTGCTGGTCGCTCAGGATCTGGCGAGCTATGGCAAGGATCGCCCCGACGAGTTGGGTGCCGGATCGATCGTGCCGTTGGTCAAGGCCGTCAGCGCCGTGGCGCCGTGGACCCGTCTGTTGTACCTGTATCCCAGCGACCTCACCGACGAGTTGATCGATGCCATCCTCGCAACGGGTGTGGCGTACTTCGACCTGTCGTTGCAACATGTCAGCAAGCCGTTGCTTCGTCGCATGCGTCGGTGGGGCGACGGTGACCGGTTCCTGCGTCGCATCGAAGACATCCGCGGGCGGCAATCCGACGCCGCGTTCCGCAGCAACTTCATCGTCGGATACCCCGGTGAGACGGAGGAGGATCACGACCAGTTGTTGCGATTCGTCGAGCAGGCCGAGCTCGATTGGTGCGGGTTCTTCAAGTACAGCGCGGAGGACGGCACCTACGCCATCGGTCTCGATGGCGCTGTCGAGTCGAGCCTGATGAATGAGCGCCTCGCCGAACTGCGCGAGATGCAAGACGACATCACTGCGCGCCGGCGCGATTGCTTGATCGGTACGACGGTGAAAGTCCTGGTCGACGAGGCCGGCGTGGCGCGCAGCAGTCGCGAGGCACCCGAGATCGATGGCATCATCGAGGTGCCCGCGAACCTCGTGGTGGGGCAGTTCCACACGGTGCGAATCGTGGACGCCATGGGACCCGACCTCGTGGCAGAATCGAACTGATGCCCGTCGACCCCTCCGCTGTGAAGACCTGGGCAAATCTGGTCACGGTGGCGCGGGTGCTGATTGC
>JANOCR010000048.1:0-16863 GCA_031412355.1 Ilumatobacteraceae bacterium | reverse complement strand
GGCGACTGCGACGCGGTCCCCACGGCTGACACCGCATGACTGCAGATAGTGGGCGAGCGAGCGTACTTGCGCATGCACCTTGGTGTACGTGAGCCGTTCGTCCTCGTAGACGATGTAGGTCTTTCCATCGTGAGCGGCCGTCAACTGCCAAAGCGTGCGCAACGTCGGGGGTGCAGCGACGAACACCCGCATCGGAACGCCGCGCACGACGATCTCGGTGGTGGCGAACGCCCCGTTGTCGAGGTCGTGGCGGGCCTGGCGGTAGTGGTCGATCACGGAGACATCATGGCGCGGATGGTCGTGCGGTCAATCGTTGTGGTGCAAAGCGGCATTGAGCCCGTCCCACGCAACCGATCGCGGGATGGCCTCCACCGCACCCGTCTGGCTGTTGCGGCGGTAGAGCAAGCCGCCGGCACCGCTGAGCTGGCGTGCTTTGACGATCTCGCCGTCGGGCATCTTCACCAGGGTGCCGGCAGTGACGTATAGGCCCGCTTCCACCACACACTCGTCGCCGAGGCTGATCCCGATGCCGGCTTCTGCGCCGAGCAGGCAACGCTCGCCGATCGTGATCTGATTCTTGCCGCCGCCCGAGAGCGTGCCCATGATGGACGCGCCGCCGCCGATGTCGCTGCCGTCGCCGACGATCACGCCGGCCGAGATGCGGCCTTCGACCATGGAACGGCCCAGCGTGCCGGCATTGAAGTTGACGAAGCCTTCGTGCATCACCGTGGTGCCGGGCGCCAGGTGGGCACCTAGGCGCACCCGGTCGGCGTCGGCGATCCGCACACCGCTGGGCACTACGTAGTCGGTCATGCGCGGGAACTTGTCGAGGCCGTGCACCGTCAGCATCTGGCCGGCGGATCGCATGCGCCACCTGACCCAGTCGACCTGGTCGACGGCGATCGGCCCGATGTTGGTCCAAGCGACATTGGTCAGCAGGCCGAAGGCGTCGTCGAGGTTGATGGTGCGCGGTTTGCACAGCCGGTTCGACAGCAGGTGCAGACGCAGGTAGACGTCGTCGGCCGACACCGGCGCGGCGTCGACGTCGATCGACAACTCGACGGCGCACACGTCGACCCCACGGACCTCGTCGTGACGCTGCGCCGGGGTGCGATCGACCAACGTCGACGCCGGATCGAACTCGCCGAGGCCGAGGTCGGGGAACCACGCATCGAGCACCGCGCCATCGGCGGCGATCGTGGCCAGACCACGCCCCCAGGCGGCGTTGGCAGCACCCATCTACATCACCTCCGGCCGCAAGGTGGGGAACAGGATGACCTCTTTGATCGAGTGCACACCTGCGATCAGCATGGCGACGCGGTCCATGCCGATTCCGAGGCCGCCTGTCGGCGGCATCCCGTACTCGAGGGCGCGCAGGTAGTCCTCGTCTACCGTGCCCGCCTCGAGGTTGCCGGCCTGGCGGGCGGCGTGCTCGTCGTCGAATCGCGCCCGCTGCTCGACCGGGTCGTTGAGCTCGCTATAGCCGTTGGCCAGCTCGCGACCGTCGACAAACAACTCGAACCGTTCGGTCAGGAACGGGTCATTGCGGTCGGTCCGGGCGAGGGGCGAGATCTCCACCGGATGACCGGTGACGAACGTCGGGTGCACGAGGGCCGATTCCGCCGTCGCCTCGAACAACTCCTCGATGATCTTTCCGCTGCCCCAAGCAAGGTTGTGCGCGACACCGTGCTTGTCGGCGAGCCCGCGCAGATCCTCGACCGGCATCGAGGGGTGAACCTCGGCGCCGATCGCTTCGCTGGTCAGATCGATCATCCGGGCGCGTCGCCATGGCTGGGCAAGGTCGACTTGCTCGCCGCGGATGTTGACCAGCGGCGAGCCGGTCGCGTCGATCGTGGCCTGCGTGATCAGTCTCTCGGTGATGTCGATCATCTCCGAATAGTCGGCGAACGCCTGGTACAGCTCCATCATCGTGAACTCGGGGTTGTGGCGCGTCGAGATGCCTTCGTTGCGGAAGATGCGGCCAATCTCGAACACGCGCTCCATGCCGCCGACGATCAACCGCTTGAGGTGCAACTCCAGCGCGATGCGCAGGTACAACTGCATGTCGAGCGCGTTGTGATGGGTCACGAACGGTCGGGCGTGGGCGCCGCCTGCCTCGAGATGCAACACCGGTGTCTCGACCTCGATGAAGCCTTCGGAGTGCAGCGTGCGGCGGAAGCTGGCGATGATCTCGTGACGGATGCGGAACGCCCGGCGCGCGTCTTCGTTGACGATCAAGTCGGCGTACCGCTGACGAAATCGTGTGTCGGTGTCAGTGAGCCCATGCCACTTGTCGGGCATCGGACGCACGGCCTTCGACAGCAGTTCGACCCCGTCGACCTTCACGCTGAGCTCGCCCTTGCGGGTGGTCATGACGGTGCCTTCTGCACCCAGCCAGTCGCCCAGATCGAACTCCCCGAACGCCGCGAAACCGTCGTCGCCGATCACTGACTTTGACACGAACAGCTGTATCTCGCCACCGCGGTCGAGCAGGGTGGCGAAGATCAGCTTGCCCTGCTGGCGGCGCAGCATCATCCGACCGGCCACGCTGACGCGGTGTTCGGTTTCGGTACCGGGCTCCAGCGTTGCGAACTGTTCGCGCACCTGATCGAGTGAATGCGAGCGGTCGAAGCGGTAGGGGTACGGGTTGGTGCCGGCCTCGCGCAGCGCGCGGATCTTGTCGAGGCGCTTGGCGTTCTCGGCCGCGAGACCGCTGCCAGTGGTGTCTGCCTCGACGTCGGGCTCTTCGGAACTCACAAGGGCATGACGGTACCCCGTCCGGGCTGGTGACCGCGAGCCGTTTCGAACTCGCTGGTAGCTTGGTTGCCCACATGCTCCGAACTCGACTGAAACGAACCGCCGCACTGCTGGTCGTCGCCTCGGCGGCATGGGCGGCGATTCCAGGATCGGCCGCAAGCCCGGCGGCGGTGATCAGCGACTCGGCCATCGGCGGTCTACCCGCTCGCAACGTCACGGTGCTTGGCGACCTGGTCTCGATCTACAACTTCGGCCCGCTGCAACCGGCCGTCGCCAATGCCGCGATCAGCGCCGCCGTCGAAGCCGGCGCCTGGGGCGTGGTCGGTCGCGGTTTCGGGATCGGGCTCGTGCAGGTGACCCGCGGCGGCGTGACTGTGCGCCAGGCTCCAGCGCCACTGGGATCGTGGTACTTCCCCACGGCGATCACCGCTCTGCCACTCGATTCGATCGGCGCGGTGATGGGCCGCGAGGTGTCGAAGCACATCAGCCTCGGCCAGGTCGTGATGGGTGAGACATCGGCGAGCCTCAGCGGAACCCAGGCGGGCGATGTGGTCCACCTCGTCTCGGCCGACGGATCGATCGTGCAGTTCCTGGTCGGCCGCGTCGCCCCCGATGCAGAGGTGGGCGGCACGGAGATCGTGATGTCGACCGCCCAGGCCGACACCCTCGGCGGTGTCTTGCCGACCAGTGTGCTGATCTACGGCCAGTTCGATCGCAACACCCTCAACACCGCCCTGGCGGCCAGGGGCATCGGAGTCGACCCGAAGATCCGTGTCAGGCGGTCGTGGGACGCGTTCGATCCCGACGGCACCATCGGTCTGGCACGAACCAAGAAGCTCCTTGGCCAGTTCGCGTACAGCGTTACAGCTAGCGGCGGGGTCCTGATCGACGACACCTGGCAGGCTGCCTACATCCCACCTCGCGAGCTGTACCCGACAGGAATCCGCGCGGCGTGCAACAACTCGATGAAGGCCGACCTCGCCGCCGCGCTGCAAGACGTGGTGAACGCCGGCCTCTCTGGCGCCATCGACGTCGCCAACGCCAACACGTACGGCGGCTGCTTCGGGCCCAGGTTCAGCCGCATCGTCGGGACGCAGTTGGGCTCGCTGTCGCGTCACACGTGGGCGCAGGCATTCGACACCAACACGGTCACCAACTGTCAGGGCTGTGTGCCGCAGATGGACTGCCGCGTGGTGCGCATCTTCCGGGCACACAACTTTGCCTGGGGCGGCAACTTCTTGAACCCCGACGGCATGCACTTCGAGTGGGTCGGCGAGCCGCGCAACACCTACCTCTACCCGTCGAGGTACTGCCCGAACGTGGTCGGCGGAGGACTCGAGTCCTTTGCGCTCAGTCGCGACAACCGAGATGCCATGTTCGCGGCCGACGGCTGGGCGCTTGCGGGGGAGTGAGCGCCGCTAACCTTTCGTCCCGGTGGCAACTCGATTCGTGATCATTGGCGGCGGTCCGGCGGGTAACACCGCAGCGACCTATGCCGCCCGGCTCGGGGCGCAGGTCACGATGATCGAACGCGACGTGATCGGCGGCGCCGCGCACCTGTGGGACTGCATCCCTTCGAAGACGATGATCGCCACCGGTGGCGCGATGAGCTTCTCGCGCAGGATCCACGGGATGGGTCTCGAACAGCAAGACGCCGAAGTCGACATCGAGGCCCTGACCGGCCGCATCGAGGGGATCAAGGCCCGCCTGCAGCAGGGCACAACTCGATTGCTGGAAAGCCAGGGAGTGCAACTCCTGCATGGCACTGCCCGGCTCCTCAGCGATCACGACGTCGAGGTCAAGACCGCCGAAGGCACCCGCACGATCTCCGCCGATGCCGTGCTGATAGCGACCGGGTCGCGTCCCCGAATCCCGGACTGGTGCATCACTGATGGCGAACGAATTCTGACGACACGCGACTGCTATCCGCCGTCGATCTTCCCCGAGAGCATCACCGTGATCGGCTCCGGGGTCACCGGCGTCGAGTTCGTCCACATGTTCAGCAGTTTCGGCGCCAAGGTCACGCTCGTCGTCAGTCGCCAGCAGGTGCTTCCGCAGAAGGACCCCGAGGTAGCAGCAGTCCTCGAAGCCGACTTCTTGCAACGCGGTGTGCACCTGCTGAAAGGGGCCCGGGCCACGGCGATCGAGCGTGACGGCGACTCCGTCGTGGTTCGCTGCGACGACGGCAGGGTGGTGCGGAGCTCGCACGCGGTCCTGGCGATCGGCTCGATCCCCAACAGCGACGGTCTCGGCCTCGCCTCGGCCGGTGTCGAGCTCGACGGCGGTGGCTTCGTCACCATCAACCGCCATTGCCAGAGCAACGTGTCGCACATCTACGCGGCCGGCGACGTCAGCGGCAAGCTTCCGCTCAGCAGCGTTGCCGCGATGCAGGGACGCAAGGTCGCCGAGCATGTGATGGGCCTGCAGAAGGTGGCCCATCGTCATCTCGACTACGACAAGGCCGCCAGTGCCATCTTCACCGAGCCAGAGATCGCCGATGTCGGCCTTGCCGAAGCCGACGCGTTCGCCGTCGGGCGCAAGATCCGTGTCACCAAGGTGCCGTTCAGCGCGACCCCGAAGGCCTTGATCAACAACGACTTCCGCGGCTTCGTCAAGATCATCAGTGACCCGGCCACCGGGGTGGTGCTGGGTGGGTCGATCGTCGGGCGCCACGCAGCCGAATTGATCAGTGTCATCGCTCTCGCAGTCACCGCCAACCTGAAGGTCACCGACATCGTCGAGAGCCTGCTCGTGCACCCAGCCCTGGCCGAGGCACTCGCAGAAGCCGCCGAGTAATGTTCCCCGCCGGCGACGAGGTCGCCCGGCCTACCGTGCCTGCAGGCCTGACCCTGGCCCCGATCCTCCGCCGAATCGCCGGCCTCGTCCTCGATCAGATCCTGGTGGCGTCTCCCGTGGTCGTGGTCGTCTTGGCGCTGGGGTTCACGCCCAGCGACACGGTGACGTCGAAGTCGCTGATGGTGTTCAACATCTGCGTGACCGCCGTGGCGTTCGTGTACGAGACCGTGATGATCGCCCGGCTCGGTCGCACCGTCGGAAAGATCGCCTTCGGCACCCGCGTTGTGCGGCTCGTCGATGGCGAACGCCCGGGCTGGTCCGAATCGGTCATGCGCGCCCTGTTGCCGCTGTCGCTCGGGGCGATACCGCGCATCGGCGTCTTTCTGGGTGTGCTGGTCTACTCCATCGCCCTGTGGAACCCCTTGCGTCAAGGCCTTCACGACAAGGCCGCTGGGACCCTGGTCGTGCGCAACGCCACCGCCGATTGAGCAACCGAGCTAGGCGATCACGACCACCACGTCACCTGCACCCACGGTGTCACCGGCGTTCACCCTGATCTCATTCACCGTTCCGGCCTTGTCGGCGGCAATCTGATTCTCCATCTTCATGGCTTCCAGCACGACGACCGCCTGGCCGACCTCGACGACTTGGCCGACCTCGACGAGCACCTTCACGATCGTGCCTTGCATCGGTACCTCGACGCTGCCGGATCCGACGGCCGCAGCACCACTGCCGCTCGATGATCGGGTCGTCTTCTTGGCGGCCTTCGCCGGACCGTTGGCTACCACCATCGGCGAATCCGGCACCCACATCTTCACCTCGAACCTCTTGCCGTTGACCTCAACGGTCGTGGTGCGTTCGACCAGGTCGGTCGGGTCGTCGTCGGTCGCGGCCGGCGCCGCCGGCGGGTCGATGTCGGACAGGTCGAGTCGCTCCTCGACCCACTTCGTCGAGTGCTCCATCGCCTGGAAGTCGGGATGCCGCAAGATGGCGAGGTCGGCGGGAATGGTGGTGGCGACCCCCGCGACCACCATCTCCTCCAGCGCCCGAATCGTGCGAGCGATGGCAGTGGGGCGGTCCTTGCCCCACACGATCAGCTTGCCGATGAGGTTGTCGTAGTACTGACTGATGGTGTCGCCGGCCTGGTAGCCGGCGTCGAAGCGCAGACCGAAGCCGTTGGGGGCGGCCAGCCGGGTCAATGTGCCGGGCGACGGCAGGAACTTGCCGTCGGTCGGATCTTCGGCATTGATGCGAATCTCGATGCCGTGACCACGCACGCAGGCCGAGACCTGCTCCTGTGTCATCGGCAGTGGTTCCCCGCTGGCAACGCGGATCTGCCACTCGACGAGATCGATCCCGGTGATCGCCTCGGTGACGGGGTGCTCGACCTGCAGGCGGGTGTTCATCTCCAGGAAGAAGAACTCGCTGTCCTGATAGATGAACTCGACCGTGCCCGCGTTGTAGTAACCGACGGCCTTGGCAGCCTTGATGGCAGCCTCACCCATCGCCGCTTCGATGCCGGGAGCCAGGTCGTGCGCAGGCGCCTCTTCGATGAGCTTTTGATGGCGGCGCTGCGCCGAGCAGTCGCGAGTGCTGACCCACACGACATCACCGTGCTGATCGCCGACGATCTGCACCTCGACGTGACGCGGCCAGGTGAGGTAGCGCTCGATGTAGATCTCGTCGCGTCCGAAGAACGCCTTGGACTCGCGCTTCGCACTGTCCATTGCCTCCTTCACGTCGGCCGCGTCGAGCACCACCTTCATGCCGCGACCACCGCCGCCGAACGCGGCTTTGATGACCAGCGGATAGCCGTGCTCGGCGCCGAACGCAACGATCTCGTCGGCCGATGTGGCGAACTCGGTGGTACCCGGCACGATCGGTGCGCCACCGCGCTGCGCGGCTCTTCGCGAACTGACCTTGTCGCCCATCTCGTCGATTGCCTCGGGCGGTGGACCGATGAATGCCACACCCTTGGCCGTGATGGCTCGGGCGAAGTCGGCGTTCTCGCTGAAGAACCCGTAACCGGGGTGCACGCCGTCGGCGCCGCTGTCGTCGATTGCCTTGAGGATGGCCGCGGTGTTGAGGTAGCTCTCCGCAGCGGTCTGCCCGCCGAGGGCATACGCCTCGTCGGCGAGGCGCACGTGGAGGGCGTTTCGATCCAGTTCGCTGTACACCGCGACGGTCTTGATGCCGAGGTCTCGAGCCGCGCGAATGACGCGCACGGCGATCTCTCCGCGGTTGGCAATCAGGATCTTGGTGAGCACGAGTGCCAATCTTGGTGCGATGACCACCCCGAGCGCCACCTGGCAGATCAGGATCGTCGACGAAACAGGTAGCACCAACACCGATCTGTTGGCCGCGGCGGTCGCCGGCGCGGCGGATCGCAGCGTGTTGATGGCCCGGCATCAAACCGACGGCAGGGGTCGTCTGGACCGCCGGTGGGTCGCGCCGGCGGGGTGCAACCTGCTTGCGTCGCTGCTCTTTCGCGACGTGCCGCAACACCCTCACCAGCTCACCCAACGAGTTGCCCTGGCAGCTGCCCAGGCGTGCCGTGATATCGCTGCGGTGTCGCCGACCCTGAAGTGGCCGAACGATCTGCTGCTCGAAGGGCGCAAGCTCGCCGGTGTGCTCGCCCAGTCAGGCGGCAGCGGCCCGGAGTTCGTCGTGGTCGGCATCGGGCTGAACGTCGGCTGGGCGCCCGATGGTGCCGCCAGGCTCGGCGACGGGTACGACCCGGCCGAAGTGCTCGACGCAATGCTCGATGCTCACGACCGCCTTCCTGACGACATCACCGGCATGTACCGGGCGGCCCTCGACACGATCGGCCAATCCGTTCGTGTCGAACTGCACGGACCTGCTGTCGTCGGCCGGGCGCTCGACGTATTGCCGGACGGGCGCCTGGTCGTGCTGGACGAGTGCGGCATCACCCACCGCTTCGACACCGGCGACGTTGTGCACCTGCGCTGAGCGTGTCGAAGGGGTGCCCGACGCGCGGCAGGGCCCGCAACTACCCTCGGGGTGTGTTCGCCCCCGACGTTGCCCCGCGCTTGCGTCGTCGGCGACGACTCCCGGGCATGCTGGCCATGACCGCCGTGGTAGGTGTTCTGGGCGCGACCGGCATGCTGATCGCCGCCCGCGAGACCATCGACTCCGTCGGCCGCATTCCAGGCGTGGCCGGCGCCCTCAACCCCGGTAGCGCGGGCGTCGAGAACTTTCTGCTCGTCGGGTCCGACAGCCGCGCAGGGGCGGACCCGGCATCGGCCGACGCCAGCGGCATCGGCACCGAGGCCGACGTCTCGGGTAACCGCAGCGACACGATCATGATCCTTCGGCGCGACAGGGCAACCGGCGACGCCGCCTTGCTGTCGATTCCCCGCGACCTGTGGGTGCAGGTGCCCGGTCATGAGAACAAGCGCCGGATCAACTCGGCGTTCAACGATGGGCCCGACATTCTCGTGCAGACGTTGCAGCAGGGCGACCTGCAGCTGCCGATACACCACTACGTCGAGATCGACTTCTCCGGATTCAAGTCATTGGTCGACGCCCTCGGCGGTGTCGAGATATGCGTCGAGTTCGCCACGCGCGATGTCAGTACCGGTCTCAACATCACCGAGCCGGGATGCCACATCCTCGACGGGTTGCAGGCCCTGGCGTACGCCCGGAGCCGGCACTACGAGGAGTATCGCGACGAAGTATGGCACGAGGACCCGGCGTCCGATCTCGGCCGAACTAAGCGGCAACAGCAGTTCGTCAACCTGGCCTTGCAGGCCGCCTTGGAGCGAATCAAGGTCGATCCGTTCGCTGCCGGTCGGTTGGTCACGGCGATCGGTTCATCGCTGCGCGTTGACGACGAGCTCGACCCAATCGCTGCCGCTGCATCCTTGCGCTCGGCTGTCGACGCGGGGATCGCCACGTACTCGCTGCCGGTGTTCGGCGACACGATCGGTGGCAATGCGGTCTTGTTGCTCGGCGACGGTTCCGACGCGGTGCTGGCCTTCTTCAGAGGGCAGGGTCCAGCGCCGGCAGCGAATGTCTAGCCAGGCCCGCCATACTGTGCACTGGAAATTGAAAGGCGATTGACATTGAAGGCACTCATTCTCGCCGGCGGCGCCGGTACGCGGCTGCGCCCGATCACGCACACCAGCGCTAAGCAGTTGGTGCCGGTCGCCAACAAACCGATCCTGTTCTATGGGATCGAAGCGATGGTCGCGGCAGGCATCACCGAGATCGGCGTCATCGTTGGCGACACGCGCCTCGAGGTGATGGACGCCCTGGGCGACGGGGCGCGGTTCGGGGCGGCGTTCACCTTCATCCCGCAGGATGCGCCGCTTGGCCTGGCGCACTGCGTGCTGATCGCCCACGACTTCCTCGGCGACGACGACTTTGTGATGTATCTGGGCGACAACCTGCTCGAGCAGGATCTCGGTGCCTTCGTCCACGCCTTCGAAACGGCTCGCATCGGCACCGAACCACCGACCGCGCAGATCCTGTTGAAGCAGGTTCCCGATCCTCAACGGTTCGGCATCGCCGAACTCGATGCCGACGGGAACGTTCTGAGACTCGTCGAGAAGCCGGCGGATCCTCCCAGTGACCTGGCGCTGGTCGGGGTGTACCTGTTCGACCGCACCATCAACGAAGCGGTGCGATCGATTGATCCGTCGCCGCGCGGCGAGCTAGAGATCACCGACGCGATCCAATGGCTGGTGGATCAGGGCAAGCGGGTGCGCTGCGAACTGTTGACCGGCTGGTGGATCGACACGGGAAAGCTCACACCGTTGCTGGAAGCGAATCGACTGTTGCTCGAGAAGATCGAGTCGCGGATCGATGGCAAGGTCGACGACGCGTCCACGCTCGATGGCCGGGTTGTCATCGAAGCTGGGGCAACTGTCACGAACTCGATTCTGCGCGGTCCGTTGGTGATCGGCGCGGGTGCGCGCATCGCCGACAGCTTCGTCGGCCCGTTCTCGGCCATCGGCGACGGTTGCGAGATCGTCAACAGCGAGGTCGAACACTCGGTCATCATGGAGCGCAGCAAGGTCATCGACATCCAGCGCTTGGAAGACAGTTTGATCGGCAAGGAAGCAGTCGTCACCCGCTCGCACCTCCGGCCACGCGCCTTGCGTTTGATGGTCGGCGACCACTGCCAGATCGACGTCGAGTGAAAGAAACCAACTACTCATGCCAACAGTGACCGAGAGCGACAAGATCGCCGGGGTGTGGATCGTGGAGCCCTCGATCCACGGCGACCAACGTGGCCTCTTCATCGAGACCTATCGCCGCGAGTGGTTCCCCAACGGGCGGGAGATGTTGCAGGGCAACCGCGCCAACCGTCAGGCGGGTGCGTTGGTGGGCTTGCACTACCACCTGCACCAGGCGGACTACTGGTATGTGCCGTTTGGGAACGCGCGCGTCGTGTTGCACGACCTTCGCGAAGGTGGACCCACGGATGGTGCCACGCTCGAACTCGATCTCACCGGCGAGAACCACACGGGAGTGTTCATACCCCCTGGTGTCGCTCATGGCTTCGCGGCCATCACCGACACGGTCATCACCTATCTCGTCGACGGTTACTACAACCCGGCCGACGAACTGGGAGTGCTGTGGAGTGATCCGCAGGTGGCCGCCGACTGGGGTGTCACGGACCCGATTCTGTCAGCACGCGATCAGGACAATCCCCTGCGCACCGACCTTCCCCCCGGTCGCCGCCCCTATTACCCGATGAGGTTGTAGTGAAGCTGTTTGTCACCGGCGCTGCCGGGTTCATCGGATCGAACTACGTGCGCTGGCTGCAGGCCAACACCGACGACGACATCACGATCTTCGACGCCCTTACATATGCGGGAAACCTGGCCAGCATCCGCGATGTGCTCGATGACCGGCGCGTCACCTTCGTGCACGCCGACATCTGCGATGAGGAAGACGTGCTGACGGCGATGGACGGGCATGACGCAGTGGTGCACTTCGCCGCTGAAACTCACGTCGACCGATCCATCAAGGACGGGTTCTCGTTCGTGCGGACCAACTGCTTCGGCACCAACGTTTTGTGCGACGTTGCCCGACGGGTGGGCGTGCAGCGCTTCTTGCACATCTCGACGGACGAGGTCTACGGCTCGATCGAGCACGGCTCGTTCAGCGAGACAGATCCGCTGTCACCGCGCTCGCCGTATTCGGCGGCCAAGGCCGGCAGTGACCTGATCGCCCTCAGCTACCACACCACCCACGGCCTGCCAGTGCTCGTGACGCGGTGCAGCAACAACTTCGGTCCCTATCAATTCCCCGAGAAGGTGATCCCGCTGTTCACCACGAACCTGCTCGACGGCAAGAACGTGCCCCTGTACGGCGACGGCGGGAACATCCGCGACTGGATCCATGTGCACGATCACAACACCGCAGCCGACCTCGTGCTGCGCAGCGGGGTGGTCGGAGAGATCTACAACATCGGCGCCGGGAACGAGATCACCAACCGGGATCTGACCCATCGATTGCTCGAGCTCACCGGTCGCGACGAGAGCTTCATCACACCGGTCGAGGATCGGCTGGGCCACGATCGTCGCTACTCGATCACCCACGACAAGGTCACCGCACTCGGTTGGAAGGCCGAGCACAACCTGGTCGACGGGTTGGCCGCCACCGTCGAGTGGTACCGCGACAACCGGGCATGGTGGGAGCCGCTGAAGGCCAGGGCCGGCTTCTAGAATGCGCGTTCTGATCACCGGCGCGGGCGGCCAACTCGGCGTCGATCTCGTGCGCTGCTGCGAGATGGCCGGCGACGATGTCACTGCTGCGTCTCGCAACGATCTCGACATCGGCGACCGCGACGCCGTGCACGGCGCGGTGTCATCGGTCCGCCCCGACGTTGTCGTCAATTGCGCGGCGTGGACAGCGGTCGATGCGTGCGAAGGCGACCCAGGGCGTGCCTTCACCGAGAACGGCTTAGCCGTTCGATGGCTCGCCGAAGCCTGCGATGCCGCTGGCGCGCGGCTGGTGCAGATCAGCACCGACTACGTCTTCGACGGGCTACAGGCCAGTCCGTACTCGGAGTGGGACGCAACCTCGCCGGCAAGCGTTTACGGCTCGTCCAAGTTGGTCGGCGAGCACGAGGCGTTGGCTCTCGGCCCGTCGGCTGTGGTGGTGCGCACGTCGTGGCTGTGTGGAGAGAACGGCTCGAACATGGTCAAGACCATCATGCGGTTGGCGACTCAGCATTCCGAGTTGGCGTTCGTCTCCGATCAGGTCGGCCATCCGACGTTCACGGCCGACCTTGCACCGATGGTGCGGCGCCTCGCCCTCGACCGGCGCAGCGGCGTCCATCACGTCACCAATCAGACCGCGACCAGTTGGTACGGCTTTGCGTGCGACGTGATCACGGCGATGGGCAAGAGCCCAGACATGGTGCGGCCCATATCGACTGCGGAACTGCGTCCGTCGCGGCCGGCGCAGCGGCCCGCCAACAGCGTGCTCGACAACGCGGTGTTGCGAATGGCCGGGATCCCGATGCTCCGCGACTTCGATGAGCCTTTGCGTGAGACGGTGAAAGCGCTGTCTCAATAGTTCAGCGTGTTATCGTTCGGCCCCGAAGGATCGATCATGGGGGATCGGTCCCGAGAGGGGATTCGAATGTCATTCGATGTAGAGGCTCCGAAGCTCGCGGGCGGACAGCTCAGCACGGTCGATTGCGTGGCCCAGTCGCTGGCGGTCGGGCCCGTGTTCTCCGGTGGCGTGTTGGGTGGACTGCTTGCGTTCGTTCTGGCCCCAGGTGCCGGGCCATTCGTCATCTTGCTGACGACCATCGGTGTCCTCGGCATCGGCTGGACGCTCAGCGAGTTCGCCAAGCGGTACAGCGGATCGGGCACCGTCTACGAATTCATCGCCCACTCGCTGGGAGGGCGAATCGCGGCATTTTGCGCCGGCGTCTATCACATTGCCGCGATCGCCCTGGCCGGCCCGGGCATCGCCATCATCGGTGGGCTCTGGGCACGGACCTTCTTCAACGACCACATGGGATTCGATCTCGCCTGGTGGGTGTGGGCGTTGGTGATAGCGCTTCTGATGTACGGCGCCAACGTGTTGGGTGTGCGGATCTCGGTCAAGGCGCAGCTGGTGCTGATCGTGTTGTCGATTATCCCGTTCCTGGTGCTGGCAATCAAAGTCATCATCGACGGCGGGCCTGCAGGAAACAGCCTCGATTCGTTCAACCCTGGCAACGTTGCCGAGGGTGGTTCGGTTTTCAGGGGCCTGCTGTTCGCCATCTTGATGTTCATCGGCTTCGAACTGGCCGCGGCGCTCGGTGAGGAATCGAAGGACCCGCAGCGATCGATCCCCAGGGCGGTTGTGGCGACCATCCTGATCGTGGGGGCCTTCTACCTCATCACCCAGTACACGCTGGCGATCGGTGCGACCGAGGCCGCGTCCGACTTCGTGCCGATGGCCGACCTGTATCTCAACCGCTTCTTCGCCGTGTGGATCGACCTCGCCATCCTGCTCGACATCCTGGCGGTCGGGATCGGCTTCCAACTCGCCGCGGCTCGCGGCCTGTTCACGTTGTCTCGTGACGGGTTGCTGCCTCGCCAACTGTCAAGGCTCAATGCCAAGTCGCTACCCGTGACGGCCAGCCTCGTGATCCTCGTCGTTACTGTGATCTCGACGGTGGTTGCGCTGGTCAAGTACGGCACGGACCTGGTCGATCCCGACGGACCGGTCGCGTTCTTCAACACCGAGGTGTTCAACGGCTTCCTCATCGCCTCGCGCCTGGGTGGCTTCCTGATCTCGGTCGTCTACATCGTGTTGTGCGTGGCGGCATTGAAGCACTTCGCAACACGCAAGCCGCTCGACCTCGTTGCCGCGTTGGTCGGCCTGGCCACCGTAACGCTGGCCATCTATTCCCAATTCTGGAAAGACACGGCGCCGATCGGCTCCGAATTGTGGGGTCGCCATCTGGCGTTGATCCTGTTGGCCCTCACCGCGATCTGGGCGCTGGCAAGCAAGAAGGAGTCAATCGACAACGTCGGTCAGCACACGGTCCACCACGCCTGATCTGGCCAAAGAACGTTTGCTAGCGTCGCCGGCTATGGGGAATCGACGTGTTCGGGTCATGTGGGCCGATCTCAACGGGCTGTCGCACGGCCGCTACGTGCCGCGCTCTCGCATGCACGAGCACGGTCATCACGCCGTCACCACCATGACCATGGGCCTCAATCGCGACATCCTTCCGGTCGACGGATATGGCCCCGACGTCGGGTTCGCCGATCTGGCGACACTGCCACTGGCTGATGCCGCTCGACCCGGATGGGAGGTCGACACCGATGTCGTCATCGCCGACCTCGAGTACAACGGCCGGCCGTTGGCGCTGTCTCCCCGTGGCGCGTTGAAACGCGCCGTCGACGCTTGGGCGTCACTCGGGTACGAACCGCACCTTGGCTTCGAGATGGAGTTCTACGTAATGCAACCCGACGCCGATGCGCCGGGTGGATTCGGGCCGCTGAACATTCCGTCGCACCGCGTCTACGGCGTGGGCATGGGTGGCGACAACACCGGCTTGATGTTCGACATGTTCGATGCGGCCGAACAATGTCAGCTCGACCTCGAGGGGATCATGGGCGAGTTCCATCCCGGTCAGATGGAGCTCAACATGCGCTACGGCCCTGCTCTCGACGCCGCCGACCGCGCCTTCATCTGCAAGGAGATGACTCGCGAGCTGGCTGCCCGAAAGGGTTTCTGCGTCACATACATGGGACGGCCGATGGCTCATCTCGTGGGCAGCGGCCTGCACATCAACCTGTCCCTCACGCCGGTGCACGGCGGTGCCAACGCCTTCGACGATCCGTTGGCCGAGCACGGCCTGTCGCCGCTCGCACGCCAGTGCCTCGGCGGTGTGATCGCCCACCACGAGGGCATGGCGGCGATGTCGGCGCCGCTCGTCAACAGCTACAAGCGGCTGATCCCTGGGATCATCGCCGGCTACTGGGCCAACTGGGGCCTCGACAACCGCATCAGCACGTACCGCGTCCCGTGCGAACGCGGTGCGGCGACCAGGATCGAGAATCGCATGCCCTGCGGCAGCGCCAATCCGTATCTGGCCGCAGCCGTCATGCTCAACGCTGCCCTGCTGGGTGTGGTCGACGGGCGCGACTGCGGTGATCCACAGATCGGCGATGGCGACACCGAACCCAACACCGACCGGCACACGCCTCACGATCTGGGTGCAGCGCTGGCCGCGCTGGAAGCGGACTCGGTCCTTTGCGAGGCGATGGGCCACGACTTGGTGACGGCATTCCTGACGATCCGCAAGGACGAGTTGGCAAAGTGGGAAGCCGCCGGCGGCACCTGGGATCCAGAGACCATTTCAGCGTGGGAGCTCGAGCAGTACCTGCCGTTCTTCTGACGCCCGCCGTCACGCCGCCGTCATACCCGTTTCCTCGCCTGAAGGGTGTAGGTGGTCGGGAGGCGCCACGGGCGATCGATAAGGCGCCATTCACGGAGTGCGCCTCGCTCCATGTGGCCGGGCAGGGCCTCCCACGGCACGCTGTCGTGCTCGACGAGGCCGGTCAGTTCCATTCCTGCATCCAGCAGCGCGGTCACGATCTCGCCCAGCCCGTGGTTCCAGCTGTGGGTGACGTTCTGGGTGAACCTGGTGTCTGTCGCCACGTAGGTGCCGGGGTCTTCGTCGACCATCGGCTCCTCACGTTCGAAGTACGGGTAGTCGACGACGAGGGCGTCGCTGCGCGCTTCGTCGATCGACCACATCATCGGATGGCCTTCGCGGATGAACAGGCGCCCGCCCTGGCGAAGCAATCCGGCAACCACGCCGGCCCAACGGCGAATGTCGGGAAGCCAGCACAACGCCCCGACACCCGTGTACACCAAGTCAAAGCCGGCTGCCGGCAGCACATCCAGCGCTCCGTAGACGTCGGATTCGACGAACTCGACCGGGTTGCCGGCGGCAGCCGACAGCCGACGGGCCTCGATCACCGCAGCGCCGGAGAAGTCGAGTCCCGTCATCGCTGCGCCCAGACGGGCCAACGAGATCGTGTCCGTGCCGATGTGGCATTGCAGATGCACGCCGCGCATGCCTCGAACGTCGCCGAGCATGGGCACGTCGAAGGTGACGACCTCGCTGAGGTAGCCGGGATCGGCGATGAAGCGCTCGAACGCGTAGTCGGGGGAGGCCGCATGCGCCGGTGCCCGGTCGTCCCAATTAGCCCGATTCAGATCGATGTAGTTCGCCATGACAACCACCGTGCCACATCAGCGGGCGGTCTCGAGACCGTCGAGTAGTCGATCCAGAGCGAAGGCGAAACGCCGATCAGC
>JANOCR010000047.1:0-2528 GCA_031412355.1 Ilumatobacteraceae bacterium | reverse complement strand
CGTCAACGACCCGACGGAGAAGACGATGCCGCCACCGGGGTGTTCATAGAACACCATTTCCGCGCCGGGACCCTCGAAGTCTGCCTCGCCGGAGGCGAGCACGATCAGCCCGTTGGGCAGGATCGACGGCGGGATCTGGTTGTCCTCCGTAGCGCAGTTGATCGGCACAGTGTTTGCGCCGACACCGTCGCGCGTGTCGACTTCCCAAGCGCTGGCCTTGCCGTTGCCGAACCCGATGTTGAGGCCGGCCTCGCCGAACAGGTCACCGTTGCGGACCTGACGTCGGGCTCCGCTGACGGGATCGCGGACCTTGACGCCGGCGAACAGGGGGTGGCCGGCGGTCTCGATCCGGTATGGCGAACCAACGACTCCGCACCGTTCGGTCGCGACACCGAGCAGCGAGCGCTCCGCCATCGCCGGGTCGAGCACCCGGAACAACGAGGTGACTCGCGGCCCACCTTCGAGCGCTTGGCGGAAGATGATTCCGGTTTGCCCCGGCTCGTATTCGCCGTTCTCGTAGATGCCGTTGCCGCCGAGGTACAGGACACTTCCGCCCGAGTCGAGATAGGCGCTGAGGTTGGCGTACATCTGCCGGGTCCAGTACTCGGGGTGCGTGCTCAAAACCAGGCATCGATACTGCGACGCGTCGCAGCCTTGGTTGTGGAAGTCGATGTCGCTGTACAGATCGGGCCGGTATCCCTCACTGTCCAACCATCCGACCACCCACAGTTCGCCGCGCGTGAGGTGGTAGTCCGCCGCTGGCGATGCACCGGGGCTCGGTCGCAGGAAGCTTGTCCTCGCTCGACCGCTGTACTTCGATTCCCCGCCCCACCCGTTGTAGGCGAGCCAGGTGTTGACGTTCGCCAGAACGGCGACGTTCGAGCGACTGTCGATCGCCGGTTTGACGACGAAGGTGACATCGAAGCTGTTTGCTGCTGCGTCGGTGCACGACGCTGCATAGATGCCGGATCTCCATGTCGCTGGGATGGTCAGCGCAAAGCTCTCCGTCCACCCACAACCGAACTGCCCGGCCATCGGCGGAACGGGCTGCGTGGCGGCTACGAAATCCAGGCCCATGACGTCGACGGTGTCGATGGCATCGGATACCGACGTGTGGCGTTGGATTCGAGAGTGGGATGCGCCCTCGCCGGAGACCATGAACTGGATCGTTTCCCCGGGTGATGCCGACAGCGGCCAGCAATACCCCTCGATGGGGCGCACGGTTGTCTCACCAATCCACACGCTGCCGTTGCTGGGATGAAAGCCCGACACGTCGGTCCATCGATCGGCGTTGAAGACATCGGCAACGAACCGCCAACCGTCGGCCGGCGCAACGCTGCCCCATTGTTGCAAGATGAAGCCGGTCCCGGTGTTTACACCGACCCACACCTTTCCAGTGCTGGGGTCGTACCCGAACAGATCGCTGCGGGCCCGGCCGGTGAAGTAGCCGGAGCTGAACTGCCAACGGTGCGTCGGTGCGTCGACCATTGCCCACAGGCTGAGGCTGAACGTCGAACCGAGGTTCTCACCGACCCATACGGATCCGTTGCTGGAGTGATAGCCCATGATGTCGGTCCGGCCGTTGCCCGTGAAGTCATCGGCCACGAACTGCCATCCGTCGACGGGATCGACGGTACCCCAGTGTTGGAAGGTGAAACCCGCCCCGGTGTTCTCGCCGACCCACAGTGTTCCGTTGCTGGGGTGATATGCGAAGAGGTCTTTCTTGGCATGGTCCATGAAGTGGCCGGCGGCGAACTGCCAGCCGTCTGGCGGGTCGACGGCGCCCCATTGGACGAACTCGAAGTGCCTGGTGACGTTCTCACCAAGCCACAGGGATCCGTTGCTTGGGTGGTAGCCGACAATGTCGGTGCGTCCGTCGCCCGAGAAATCGCCCGCGATGAACTGCCATCCGTCGACAGGGTCGACCACGGCCCATTGTGCGAAGAGGAAGCCCGTTCCGGTGTTCTCACCCACCCACAGCGAGCCGGTGCTGGCGTCATATCCGAACAGATCGCTCCTCGACTGCCCGGTGAAGGACCCTGAGGCGAATTTCCAAATACCCGCCGGGTCGACCGTGGCTGACTGACTGAACACGAACGAGCCGTTGGCCATGTGTCATCCCCTTGGCTCCCTCCGAACGGAGCTCAGTCCGTACCTTACCGCGGTAGTGCTCGACGCCGTTTGGGCTGACCCAGTGCGGGGATTACCGGTCGCCAAGCGAGTCACTGGTCACTGCGATGGAGAGGGAGAACAAGCCCGTGAAGACGGCGATTGGTGCAGCTCGTGCCAAGAACGCTCGGGACGAGATGACCTGAGCGAATTGGCTCCGAAAGAGATTTCCCTTACCTAAAGGCGCGTTTGGGTCGATAATTGCAAGGTGGACCAACGGAACGTGCTGTGACGCGCCGCTGGATTGGTCGTCCGTGGCTCGCGCGCGCCGTTCGCGTCGTGGTCTATGTGGTCCCGTTCATCTGCTCGATCGTCTTCGCGTTTGCGCTGTCGACGGTGCTCCCACTGGCGCCCACCTG
>JANOCR010000046.1:0-3419 GCA_031412355.1 Ilumatobacteraceae bacterium | reverse complement strand
GTCCCAGCCGGTCGTCAGCAGCGCCTGCAGACCGACGCTGGCCGTGGTGAAGTCGTTGGCGATGTCATAGCTGAGTTGTGTGCGTTGGGACGGCGTGTCGCCCAGGGAGTCGACACCGCTTTCGTACGTGATGCTCGTCAGCAATCCGCCGACGTTCACCGCGATCGCGTCCTGGTTCAACATCGCGGACTGCAGCGTCGACGGCAGATCGGCGAACGCCGGCGCGACCTTCTCGAAGGCGTAGTCGCTGCGCTTGATGCTGACGATGCCGAGCTGATCGACCGCGCTGGCCTCGACAGACCATCCCGGGGGATCGCCCTGCACGGTGTTCGGCTGGGCGTCGAGCCCGTAGACCGTGACTGTTCCTTCGGTTCGAGTCGAGCGAGTCACTGTGTACGTCGGGGCGGGAGCGAGGGCTGCTTCGAAGTTCGCCAACGCACTTTGCGGATCGAGAGCGCCTGTCAGGAACGTGGCGCTCGTCGTACTGATACCGACGGTTCGCTCGAAGCCGAGCAGGCGCACATCGGGCCCGCTAGGGACGGCCATCGGCGTGATCAGCCAGTTCTGGAGGATGGCGTTGGGGTCGCCCGTGTAGCCCCGATGCATGGTGGCCAGTTCGTCGGCGTCGGCGGGAAACGGCTTGTTGCCGAGCGCGATCGGGATCAACAGCGTGGTGTCCACCGGTACCAGCGTCGTCGCCGGCGGCAGCGTGGAGCTGGGCGGAGCAACGCTGGTCGACGCGACAACTGTGGATGTCGTGACGACAGTGTCGGCAACTGACGTGGCTGCATCCGACGGCGGCGATTCGGCGCTCGGAGAGCTCGAGCACGCCGCGATCAATGCGGGGGCGGCAAGCCACAGTGATCGTGCTCTTGCCCGAGTCATGATTGCCGATTCTACGACGTCAGCGACCAATGCCCTGGTAATCGAACGAGGCTCTTCGCCAGTCGTTGCGCTCCAGCAGATTGCGGGCGTCGACTATCGCTCGGCCGGTCATGGTGCCCGCCACCTTGTCGATGTCGAGCCAGCGGAACTCGTCCCATTCGGTCAGCACGGCCAGCACGTGGGCACCGTTGCACGCCGCGTACGGATCGCTGGCGATGGTGATATCAGTGGGCAACCCGGGCTTCGGCCCGTCGACGGTGGGATCGTAGGCCTGCACCGTGGCGCCCGCGGCGACGAGTCGCTTGATGACCGCCAGCGACGGTGAATCGCGCAAGTCGTCGGTGCGGGCCTTGAAGGTCAGGCCCCAGACGGCGACGATGGTGTTGCGCAGGTCGCCACCCGCCGCGACGCGGATCTTGTCGGCCACACGCTCGAATTGTTCCTCGTTGATGGCGATCACGCCATCGAGAAGGTCGAAGTGATACCCGGCGTCACTGGCGATCTTCAACAACGCCCGCGAATCTTTTGGAAAACAGTTATGGGCCACGAGCCCGCCCGTGGCGACGACGGTGTGGTTGTGGCTCACCTCGACGGAATACACGAGCTGCTCGGTCGTCCGGCTGGTCACTTCGACGACTCGAACCCACGCCGTTCCCTTCCGATCACGGCGATACCCGGTGGGTGCAATTCGTTTCGTTTGCGCGAGTTGGCGTTGCACCTGATCCCGTTCGTGCGGCTCGAGCAGCCACATGCAATCTTCGATCTGATCGGCTCCGGAGATCACGAGCCAATGGGTGTCGACCGTCGATCTGGCCGTACGAGCGATCTTCTGACGGGCCACGATGCCGAACTCGCCGAGCAACCGAAGCATGCCATCAGCCAAGTCCGGTGCAACGGTGCCGTATTCGAGTGCGACAGAAGGGCCGCCATTCAGCAAGGACCACGAGCCATCGCCTGCCCACAGCCCTCGAAGCATGGCCTGCTTTGCCGATGCGGATGCAGTCCAGATCGCATCGGGAAGGCGATGGTCGTAGCAGTTGGTGCCGAGGCCGAGGACGTTCTCGAACCACCCTGCCAACAGTCTGGAGGAGATGGACACTTGCATCACGGTCGTCATTCGGCGAACCGTGGCTTTCACGCCCAGGTTGCGCCAGAAGGTGGCAACCAGGTCGACAAGATGCTGCTCATCCGTCGGATGAAATGACCAGCACACGCGTCTGCGCAGACCGTCGGTTCCGATGTGCCCTTCCGCGAGGAACAACCCGAGGACCTCCCAGAGATCGTCGGTCAGGTCAATGTGTGCTGGGACGTAGGTGCCATTCGTTGCCGATCCCATCAACGCGCCCGAAAGCGGTAGACGCAGCAGTGCGGCTTCAGTGAGGCGCAAAGTTCGGCTCCGCCGATAGTCCCAACGCCGTTGGGCGGGAAGAGAACTGTCAACTCTGCGTGCGGCGACCATCTGCTCATCGTTCAGACGGAGAATGATGTCTCGCCACGCAAGACCGGCGGGAGCGATGGCTTCGATCATCGAGGCGTGCTCTGGGCCGAAGGCGTCGGCGAGCGGTGAGCCGAGCGAAACTGGCAACCAATCCTCACTGGTCAGGGCGCCAGCCGGTTTGATTGCGATTTCGTCGTCTGCGGATCTGACGATCATGGGATGATCGGCCGTGACCGTCAGTCGCCGCCCCATCTTCGTTCGAATGCGCACCATGTTGCCGCTGTACGGCCGTTGCGAGAGGGCGAGTGCTGGATGGAACTCCGGAAGGACCTGGCCGTTGGACCAGCTGAGGATCTCGAGTTCGTCGAGCGACAGGTTGACGAGTTCGTCGAAACGTGTCAGTCGCGTTCCGTCGGTGTCGCGCACGATGCAGGTCTCTGCGCCGTCAAAACAACTCCCACCCCAGCCCGGACCGGGGCGGAGGAAGTCTTGGCCGATCCGCTTGTCGGAACCCATGCCGACGACGACGTCGTTGACGTCGGCGCCGACTCCTTCGCAGATCGCGGCGATGGCGTTGATGAAGCTGAGCTTGGTGGCGAGGAATGCGTTGGCGGCGTACTTGATCGTCTCGGCGGAGGCCGGGTCGGTGACGATGACGGGGGCGCTGATGCCGTCGTAGAGGGCCGAGACCTTCAGCGCCGCGGCCTGGTCGTCGCAACCAACGACGACCCGATCGGGTTTCAGGAAGTCCTGTACGGCCGAGCCTTCGCGCAAGAACTCGGGGTTGGAGACCACCTTCACGTCGGGCCGGCCCATGACCCGTTCGACGACCCTGGCGCTGCCGACCGGCACGGTGGACTTGTTGACTACGACCGCTTCGAACGGAAGCACCGGACCGATCTGGCGCGCGGCCGCCTCGATGTAACTGAGATCGGCTGAGCCGTCGTCGCCCTGTGGAGTGGGGACGCACAGGAACGCGATCTCGCAATCCTGCGCCGCATTGGCCGCACCGAGCACGAACGACAGCCGGCCGCCGGCGAGGCCCTCCTCGACAAGCTCCTGCAAACCGAGTTCGACGATCGGGATCACCCCGCGT
>JANOCR010000045.1:0-3038 GCA_031412355.1 Ilumatobacteraceae bacterium | reverse complement strand
ACGCACGTCGAACGAGCGGAGGTCGACGTCGGCCTGGCTCTCCAGCAGTGGCGCGGCTACGTCGGTGCATTGGTCGCCAACGGCTGGGAGCCCATCGAGGTCCCGCCCGCCGACGACTGCGCCGATGCAGTGTTCGTCGAGGACACAATCGTGATGTTCGGTGATCTCGCAGTGATCTCGCTGCCCGGCGCGCCCAGCCGCCGACCCGAAACAGCCGCCGTCGACGCCACCATCGCTCGACTCGGCTATCGGACGAAGCGGATCGAGCCGCCCGGCACGCTCGATGGCGGCGACGTGTTGAAGGTCGGCGACACGGTGTACGTCGCCCTCGGCGGACGCACCAACGCCGAGGGGATCGCCCAACTTGATGCCCACCTGGGACCGCTCGGCGCAACCGTCGTCACCGTGCCTGTGACCAAGGTGCTGCACTTGAAGTCGGCTGTCACCGCACTTCCCGACGGCACGATCGTGGGCTGGCCCGCTGCCGTCGACGATCCGACCGTATTCCCGAAGTTCATGGCGACACCCGAGGAATCCGGCGCGCATGTCGTGCTACTCGGCAACGATCGTTTGCTGATGGCCGCCGACTGCCCGCTGTCCGCCGAGCGATACCGGTCCATGGGCTACCACCCCGTGGAAGTCGATATCGGCGAGTTCCAGAAGCTCGAAGGCTGCGTGACCTGCCTCAGCGTGCGCCTGCGAGCCTAGAGCGCGACGAAGGAGTAGAACATGCCACGTTCATCAACACCATTGACGGAGCTGCTGCAGATCGAGCATCCGCTCGTGCAGGCTCCGATGGCCGGTGTGCAGGGCAGCGCGCTGACCATCGCTGTCAGCAATTCCGGCGGGCTCGGGTCGCTTCCGTGCGCTGTACTCGGTCCCGATGACATACGAGCCGAACTCGAGGCTATTCGGTCGGGCACGACGAAGCCGTACAACGTCAACTTCTTCGTGCACCGCGAACCGGAGCCCGCACCGGAAGTCGAGGCCAGCTGGCGGGAGGCCCTGGCCGGCTACTACACGGAATTCGGCCTCGACGCCGAGCAGATCCGTGCGGGTGCGCCTCGCCTCTCCTTCAACGCCGGGGCCGCCGACATCCTCGAGGACTTCCGGCCACCGGTTGTCAGCTTCCATTTCGGGCTGCCTGACGAAGCACTGCTGGCCCGGGTGAAGTCGTGGGGCTCGACGATTCTCTCGTCGGCGACGACGGTCGACGAAGCGCTGTGGCTCGAGTCGCGCGGTGTTGACGCAGTGATTGCCCAAGGTGTGGAGGCTGGAGGGCATCGAGGAATGTTCCTGTCGAGCGATCTCACGACACAGAGCGGAACGTTCGCACTGGTGCCGCAGATCGTCGCAGCGGTCAGTGTCCCCGTCATCGCCGCCGGCGGTATCGCCGACGCAGCGGGGGTCGCCGCCACCCGAACCCTCGGTGCTGCCGGAGTGCAGGTCGGTACGGCGTATCTGTTGTGCCCCGAGGCCGCGACCAGCGCGTTGCATCGCGCCGCGCTACGCAGCGAGGCGTCGCGGCACACGGCCCTCACGAACGTGTTCACCGGCCGACCGGCGCGAGCAATCGTCAATCGCTTGATTCGCGAGTGCGGTCCGATCTGCGCGGCGGCCCCCGCTTTCCCCCTCGCCGCCACGGCAGTCGCGCCGCTGCGCGCTCATGCGGAGCAACAGGGCAGCGGCGACTTCACATCGCTGTGGGCCGGGCAGCACGTTGTGCGCGACCGCGAGATCGGCGCTGCTGATCTCACTCGCGAGTTGTGCGGCTGACGAGACGACGCCAGACCCGGCCGGGCGAGGTATGGTCGGCCGACCGTTCGACGAACAGGGGCAACGATGACTCGCTTTCAATCCGGCCCACCCGCGAAACCGCCGGCGGATTCGCCGCCGGTCACCTCGCGGCGGGGGCACTTCTGGCTCGGCGCCGAGCCCGATCCCGCTACGGGTTCTGCCCGTGGCCAGATGTTCGTCTACTGGGAGGCACCGGACGAGGTCACCCAGCCGTATCCCATCGTGCTCGTCCACGGCGGCGGCGGCCAGGGCCTCGACTACCTGGGCACGCCCGACGGCCGGCCGGGCTGGTCCACGCTGCTGGTCGAGCAGGGCTGGGTTGTGTATGTGGTCGACAGGCCGGGGCATGGCCGATCGCCATACAGTCCTGACTCGCTGGGGCCGATGGGCCCGCCGCTGCCGGTCGAGGTGCTGACCGGCATCTTCGTCCCCCCCGCCGATGGTCCAGGCGCGATGCCGTTCGCCGGTCTGCACACGCAGTGGCCGGGAGATCGAAACGATCCGAACGACGCCGCGCTGGCGCAGTTCCTGGCGTCGACCGGGCCGTTTGCTGCCGATGCAGCCGATCGTCAGGGCCTCGAGCAACGACGATTGGTCGAGCTGCTCGACCGGATCGGTCCCGCCTACGTGGTCAGCAACTCACTCGGCGGTCCGTCCGGATTCCTGGTGGCCGACGCTCGGCCCGAGCTGGTCGTGGCGCTGGTGCAAGTCGAGCCGATCGGCCCCGCGTTCGCAACCATGTTCGGGCCCGACACATTGCAATGGGGCGTCGCCGCGGTACCGATGACGTTCGACCCGCCCGCGGCGTCGCCGAGCGAACTGAGCCTCGACGTTCACGAGGCTCCGGCTCCGGGCGCGCCGGCATTGGTGCTGCAGAACGAGCCCGCTCGCAAGCTGTCGAATCTCGCCCAGGTTCCGATCGCCGTGGTGTCGGGCGAGGCATCGGTGTTCCGCTTCACCGACGGCCCACTGGTCGAGTTTCTGCAGCAGGCCGGCTGCAACGCGGTGCACATCGAACTGGCCGACCATGGGGTGCACGGCAACAGCCATGGCTCGATGTTCGAGCGCAACAACGCCGACGTTCTGGCCGTCCTGACCGAGTGGATGGCCGCCCAGCTCGGCTAGCGGGGCCAACAATCAGTCGAAGAGGGACGAGGTCGGCGCGGCGCCGGCGGGAGGCGTGAGGCCGATGTGTTCGTAGGCGGCAGCCATGGCCACCCGGCCGCGCGGGGTACGGGCCA
>JANOCR010000044.1:0-2934 GCA_031412355.1 Ilumatobacteraceae bacterium | reverse complement strand
CTGATCGGTGGCTGCGGCTGCTGGCACGGCCTCACCGTATAACGTGCCGCGGTATCGAACTGGAACCCGAGCCGATGATCGTCTGCGTCGATTGTGGTGGGCGCTGCCACCTGCTTACGCAGCCGCGCGAGGACGGAGTCTGGCTGCCGGGCGACTACGTCGCCTACCGCTGCGAGGACTGCCTCGACCGATGGGACCTCGTACTGCCCGACGCCTCCGAGTTCGAGGAACCACCCTTCGAGTGACCGCAGCGCCTCTGGAGTTGATGGGCCGCCGGGTCAGGCGATAGTTCGAACGTCAGTCTTCGGGCTGCAGCATGCCGATGACGTTGGCCTCGCTGTCGAGGACGTAGGCGACCGTGCCGACGCCCGGAATCACCATCTTGTCGAGGACCATCACGCCACCGCGATCGAATGCCTTCGCCAGGGCTGCATCGAGGTTGTCGACCTGCATGGTGTTGACCATTCCCACGACAGGCGCGCCCGCAGCCGGCCGATCACCCATGCGCGGAAGGATCGCACCGTCGATGCCTGGCTGGTCGGTCGGCCCGGTCGAGACCAGCCAGTAGGGGTTGTCCTCCCATTGGTTGACCGTCCATCCGAATACGTCGGTGTAGAAGGCGATGGCTCGCTGCGGGTCATCGGCGTGGATCTCGAAATGTACTGGTCGTGCCATACCGGCGAACCATATACCGGGCCGCGCGTAACGTTTTTCGGCGCGCGAGGCGTGGCGGTCACGACTTGAACAGGAACGCATTGAGCAAGTCTGCGACCTGCTACTGCCTGTCCGATCGGTAGTCCTACCTGCGGTTATTGGTCTCAGTGGTTCTCAACATTTCGCACCGTTTGCCGATGGATTGCGGACTGACTGCGGACTGACATCGTACGCTGCTTCGCCGCTGTGAGATCAGCGTCGCTCATCGAGCTCTTCAACTATCACCCAAGACGAGGGCGCTGACACGGGATAGTCTCGGCGCGTCGCCGGGGTCCGGCAACGGCCGTCTGGCCCGGGCGGTGAGGTCAGCCGATCTGGATCGAGGCCAGGACCTCGTCGAGGGCGGCTCGGTCCTGCGGCGATGTGCTCGGCAGGGTGGTCGCGCCGATCACGAGTCGGGTGCCGTCCACGTCGAGGACCCAAATCTGGAGGTGAAGGTTGGAGGACCACGCAAAGTAGCCGGGAGCGTGCTCCTTATTCATTCCGGTTTCGTCCCAGAGGGCGTACACCCGGCCAACGCCCTCCTTCACCTTGCACCCGGTCGCGTAGTTGGGGACGGAGAACTCGAACTGCTTTCCGGCGTAGCCGTCGACGGTGACGTCGACCGCTGCGGTGGCGGCGAAGTCGGGCAGGTTCGACCACGCCGCCACGAGGTCATCAACGGTCGGACCAACCGGCGGGTCGAGCAGCACCCATTGACACGCGTCGACGTAGATGTTGGCTATGCCGTTGAAAATCACTCCGGGTGCGCCGCCCTGGTTGTCGGCGTACGAAAACCCGCCGACGACCCAGTCGTCCGGCGCCGTGAACGTCACCGGAATGTCGTTCGCGCTTTCGACGGGGAAGCTCACGGTCTTCGTTGTGGGTGCGACGGTGGTAGTTGGTGCGACGGCGGTAGTTGGAGCGACGGTTGGCTGTACCGCGGGCGCCGGAGCCACGTCGTCATCGGAGTTCATGCTGTTGATGGCGATTGCGGCGACGCCGATGACGGCAACGACGGCTGCGGCAGCCATCGCCAGGCGCCGACGGTTTCTGGTTTCGCTCGTGGGTGGTGAGTCAACGGACACGTAGTTCTCCTTCACTGGAACGAGTTGTTGATCAGTGTCGAGTAGAGGCTCAGCATCGTGGAAGCCCGCTTCGGGACTCGCCAGCTGCCGACGAGCGAGGTCCGCGGCCACAGCGGCGTCCAGGTCGGCTCGATAGCGACTCAATCGTTCTTCGAGGTCATCGACCATGACTGGCCTCCACCGTTGCTCGCAACGCGGTGAGCCCGCGGTGCACGTCATTGCGAACATCGGACAGCGAACGACCGATGAGATCAGCAACGTCCTGATACGACCACCCGTACACGTGAACCAGCACCACGGCAGTGCGTTGTCCAAGCGGCAGCTTGGCCAACATCACATGAAGCGCGTGGTCGGGTTCCACGGCCGCGACGCCCGACTCGGCAGGGAGCAACACGGGATGCCGCCATCGACGGTACCGACGCGCACGACTCGTCGCTACCCGGTAGAGGTAACCGACTGGATTGTCGAGGACCCGAACTCGGTCCCAGTTCTCCCAGGCATACGCGATCGCATCTGCGCAGAGATCGTTGGCCGTCTCGACGCCGTGGTGCGCAACCAGCGCCGGGCGCAACCGGAGCGCGGCCTGTTCAGAAAAGACCACGAACTCCTCACGGCGATCTGCGATCACTTGCGAATGCTCCACACCCCACAAAGGCAACGACTCCGCGAATCGTTTCACCATTCGTCTCATCGTCACGCCGCAGGCTCGTTGACCGTCCCGTGGTGCGGCCCGTGCGCAGACAGCGACGCACGCCGGGACATCGCCGTCAGCCCGAATGCCCAATGGAGCGCCGCGCCAGATCTAGGTCATCCGACGATCACCTGTAGTTCGTTGAGGACCTTGCGCACCTGTCCCCAGGATGCCGGCAGATCTCGTCAGGTTGGCGGCGGAGTGACCCTTCCATCCCTCATCGATCAGCGCCTCCGCTGCCACGTCTTGATTGCGCCGAATGGTGGGCCTTAACTCAAGCGATTGCTGGCGCAGAACTACGGGTGCCGAACGGCAGATATAGCGCAACTCGGTATGTCCCGGCGTTTGATGACTGGCGCCCCATATCGGGGCCGGAGTCGTCAAGCGCACCACCCTGAGCAGTGCGTCTGATGACGGACGCCCCTATGCGGGGCCGGAGTCGTCAAACACTGCGGCGAACTA
>JANOCR010000043.1:0-3128 GCA_031412355.1 Ilumatobacteraceae bacterium | reverse complement strand
GCGTTGCGCGCCTTGCGAGCGTCGGCGCCTTCGGACTCGGCCTTCTCGGCCTCTGTCTCGGCATCCTTGATGCGACGATCGATCGCGAGCTCGAGGTCCTTGCGAACCGCTTCGCGCTCCTCGATGTACTCGACCTCGAGGTTGGCGAGGTTCTCGTGACGGGCATCCTCGTCGACCCACGTCACCAGGTTGGCGGCGAAGTAGATGACCTTCTCCAGCTGCTTGGCCTTGAGCTCTTCTTTCGGCTCGATCCCGGCCAGCAGGTATGCCAGCCAGCTACGCGTGCCGCGTAGGTACCAGATGTGCACGACGGGCGCGCTGAGCTCGATGTGGCCCATGCGCTCGCGGCGCACCTTCGAGCGGGTGACCTCGACGCCGCAGCGCTCGCAGATGATGCCCTTGAAGCGGACGCGCTTGTACTTGCCGCAGTAGCACTCCCAGTCGCGGGTCGGCCCGAAGATCTTCTCGCAGAACAGGCCGTCCTTCTCGGGACGCAGTGTGCGGTAGTTGATCGTCTCTGGCTTCTTCACTTCACCGTGGGACCACAGCCGAATCTGGTCGGCCGTGGCCAACCCGATCTTCAACTGGTCGAACATGTTCACATCAAGCATGATTCTCTCGGTTCTTCGTCTCGTTCGTTTTCAGTATCAGTAGCTGGCGTTGCGGGCGGCACGTCGTGCCTCGCGCTCGCGGTCGTCTTCGTCGGTGCCGCGTTCGTTGCGGCTGATGTCGATGCCCAGTTCCTCGGCGGTGCGGAAGACGTCTTCGTCCATCTCGCGCATCTCGATCTCGGAACCATCGTCGGCTAGCACCTCGACATTGAGGCACAGCGCCTGCATCTCCTTCATCAGCACCTTGAAGCTCTCGGGGATGCCCGGCTCGGGGATGTTCTCGCCCTTGACGATCGCCTCGTACACCTTCACGCGGCCCAACACGTCGTCAGACTTGATGGTCAGCAGCTCCTGCAAGCAGTACGCCGCGCCGTAGGCCTCGAGGGCCCACACTTCCATCTCACCGAAACGCTGACCACCGAACTGTGCCTTGCCACCCAACGGCTGCTGGGTGATCATGCTGTACGGGCCTGTCGAGCGGGCATGGATCTTGTCGTCGACCAGGTGGGCCAACTTCAAGATGTACATGTAGCCCACCGTCACCGGGTTGTCGTACAGCTCGCCGGTGCGGCCGTTGCGCAGCGGTGTCTTTCCGTCGGTCTGGATCATGCGAACACCGTCGACGCCCTCGGCGTTGAGGTTCTCGAAGATCGACTGGATCGTCGGGTGCTTGCCGGCAGCCTCTTCCTCGTCCCAGTGCGCACCGTCGAACACCGGCGTGGCGACGAAGGTGCTGGGCTTGGTGTTGGGTCGCGTCTTCGACTCGGTGCCGCGAATGGGCGGCTCGCCGATCTGCTTGCCGTTCTTGACGTCGGTCCAACCCCAACGGGCTGCGTAGCCGAGGTGCGCTTCGAGTACCTGGCCGACGTTCATGCGGCTCGGCACGCCGAGGGGATTGAGGATGATGTCGACCGCGGTGCCGTCGGCCATGTAGGGCATGTCCTCGATCGGCAGGATCTTGGAGATGACGCCCTTGTTGCCGTGACGGCCGGCCAACTTGTCGCCGACCGAGATCTTGCGCTTCTGGGCGACATACACACGGACGAGCTCGTTGACGCCGGGGGGCAGCTCGTGGCCGTCCTCGCGGGTGAACACCTTGACGTCGATGACCTTGCCGCTCTCACCATGAGGAACCTTGAGTGAGGTGTCGCGGACTTCGCGGGCCTTCTCACCGAAGATGGCACGCAACAATCGCTCTTCAGGCGTCAGCTCGGTCTCGCCCTTCGGAGTGACCTTGCCGACCAGCACGTCGCCGGGGCCGACCTCGGCACCGACGCGGATGATGCCACGGTCGTCGAGGTCGCGCAGGATGTCGTCGCTGAGGTTGGGGATGTCACGGCTGATCTCTTCCGGACCGAGCTTGGTGTCGCGGGCGTCGACCTCGTGCTCGTGGATGTGGATCGAGGTCAGCACGTCGTCTTTCACAAGACGCTCGCTGAGGATGATGGCGTCCTCGAAGTTGTAGCCCTCCCACGGCATCAGGGCCACGAGGAGGTTCTTTCCCAGGGCAAGCTCACCCAGGTCGGTGGAGGGGCCGTCGGCGATGATGGTGCCCTTGACGACCTTGTCACCTTCTTTGACGCGGACGCGGTGGTTGATGCAGGTGTCCTGGTTGCTGCGACGGAACTTGCTGAGCGGGTAGACGTGCTTGCCGCCCTCCGCGTACTGCACCGTGATGCTGCTGCCGCTGACCTCGGTGACCTCGCCGGGCCCTGCGCCCTGGATGAGGTCAGCGGAGTCGCGGGCGACTCGGTCCTCCATGCCGGTGCCGATGTACGGCGCCTCGGCGCGCACCAGCGGCACAGCCTGCTTCTGCATGTTGGCGCCCATCAGGGCGCGGTTGGCGTCGTCGTGCTCGAGGAACGGGATCAGCGCCGTGCCGACCGAAACGATCTGCTTCGGGCTGACGTCCATCAGTTGCACTTCCTCCGGCGGCACCGAAGCGATGTCGGTGGTGGCGCCGAAGAAGCTCTCCGCCTCCAGCATCTTGCGCAGGTCTTCCAGGCTGGCGGCCTGCGGGCTGCGGCGCACGAGCACTCTCGGGCCCTTGAGGGTGCCGTCGGTGTTGATCGGCGTGTTGGCCTGGGCGACGACGTAGTTCTCTTCCTCGTCGGCGGCCATGTAGCGGGTCTCGCCGGTGACCTTTCCGTTCTTCACGACGCGGTACGGCGTCTCGATGAAGCCGTAGGGATAGACCCGGGCGAAGGTGCTGAGCGCACCGATGAGGCCGATGTTGGGGCCTTCCGGCGTCTCGATCGGACACATCCGGCCGTAGTGGCTGAAGTGCACGTCGCGAACTTCGAAGCCGGCACGCTCGCGGCTGAGGCCACCCGGCCCGAGGGCCGACAGGCGACGACGGTGGGTCATGCCCGACAATGGGTTGACCTGGTCCATGAACTGCGACAGCTGCGACGTCCCGAAGAACTCCTTGATGGCTGCCACGACGGGACGGATGTTCACCAGGGTGGTCGGCGTGATGGCCTCGACGTCCTGGGTGGTCATGCGCTCGCGCACCAC
>JANOCR010000042.1:0-7502 GCA_031412355.1 Ilumatobacteraceae bacterium | reverse complement strand
ACGTCGGTCGCGAACGCGCAGCGCGGACGAAACGCGCAGCCCGATGGCGGCCTCAACATGTTGGGCGGCGCACCCGGGATAGGGGTCAACCGCTCGCGGCCGAGCGCCGGCAGACTGGCCAGCAAACCGCGCGTGTAGGGGTGCGTCGGGTTGCGGAAGATCGAGTCGACGTCGCCGCGCTCGACCGTGCGACCTGCGTACATCACCTGTACACGGTCGGCGATGCGGGCAACCACACCGAGGTCGTGGGTGATGAACACCACGCCGGCGCGGAACTTGTGCTGGATCTCCTGGATGACATCGAGGATCTGTGCCTGCACCGTCACGTCAAGGGCCGTCGTCGGTTCGTCGGCGATCAGCACGTCGGGATCGTTGGCGATCGCGATGGCGATCATCACGCGCTGACGCATGCCACCCGAGAACTCGTGCGGATATTGCGACGCGCGGGTCCGCGGTTGCGGGATACCAACGATGTCGAGCAGTTCAACGGAGCGGTCCCAGGCCGCCACCTTCGTCATGTCGTTGTGACTACGGAGCATCTCGGACACCTGATGACCGATCTTGTGCGTCGGGTTGAGCGCCGACAGCGGATCCTGAAAGATCATCGAGATGCGCTTGCCGCGCTGGTTGCGCATGAGTGTGTTGCTCATGCCGACCAGTTCCTGGCCGTGCACCTTGACCGAGCCCTCGATCTTTGCGTTCCTCGGCAGAAGGCCCATGGCGGCGAGAAACGTAACCGACTTGCCCGAACCGCTCTCGCCGACGACGCCGAGCATCTCGCCGGCGGCCACGGTCACATCGACGCCGCGAACCGCTTGGACATCGCCGCTTTCAGTTGGAAAGGTGACACGGAGATCGCGGATTTCGAGTACAGGCTGTTCTTGATTCACGCCCGACTCATGTCTGACTTGGGATCGAACGCGTCGCGCAACCCGTCACCGACGAAGTTGATCGCGACGATCGTCAACACCAGCAGAGCGCACGGGAACACCACCAGCCACCAGTAGCCCGACAGCACGGTGCGCTTCGACTGGGCGATCAACAGACCCCATGTCGTGCGACCCTCGCCGGGGCTTGGGCCGTAGCCGAAGAACGACAACGTCGACTCGGCAAGGATTGCACCGACCACCGACAACGACAGGGCCACCATGATGGGGCCGAGCGCGTTGGGGATGAGGTGCCGGAACATGATCCGCGGTCCGCCCGCGCCGACGGATCGCGAGGCCTCGATGAACTCGCGCTCCTTCAACGACAGCACCACGCCGCGTACGATTCTGGCCACCGCCATCCACCCGACGGCGGACAGCAATATGACCATGAAACGCACGGACGTTCTCTCCCCCATGATCGATTTCACAAGGGGCGCTTCGGCCAACACATTTCTGAGTACGAGCAACGAGACCAAAATGGGGAAGGCCAAGAAGATGTCGGTGATTCGCATCAAGATGTCGTCGAGGATCCCGCCCAGGTAGCCGGCAAGTGCGCCGATGATGGTGCCTACGGTGCATGCGATGAGGGCGACAGAAATGCCGATCATGATCGACACGCGACCGCCGTACCAGACGCGGCTGTACAGGTCGCGGTTGAGGTCGTCGGTGCCGAACCACGCCTTCGAACTGGGCGGCGAGTTGATGAACGTGGCGTCGGTCTTCGGCAGGCGTTGCGTCTCGCTGTACCTCGCCGGGAGGCTGGGGAACAGACACGCCAGCACGATCAGCGCGAGGACGATCAACGAGGCCATCGCCAGCCAGTTGCGGCGATAGTGACGCAACGCCAGCCGAAAAGGCGACAACGACTCGCCACCGACGCCTTCCGACTCGTCGCGTAGCGAGAGGCCGGTGAGATCCGCGTCTGTGTTGGCCTCGATCGCGTGGGCGATGTCGGTGGAGCGATCGATCTCAGTCAAGGCGAATCCTCGGGTCTAGGACGGCGTAGAGCACATCAGCAAGTAAGTTGGCCAAGACCACGCCCATGACGACGAAGACCATCCACGGCATCAGCTGTGGGAAGTCTCCGTTCTCGTAGGCGGTCAAGAAGAAGTCGCCCATTCCCCGGTTCTCGAAGATCCGCTCGGTGATGATCAGACCACCGATGATGGCGCCGATGTCGATGGCGGCAACGGTGACGATGGGAATGAGTGCGTTGCGGAGGGCGTGGCGCACGAGCACGCGCCGTTCACTGATGCCCTTGGCCCGCGCGGTTCGCAGGTAGTCGCTGTTCTTGACCTCGAGCAGCGACGCACGCATGTAGCGCGAGTACACGGCGATGATCTGAATGGCGACGACCGTGATCGGGAGGATGAGATGTTTCAGCCGCAGCAAGGGAGAAAATCCCGAGTGACCGGCCGGGTAGACGCCCGACGTCGGTAGCAGCGGCTTGTCGAGACCGAGCCAGCGGGTCAAGGTGATGGCGAAGAACAGTTGCAGCAGGATGGCGCTGACGTAGGGCGGGACGGAGATCCCGACGAATGCACCGGTCGTCGACGTCTGGTCGAACACCGACCGGGGGCGAAGTGCGGAAAGGATTCCGATGATGAGGCCGATGGTCACGCCGACCGCTACGGACAGTGTGCCGAGCACCATCGTGTTGGCCATCGCCGCCCTGAGCTCGGGCCATACCGGACGGCTGCCCTTGATCGAGCGGCCCCAGTCGAATGTGACGAAATGTCCCAGCCAGCTGAAATATTGCGACACGATGTTTCCGGTCAAACCGTTGGCCTCGCGGTACTGCCGAACCTTGGCTTCACTGGCCCGCGGGTTGAGCCGCAGGTAACTCTGCACAGGATCGGTGCCCACCCGAATGGCAACGAATACGAGAAACGTGATCAGGAACATGGTGGGAATGGTCCACAAGAGTCTTCGACCGACGAACCTGATCATCCTGCCGCACCTCCGATATCGACGTGTATGAGACTGCGAGAGCGGGGCCGGCGAATCCGCCGACCCCGCTCACATTAGTTCATTTCTGGAGCGTTAGCTCGCTGGTCAGCCGATTGCTACGTCTGGCTCGCCGTCGACGAGCTCAGTTGCCTCGTAGTTACCGTCGGCAGTCGTTCGCCAAACGGCGGGGAGGACCTTGAACGCCGTCGTCCAGACGTACCAGGACGAGTTGGCGCACTCGGTGATCGGGTTGAGGCACTCTGGCCACTGCTCGGCACCGATGACGATTTGGCCGTCACCATTGGTGTCTTCCCAATCGTCAACGTTCTGGAAGCCCATGTAGTTAGAGGCATCCAGATCGACGGGGCCACCGACCTGGTCGGTACGCCATGCGGCGATGTTGGGGAACTGGTACAGCGGCAACATGACCGCGTCTTCGGCCAGGAACGCCGCGGCCTGATGGATCAGGTCAGTGCGGGCGGTCTCGTCGACCGTCTGGTCCGACTGGGTCATCAAGGCCGAAGCCTCTTCGTTGCACCAACCAGCCGAGTTCTGGCCCTGGTTGCCGTTGTCAGCCGAAGGAATCGACGAGCACGCCATGATGCCAGTGACCGATGGGTCAGGACTGGCGGTGTTGATGTACATGGCCATGTCGTACTTCAGTGCTGGCAGACGCTGCTGGAAGTAGCAGGCTGCGTCGCAGTTGTCGGCGATGATGTTGAACCCGGCTGCCTGCAGCTCGGGGATCATCAGAGCCTGGGTCGACTCACGGCGGGTGTTGCCAGAGTTGATGATCCAGTGGATCTCTGGTGCAACGCCGTCCTTCGCCCACATGCCACTGCCGTCCTTCTCCCAGCCGGCATCGGTGAGAATCGTCTCAGCGCCAGCGGCGTCGAAGTAGCCGTCGGTGCCGTCATCGGCACCCCACAGCGACTGATCGCACCACGGGCCGATGGTCGGAACCCACAGACCGCAGTTCAGCAGCGGGCCACCTGGGAAGATCGGGTCGTAGATGTTGGCGAGGATCAGGTTGCGGTCGATCGCCTTGGCGAATGCCTTGCGGAAGTCCGCGTCCTTGAAGGCACACGAGCGGGTCTCGTCGGGTGTGCAGTTCACGTCCTGCTGGAAGTACAGACCTTCGTAGTTCGTGCCGTATCCAGGAGTCGACTTGATGTTCGGATCGTTCAGCGCGTCGGTGATACCGGCGTACGCCTGCGGGAAGATGAAGTCACTCTCGCCGGCCACGAGGGAAGCGATCTCGGTGTCGCTGTCGGCCTTGGGGACCATGACAATCTTGTCGACCTTGGCGGCTTCCGGACCGTAGTAAGCATCGTTCTTCACCAGCACGAGCTGGTCGAGGCTCCACGATTCGATCTTGTACGGCATTGCCGAGAACGGGATGTTGTCGGCGAAATCGGCTGACACGTCGTTGCAATCATCCACTGCGTCGGCCTTGAGGAACCGGCCTGCGCCGAAGAGATCCTTGTACGGAGCGAAGACCTCGGAGAAACTGATGACCACCTGTTGCTCGGAGTCACCCGCCTCGACCGATGTGATCTTGTCGTACCCAACGGTGCTCAGCGATCCCGGCGTGTTCATGACCGCGTCGAGGGTGCACTGGAAGTCGGCGACTGTGATCGGCGTACCGTCATCCCAGACTGCTTCGGGGTTGAGGTTGATCGTCACCGTCATTGCTGCAGCCTCAGCGGCGGCAGTGGTCTCGGTACCACCAGCGGTGGTCTCGGGTGACTCGGCGGCAGTTGTATCAGGTGCTGCTGCGGCGGTGGTCTCGGTAACGGCTGTTGTGTCGTTGGAGCTGGTGTCGTCGTCGTCGCCACAAGCTGCTGCGATGACAGCAAAACCTAATGCCAGCGCGGCGTAGCGAGTGCTACGTTTCGTGGTCCTCACGTGGATGTTCCTCCTATGGAAACGGAGGGAGGTGGGTCTCGGTCGACCAACGTGGCCGACCACACTCTCACACCGTCCTCCCCGATCGGAGTGAGCGCCCGACAACATACCACCGTTACTTACCGACCGGTAGCAGCACCGTTCCGAATCTTTGAAAAGCCGGGTCGAAAATTCCGAATGGAGATTCTGGGATCACGCCCCCAGCTTGCAGATTCGGGCGAACTCGTCGGGATCCAGACTGGCGCCACCCACCAATGCGCCGTCGATGTCGCGCTCAGCGATCAGCTCGGCGATGTTCGACGATTTGACGCTGCCGCCGTACTGGATCCGCACGGTCTCTGCGGCCTCGGAGCCGGCCAGATCGACCAGGCATTGACGTATCGATGCACACACCTGCTGGGCGTCGTCGGATGTGGCCGTGCGACCCGTGCCGATCGCCCAGATCGGCTCGTAGGCCACGACGAGCGTGGCAACCTTGTCGGCACCAAGCCCACCCAACGCGGCGCGTACCTGGCCGAGCACCTTGCTCTCGGTGTCGCCCGCCTCGCGCTCCTCCAGGGTTTCGCCGACACAGACAATCGGTGTCATGGCGTGTCGCTGAATCGCCGCGACCTTTAGGGCAACACCTTCGTCAGTCTCGCCGAACAACTGTCGACGTTCGCTGTGCCCCACGATTACGTACTGCACATTCATCTTGGCGAGGAACAGCGGCGAGACCTCGCCCGCGAACGCACCCTTGTCCTCCCAGTGACAATGCTGCGCGCCGACCGCGAACTGCAGCTTGTCGGCATCGATCACCGTCTGCACACTGCGAATGTCGGTGAACGGTGGATGAATGCTGACATCCACGTGTTCGAGCTCGTCTTTGCCCACGAGGTATGCCAGCTTCTGGACACACTGAATGGCCTCGAAGTGGGTGTGGTTCATCTTCCAGTTCGCGGAGATCAGCGGCCTACGCATTGGGAGCGCCCCGCAGTGCCTCGAGGCCGGGAAGGTCGCCGTGCTCCAGCAGCTCGAGCGACGCTCCACCACCGGTCGATACGTGGTCGACGTCGTCATCGAGACCGAACTGGGCGAGAGCAGCAGCGCTGTCGCCACCACCAACCACCGTGAACGCCTTCGTGTCCGCAATGGCTTGGGCGACCGTGCGAGTGCCGGCCTCGAATCGCGGATCTTCGAACTTGCCCATCGGACCGTTCCAAAAGACCGTGCGCGCCTCCATGATGACGTCGCTGAACGCGGCAGCGGTGCCGGGCCCGATGTCGAGACCTTTAGCGCCCTCGGGAAGGTTGACTCCGAACGTCGAGTAGTTGCCAGCGGCATCGACTCCGACGAGATCTTGAGGCAGGTGGATGGTCTTGCCGCCCGAAGCCGAGTCGCCGAGCAGGCGTTTGCACGTGTCGACCTGATCGGGCTCCCACAGCGAATCACCGATCTGGTGACCCAACGAGGCGAGAAAGGTGAAACACATCGCCCCGCCGATGACGAGCTCGTCCACGACTCTAAGCAGCGCCTCGACCACGCCGAGCTTGTCGCTGATCTTGGCACCGCCCAGTACAGCGACGAACGGTCGCTTCGGGTCGTTGCGTAGCCCCAGCAGCACGTCGACCTCTTTCTGCATCAGCAAACCCATGGCCGACGGAAGCGTGCGCGGAGGGCCGACGATCGAGGCGTGAGCGCGGTGACAGGCACCGAACGCGTCATCGACGTAGGCGTCGATTCCTTCGATGAGCGACGCGACGAACTCCGGATCGTTTCCTTCCTCGCCTGCGTCGAAGCGCAGGTTCTCCATCAACTCGACACCCGGCGCCAGCTCGGCGAGCCGCGCCCTGACCGCGTCCATCGAATACCTGGCGTCGGGCTTGCCCTTGGGCCGGCCGAGATGCGAGGCACACACCACATGGGCACCGCGACCGGTGAGCCATTCGATCGTCGGCAGGGCGGCACGGATTCGGAAGTCGTCGGTGATCACCCCGTTCTCCAACGGGACGTTGAAGTCCGTGCGGACCAACACCCGCTTGCCTCGCACGTCGGCGAGGCCATCCAGCGTCGGGATGCGCGTCATTTCCGTTTCTTCGGCATCTTGCTGTAGGCGTACAGGGTCGTGTCGATGAGGCGGTTGGAGTAACCCCATTCGTTGTCGTACCACGCCAACACCTTGACCATCTTGCCCATGCTCATCGTCAAGCCGGCATCGAAGATGCTGCTGTGTGGATCGGTGACGATGTCGCTAGACACGATCGGCTCGTCGCAGTAGCGCAAGATGCCCTTCAATGGGCCGCTGGCCGCAGCCTTCTTGAATGCGGCATTGATCTGGTGAACCGACGCTGCTTTCGTGAGGTTTGCGGTGAAGTCGACGATCGAGCCCGTCGGCACCGGGACACGCAGCGATGTGCCATCGAGCTTGCCCTTCATCGCCGTGAGCACGAGGCTCGTCGCCCGTGCCGCACCAGTCGAGGTGGGGATGATGTTGATGGCTGCCCCGCGGGCGCGGCGGAAATCGCGATGCGGGCCATCGACCAGGTTCTGGTCGCCCGTGTAGGCGTGAATGGTCTGCATCAGACCCTGCTCGACGCCGAAGGCGTCGTCGAGCACCTTGACCATCGGCACGAAGCAGTTCGTCGTGCAACTGGCGTTGGAGATCACCTTCTGGGTCTTGAAGTCGAAGTCCTTGTGGTTGACGCCGTACACGATCGTGGCATCGGCAGCGTCGCA
>JANOCR010000041.1:0-1737 GCA_031412355.1 Ilumatobacteraceae bacterium | reverse complement strand
GTGTTGGCCGAGGCCGGTTTCGACGTGCTGATAGTCGAGGAGGGCGAGTGGGTTGAGCAGGGCTCGGTGGTTCCTTTCTCGCTCGAGCAGATGGACCGTCAGTACCGATCCGGCGGCGTCACGGTCGCGTTGGGAGCACCGTCGATTGCCTACACCGAAGGTCGGTGTGCCGGTGGCGGCACCGAGATCAACAGCGGTCTGTACCGCCGTCCGCCTGACGATGTGTTGCAGCGCTGGGCGATCGACTTCGGCATCATCGACCTCGACCACGCCGAGGTGCAGGCCATTGCCCTGGAAGTCGAGCAGACCCTCAGTGTCGCGACGGCGCCCGGCGCGCCGAGCGCGCCTAGTGACGTGCTGCGCCGGGGAGCCGAGGCGCTTGGCTGGCAGAACAGCGAGATTCCGCGGTGGATGAAATACGCCCCCGATGACCCGAGTAGCGGGCAACGCCAGAGCATGACGCGCACCTACCTGCCGCGAGCTATCGCTGCCGGAGCGCGATTGACGACCGGCTGCCGTATCGATGGCTTGGCGGTCTCGGGCGCCAATGCCCTGCGAGCCACTACGACCCTGGCTGATGGGCGTCGCGGAGCCATACATTTCCGACACGTGTTCGTCTGCGGCGGGGCGATCCAAACACCTGCACTGCTGCAGCGGTCGCGCATCGCCGGACACATCGGCCGTTCCTTGGCAGTTCATCCGACCGTGAAGCTCGCGGCTCGCTTCCACGACGAATTGAACGTGCCCAACGAAGTTCCGGTGCATCAAGTCAAAGAGTTCGCCCCCGACCTGTCATTCGGCGGTTCGGCCAGCCAGCCGGGTCTGGTGGCCCTGGCGCTCAGCGATCAGTGGCCCACGTTCTCGAGGGCCATCACCGACTGGCGGCGGATCAGTCTGTACTACGCGGCCATCACCAGCGAAGGCCGCGGCAGGGTTCGAGCGGTCCCCGGCCTGCGGGACCCGATCGTCACCTACGCGTTGACGCGCCGCGATCGCGCCATGCTGGGCAGCGGTCTGGCCAGGTTGGCATTGCTGATGCTCGAAGCAGGCGCCGACGAGGTCTATCCGTCGTTCCGTGGTGCGCCGATCGTGCGCAAGCGCGTGGATCTGGCAACGCTGCAGTCGAGGTTTTCGGCCACCCGCGCGAGTGTGATGACTGTGCACCTCTGCTCGACGGTGCCCATGGGCGAAGACACCGCCAAGTGCGGCGCCAATTCCTTCGGGAGGGTGCACGGCACGAACAACGTGTGGGTCAACGATGCCTCGTTGTTGCCCACTGCCCCGGGCGTCAACCCACAGGGCACGGTGATGGCGTTGGCGATCCGCAATGCCCGCCGGTTTGCCGCGACGGAGCGACCCGGTGGCTGACCGATTCGCCGCACCCGTGGTCACGGTGATCACCGGCGCATCGGGCTGGTTGGGTCGCGCCCTCGTGGATCGTCTTCTCGCCGACGGATCGCGACAGCGATTGCGCCTGCTCGCCCACACTGCAGCCGAGGCGCAGCAACTCGACACGCTCGACCCCGTCGGCGGCAGGATCGAAGTCGTGATCGGTGACATCGGCAAACCCGACACTGCGGCGCGACTGCTGCACGGCGTGGGCCACGATGTCGACATCGTGCACACGGCAGGCATCATCCACCCGACCACAACGCGACAGTTCTTCGACGTCAACACCAACGGCACCCGCAACATCGCCGAAGCGGCTCTCGACCATGGCGTTCGGCGCTTGGTGCA
>JANOCR010000040.1:0-5499 GCA_031412355.1 Ilumatobacteraceae bacterium | reverse complement strand
TTTGGGGTTCTCCTTCAGCTCACCCGCCATGCGGCGATCGTGGTCGTCGTCGCGCCCACGACGGCGTGTTCCGGCGATCGGCCGGCTGATGACCTTGCGCCCGAGCACCTGCACCATCGGCTCGGGCGAGCTCCCCACGATGGTGATGTCGGGATGCTTCAAGAAGTACATGTACGGGCTCGGATTGACCTGGCGGAGCACACGATAGAAGTCGAAGGGATCGGCGTCGAGGTCGATGTCATACCGCTGCGAGAGCACGACCTGGAAGATGTCGCCGGCCACGATGTGCTCCTTGGCGACTTCGACGGCCTGCTGGTACATGCCGTTGGGCATCGTGCTGCGAACGGCCGGCATCTCGTCATCGGCCTGCGGAGGCTCCACCGGCACGTACGCCAGCGGCCGGGCGAGATCGGCGACAGCACGTTCGACGCGTGAGATCGCCGCGTCATAGGCCAAGTCGAGCTCGGTGTCGTTCATATCCAGCACCGGCACGCTCTCGATGAGATAGACACGTTGGCGCCAGTGATCGAACGCGGCCAACGAGCCGATCACGCTCATAGCCGCATCCGGCAGGTGACGGTCGTCGTGTGGGGCGTCCGGCAGTCGTTCGACTTCGCGCACGATGTCGTATCCGAGGTACCCCATCACACCACTCTGCAACGGTGGCAGATCGGCGATGATAGGTGCGCGGTAGATGCGCAGCAGTTCGTCGAGTGCCGCCAGCATGCCGCGGTCGAGCGGCACGGTTGCGGGGACGTTGCCGAACGTCGTGATCAGACCGTCGCGCAGTTCCAGCGTCGCGACGGGATCGCGACCGACGAAGCTGTAGCGGCTCCAGCGTTCGCCGTGCTCGACCGACTCGAGCAGGAACCCCGAACCACCGCCGACCAGCTTGACGTACGCCGCCACGGGAGTCTCGAGGTCGGCGAGCACCTCGGTCCACACCGGCACCACCGTGTGCTGCCCGGCGAGGGCACGAAACTCGTCGCGACTGGGCCGCATGCGCAGGCCGGTCATTCGCCGAACCGGCGAAAGAAGCACGAATACGCGCCGGTGTGACAGGCGCCTTTGCCCTCCTGTTCGACCTTGAACAGCAGCACGTCGCCGTCACAGTCGTAGTACGCCTCGCGCACGAACTGGCGGTCGCCACTGGTGTCACCCTTGCGCCAGACCTCCTGACGACTGCGGCTCCAGTAGACCATACGGCCGCCCTCCAGCGTCGCCTGCAGCGTCTCCGCGTTCATCCACGCCAGCATCAGCACTTCGTTGGTTTCGACGTCTTGAGCAATGGCTGCCACCAGTCCCGCGTCGTCGTACTTGACCGTCGAGAACTGCTCGGGAGTTGCTTCGATCTTCACGCCACTCGGCATGGGCGACATGCTAGGGCGCAACACGCGAGCACGACCCTAGAGATACCGGGCTCAGAGGTAGAGGCCGGTGCTGGCCTCGATGCGGCTGGCGGCAACGGCATGCACATCGCGCTCGCGCAACATGATGTAGTCGATCCCACCGACTTCGACCTCGTAGCGGTCCTCGGGGCTGAACAACACTCGATCGCCGACCTCGGCAGATCGCACGTTCTGACCGAGCGCGACGACCTCGGCCCACACCAATCGTTTCGAGATCTGCGCCGTTGCAGGAATGACGATGCCGCCGGAAGAGCGACGCTCGCCATCTTTGTCGGGGATGCGAACCAGCAGCCGATCATTGATCATCTTGATCGGTAGCTTCTGGTCGAGCGTGGCCACGGCGGCAGGGTACCGCCGACGGATTGCTATGCCACCGCCGCTTCGATCCTGGCCAGGACGTCGGGCGTCAGCAGCGGCAAGACGTCGATGGCCGCGAAGTTCTCGGCGACCTGGCTGGCCCTGCTGGCACCGGTGATGACAGTCGAGACGTTCGGATTCGATGCGCACCAGGCCAGGCTCATCTGCGCCAGAGTGCAGCCGAGTTCGGCAGCGATCGGGCGAAGGCGTTCGACCTTCGCCAGCGCGGTGCCGTCGGACAACACGTCAGTGAGCCATTCGTAGCCCGACAGCGCGCCGCGTGAATCGGAAGGGATGCCGTCTTTGTACTTGCCGGTCAGCAAGCCGGACGCCAACGGGCTCCAGATCGTGGTGCCCAGACCGATGTCGGTGTACAGCCGGGAGTACTCCTCTTCGACACGCTTGCGGTCGAGCAGGTTGTACTGCGGTTGCTCGACGATGGGTTTGTGCAGGTGATGCCGCTCGGCGATCTCCCATGCGGCGCGAATCTCGTCGGCAGCCCATTCGCTGGTGCCCCAATAGAGCGCCTTGCCCGACGAGACGATGTCGGACATCGCCCACACGGTCTCCTCGATCGGCGTGTTCGGGTCGGCGCGATGGCAGTAGACGAGGTCGAGGAAGTCGACGCCCAGCCGTTCGAGAGAGCCGTCGATCGCTTGCATGAGGTACTTGCGGTTGAGGGTGTTGACCATGTTGGGCACGCGCTCGATGCCCCAGAAGAACTTGCTACTGAGGACGTACGTCTGTCGTCGCCACCCGAGCTCGCTGATGACGCGACCCATGATGGCTTCGCTCTCGCCTGCGGCATACGCCTCGGCATTGTCGAAGAAGTTGCATCCCGCGTCGTACGCCGTCTGCATGCACTCCATAGCCGCGTCATCTTTCAACTGGTTGTCGAACGACACCCAGCTTCCGAACGAGAGCACCGACACCTGTAGGCCGCTGCGACCGAGCCTGCGGTATTGCATTTTGTCTTTCGGCGATTCGTTGGACATGGTTCTCCTCGGTAGTCAGATGTGTGTAACGGGTCGGACGGTGATACCCGCCTCTGCCATCGCCGCCTTGGCATCGGCGATGACGTGCTCGCCGAAGTGGAAGATGCTGGCTGCCAAGACACCGGTTGCGCCGCCTTCGATGATTCCATCGACCAGATGTTGCAGGGTACCGACCCCGCCGCTGGCGATGACGGGCACGTCGACATTGTCGGCGACCGCCGACGTGAGGTCGAGGTCGTAACCGTCGCGCGTGCCGTCACGATCCATCGAGGTCACCAGGATCTCGCCAGCCCCCAGCTCCGCCGCCTTGACGGCCCAGTCGAGCGCATCGATGCCAGTCGGCGTGCGGCCACCGTGCAGGTACACCTCGAAGCCCAGACCGCTCGGCCGCCGCTTGGCGTCGATCGCGCAGACGCAGCACTGCGCGCCGAACTCAGCGGATATCTCGCTGATCAACTCGGGTCGTAGCACCGCTGCGGTGTTGACGCTGACCTTGTCGGCTCCGGCGCGCAGCATGCGCCGAGCGTCGTCGACGGCGCGGATTCCGCCGCCCACGGTCAACGGGATGAACACCTGCTCGGCCGTGCGGTAGACGACATCGACCATGGTCTCGCGCCCGTCCGACGATGCGGTGATGTCGAGGAACACCAACTCATCGGCACCTTCCGCGTCGTAACGGGAAGCCAGTTCCACCGGGTCGCCGGCATCGCGCAGCCCGACGAAGTTGATCCCCTTGACGACGCGGCCGCTGGTCACGTCGAGGCACGGGATGACCCGCGCAACCCTCATCGGCGCAGCACCTTCAACGCCTCGGCCACCGTGAACCGGCCTTCGTACAGCGCCTTGCCCGTGATGATCCCGGCGATCCCGGCAACGTCGGCGAGAGCAGCGATGTCGGCGAGTGAGGAGACTCCCCCACTGGCGATCACTGGCGCCGTGGAATTCGCGGCAGCAGCAGCGAGGCCCTCGACATCCGGGCCCTCGAGCATGCCGTCGCGGGCGATGTCGGTGATCACGAACGCGCTGGCGGTGGGATACCAACCCATGGCTTCGTCGAGCGAGATTCCCGAACCCTCGGTCCAGCCGTGCACCGCGACTTCGCCGTCGCGGTGATCCAAACCAACAGCCACGTCGACCACATCCGCTGCGGCCTCGACGAGTTCGGGATGCTGGATTGCAGCGGATCCCATCACAACGCGAGCTACGCCGGCTTCGGCCAGTTGTTGGGCGTCGGAGACCGCACGGACGCCTCCGCCGGTCTGCACTCGTGCTCGCCCGATCACCGCTGCGGCGATCGCGGCCACAACCGGTCGGTTCTGTGGAGATCCCGAACGCGCCGCGTCGAGATCGACAACGTGGATCCACGACGCGCCGGCATCGGCGAACGAGCGTGCCACGGCGACTGGATCGCTGCCGTACACCTTCACGTTGCCGTAGTCGCCCTGCGTGAGGCGCACCACTTGGCCGTCGCGCAGGTCGATCGCCGGAAACAGTTCGACCATCATCGCACTGTCGCCTCGGCGGCGATGCGCACGAAGTTCCCCAGTAAAGACAGCCCCCATTCGCCCGACTTCTCCGGGTGAAACTGGGTTGCAAACACGTTGTCGCGTCGGAACGCAGCGTTGACGACTCCGCCATACGTGCAGGTCGCGGCAATGACGTCGGGGTCCTCGGGCACCGCGTGCAGAGAATGGACGAAGTACACCCATGCCTGGTCCGCCAGCCCGGCGAACATCGGGTCATCGGGCTTGCTCAGCGACAGCAGGTTCCATTGCATCTGTGGCCGGGGCAGCTCCGAGCCCAGCCAGCGGATGATGCCGGGGATCACGCCGAGGCCGACCGCAGAGTCGTCTTCGTCGCTCGCATCGAACAGCATCTGCATCCCGACACATATTCCCAGGAACGGCCGACCGGAATCGACGGCCTCCTCGACCGAATCCTCGAGATCCGCGTCGCGTAGCGCTGTCATGCACGCACCGAACGCGCCGACGCCGGGCAGCACTACGGCATCGGCCTCGGCGATCAGGGCGTGATCGACGGTGAGGCGCGCGTCCGCGCCGCATCGTTGCAGCGCTTTCTGGGCCGAGCGCAAGTTGCCGATCCCATAGTCGAGCACGGCGATCAGCGGCTGCGAGCTCATGGGTCTAGAGCACACCCTTCGTGGATGGCACGAGTGCACCCTCGACGCGTACAGCGTCTCGAAGGCACCGAGCCACACCCTTGAACACCGCCTCGATGATGTGATGCACGTTGCGCCCACTGCGCAGCGTGACATGGAGTGTGATGCCGGCGGCCGTGGCGAACGACGCCACGGCGTGTTCGGCCAACTGAGGGTCGAAGGCGGGGTTGCCCAGTGGCAGGGATTCCGGTAGCTCGACCTGCCAGACCACGAATGGCCTGCCGGAAAGATCAAGCGCGACCTCGACCAGGGCCTCGTCGAGCGGGAACAAGCCGCTGGCGAATCGACGCACGCCCGCCTTGTCGCCCAGTGCTTGGCGGAATGCCTCGCCGAGGCTGATGGCGACGTCTTCGACCGTGTGATGCGTGTCGATGTGCAGGTCTCCGGTCGCCGCGATGCGAAGGTCGAAGCCACCGTGCTTGCCGACCTGTTCGAGCATGTGGTCGTAGAAGGGGATTCCCGTGGAGACCTCGGTGGTGCCCGATCCATCGATGTCGATCGTCAGATCGATCGACGTCTCTTTGGTTGCCCGATGAACCGTGCCCGTGCGACTCATTGC
>JANOCR010000039.1:0-3356 GCA_031412355.1 Ilumatobacteraceae bacterium | reverse complement strand
GCGATCATCGCCACCGCGCTGGCACGCGGCGACCGCGTCGCCGACATCGAGGCGATGTACAAGGCGCTGGGCCCGAAGATCTTCCGCAAGCGATGGCTGCCCGGCTGGTGGCGCTCGCTGTACAAGGACGGCGCGATCACGACCGAGTTGCAGGCCTACTTCGGCGACGACACCATGCTCGGCGACGACCGACTCGCCAGCTTGATGATGGCCGTCACGCATCGCACCGACACCGACTCGTTGTGGCCGATGACCAACGTCAGCACGGCGCGGTACAACAATCGGTCTCGAGCTGACTGCAACCTCAACATCCCGCTGTGGAAAGTGCTGCGCGGCAGCACGGCCGCACCGGTGTACTTCCCTCCCGAGGCGCTCGACCTCCCCAACCTCAACGGCATCTTTCAGGACGGCGGCGTGACGCCGTTCAACAACCCCGCACTGCTGCTGTACGAGATGGCGACCTCGCACCGATACACCCTGGGCTGGCCGACCGGGCCCGACAACCTGCTGATCGTCTCGGTCGGCACCGGCTCGGCGCCGGCCGTCGACAAGCGGCTGACCCGCAAGAAGGTCAACGTGCTGTTCCACGCCCGAACGCTGATTCGCACCATCATGAACGGCAGCTCGATCGAGAACGACCGCCTGTGCCGAGTGCTGGGCCACACCCGCTACGGCCCGCCACTGGACCGCGAGTTCAACGCTGCCGAGGTCGACCACATCCAACCCGAGCATCCACTTTTCACCTACGTGCGCTACAACGCACCTATCGACAAGGACCACCTCGTCGAGGTACCCGGCACGCGGGTCGATGCGAAGCGCATCGGCAAGCTCGACGCGGTGCGAGACGCCGACATCGATGCATTGATCCGCGTTGGCCGACACGCTTCCGCGCAGGTCGACCTCGCCCACTTCGCCGGCTTCCTGCCATGACCCGCACGGTCTTCATCAGCCACAGCTGCGAGGACAACACCGAACTCCCCCAGGCGCGCCGCGACATGCGGGCGCGGACCCGCGCCGTGCGCGACCGGATCGAGAAGGGTCTCGAGGGCGTGGAGGGACTGACGGCGTGGATCGACCACGACCAAGTCGAGCCAGGTCAGGAGTGGCGCAAGGAGATCCACAAGGCATTGTTCGACTGCTCGGCCGCTGTCATCCTGCTCGACGACGAGGCATTCAATTCGCCCTGGGTACTGAAGGAGACCACGGTGCTCAGCGTGCGCCGCTCGCTGCTGACCGGCTTCCCGATGGTGCCCGTGCTCCTCGATCAGGGTTCATCCGCCCAGTTCGACAAGCGGCCGGAATGGAAAGCGCTCGGCATGCGCGAGATCCAGGCGATGAAGCAACCGCCCGACGAGGTCGCGGCGAAGGTGATCGACCTCGTCAGTGGCGCAGCGGAAGTTCGCAAGGAAGGCGCGTTCGAGAGTTGGGTGGACGCCATCTTCGGCATCCTGCTCGCCTTCGGACCGCAGAAGGTGACGCTCGACAGGATCGCTAAGATCCTCCAGGTCCCTGAGGCTGATGACTGGACGGAGGATGGTCACCAGGCCGTCCGCACCATCGCGCTGGCCCTCACTGCGTCGGAGGACCTGTTTCAGGTGGCCCGAGTCGTCAAGGAACTGACGACGCTGCCCCAGGAACGCCGCGAGACGATCAAGAAACTGCTCATGCCGGCTTGGGTCAAACCGTCGCGTGCCGCGTTGACGGCCTGGGGTTTGCGCAGCCCGGAGGTGGGGCGCCGGCTGATTCTCGGATCAGAAGACGAGCTCGTCGCCCAGGAGCACCTGAACCGCGCCGAGTGTTGCTCCGGCGGGCTCGTACTGTGCAAGCCACTGCCCGTGCAGGGAGAGGACGAGCACGGAGACCTGCTGTACAACGAGTGCGCGTCGGCGATCGACGCCGTCAACCCGATGGCTTTCGGCGCGCGTGGCCAGCGGTTCGCCGACTACCTCGCCAAGTTCGACAACGACCCGGTCGTGTTGCGACTTGCACCCGGCGCGATGCCGGGAGCCGTCCTGCGGAACGTGCTGGACCGACTGCAAACCGACTTTCCAGGCATCGCCGTACTACTGCTGACAGACGACGTCCCGTCCCTCGCCGGAGACCTTGCGCTACCGGCGCCGCTCCAACTGATCCCGACACTGACGGTCGATGAGGTCAAGACGCGTGCGGGGTACGAGGCCCAACTCGACCTCTTCGTGAAAGGAAGTTGACGATGACGACGAAACGACTCGACCCGCGCGACGGCGAGGTGTACATCCTGCCCAGCGACGATCCGCTGTGGCTTGCTGTGCGCATCGCCAAGATCACCGGGCGGCCGCTGCTGCTGCGCGGCGACCCCGGCACCGGCAAGTCGTCGCTGGCCGCCAAGGTCGCCAAGGACGAGATCTGGCGCTACTACGAGCACAACGTGACCGCTCGTACCGAGGTGACCGACCTGCTGTGGACGTTCGACGCCGTGCGCAAGTTGGCCAAGGCTTCGAACATCGACACCACGCCGCTCGACGATCACGAGTTCGTCGAGCCGGGCGCGCTGTGGTGGGCGTTCAACCGCGACCAGGCCCGGCGCCGCGGCCGCGCCGCCGAGACCGGGGATGACGCCGACGAGCCGTCGGCCGCGCTGAACAAGACCCGCACCGAGGACGGTGCCGTGGTACTGATCGACGAGATCGACAAAGCCGATCCCGACGTGCCCAACGGGCTGTTGGTGGCACTGGGCTCCGGCCGCTTCCGAGTCGCCGAGACCCGCACCGACGTCGAGTTGGCTCCCAAGGTCAGCGTGCTGGTGGTGATCACGACCAACAACGAGCGCGACCTGCCGCCGGCGTTCGAACGGCGATGCATCGTGCACGAACTGAAGCCCGCCGACACCGAGCAACTCGTCGCCATCGCCTCTGCCCACGCCGATCATCAGGGCCGGTCGTTGACCGCGGCAGACCAGGCGCGGATCCGCCGCGTCGCCGACAAGGTGACCGAGCTCCAAGGACAAGCTCGCGACAAGAAGCTGCGCGTCCCGGGCACCGCCGAGTTCCTCGACGCCGTGTGGGCATGCCTCGACAGCGGCATCGATCCTGAGGACGAGAAGTGGGAGTTCGTGAAGTCGATGACGCTGGCCAAGGATCCGCGCTGGCGATGATCCACAACGGCGTCGGCGATCTGATCCGCGTCACCGAGGCGCTGCCACCCGAGCAGTGGGAGGCCGCGGCACGCATGCTCGGCTTCGAGCGCGCAATGCCTGCCACGCAACCGATCGTCGAGCCCTTGAAGACCGAGCAGGCACCGACACCTGCCGAGGAAGCCGCGCCCGCAGGACAACGCGAGCCGGCATCGGTTCCCGAGTCTGCGCTCGCAGCGCTGAC
>JANOCR010000038.1:0-4180 GCA_031412355.1 Ilumatobacteraceae bacterium | reverse complement strand
CGGGACAAGCTGCGCAAGCGTTCATGAACACGTTCCTCGCCGCCGCTGCCGCCGGGCTGGTGTGGGTGATCATCGAACGACTCCGGGATGGGCACGCCACCAACCTCGGCGCCGCATCAGGGATCGTGGCCGGGCTGGTGGCGATCACGCCGGCGGCCGGTTTCGTATCGGGTGCGGCACCGCTGGCTATTGGTGCAGTCGCAGGTGCGGCATGCTGCTACGCCGTGAAACTGAAGAACAAGGCCGGCTACGACGACGCCTTGGATGTCGTTGGCGTCCACTTCGTCGGCGGGCTCGTCGGCTCGTTGACAATTGGTTTCTTCTCCAACCCCGAGTTCTTCGGATTCGAATTCAAAGAAGGTCTCTTCTACGGCGGTGGCCTCGGTCTACTCGGCGAGCAGGCACTGGCAAACATTTCCGCCATCATCTGGTCGTTCGGCATCACACTCGCAATCATGATGGCGCTGAAGAAGACCATCGGGGTTCGGGTCAGTGACGAAACCGAATCCCAGGGCCTCGACTTCGCCGAGCACGCCGAAACCGCTTACCACTGACCGACCCGCCACATACGAAAGCAGCCTCACATGAAACTGATCACAGCGATCGTCAAGCCGTTCAAGCTCGACGACGTGAAAGCAGCGCTCGCCTCGTCGGGCATTGTCGGAATGACCGTGTCGGAGGTACGTGGGTTCGGTCGCCAACGCGGGCACACAGAGTCGTACCGAGGAACGGAGTACCAGCTCGACTTCGTTCCGAAGGCGAAGATCGAAGTCATCGTCGATGACGGCCGGGCCGACTCGGCCGTCGACACAATCCTCGAAGCCGCGAGCACCGGAAAGATCGGAGACGGCAAGGTGTGGATCACAAATGTCGAAGAGGTCGTCAGAATCAGAACTGGCGAACGCGGGACCGACGCGATCTGACGTCGTTTCAGGAGTAGCCCGAGTGCACTCTGCGGTTGCGCTGGTCGGCCCCGGGTTCTATGGTGTCGAACGTCTCGAAGGGGGAAGTCGGTGAAACACCGACGCTGACCCGCAACCGTGAGCCGACAGGCGAGCCGGAACACCCGACGTGGCCCATATCCCAATTGCCGTCGAGGTCGCGGTTCGCGGGTGTGCGCTTCGGCTCCGGCTCGCGTCCATCTGTTCGTCGTGGCCCTGTTCATGCGAGGAACCACGAACATGCGCATCACCCGTCATCTGGCGAAGGTTGCAGTTGCAGCCGTCGTCGCCACCTCCACCATCGGACTCGGCATCGGATTCGCCGGTCAGTCGCGGGTCAGCGCCGCTGTCCCGTCCGCCGAGCCTGCTCTCGCTTGGTTGGAAGCAGAGTTGAGCGACAACGGCGGGTCGTTGCCGAGCCCGTTCGGAGGGACTGATTGGGGTCTCACGATCGACGCGATCCTGGCCCTCAACGCGGGCGGCCGCGGCACCGACGCGGCCGCCACCACCGCCACGACCGGTCTCGCCGCGAACATCGGCGATTACATCACCGGTGAGGCCTTCGGCGATACCGGCAGCCGCTACGGCGGACCCATCGGCAAGGCCTTGCTCGCTGCGATCTTGCAGGGCGCAAACGCGAACGACTTCGGCGGCGTCGACCTCGAGGCGCTCTCGCGTGCCGCCATTTTGCCCGCAGGCACTTTCGAGGGCCGGTTCGCCGACGTGTCGATGTTCGGTGACTTCAGCAACGGCTTCGGGCAGGCGTTGAACATCCTCGGCCTGTCGAAAACCACATCGGGGGTGCCTGCCAACGCCGTCGACTTCCTGCTCGCCCAGCGGTGCCCGTCGGGTGGATTCCGATTGTCGTACAGCGTCACGAGAGGCTGCAATGACGACGCCGAGGCCGACACCGACGCCACTGCGTTCGCACTGAACGCGATGACGGCTTTGGAGCCCGACGCTGAGATTTCCGCCGCCATCCAATCTGGCGCAGCATGGTTGCTCGACCAGCAGGACCCTGTGACCGGCGGCTTCCACGGCACGGGACCAACCGCCAACGCCAACAGCAACACCAGCGGCCTTGCCGCACAGGCCCTGCGGGCGGTGGGATTCGTCGAAGCGGCGGCCTTCGCTCGCGACTATGTCGGCAGCCTGCAACTCGACGCTGACAACACGATTGGCACCGCCGCTGCAGGCGATGAGGGCGCGATCGCTCTCCATCCGGGCGCATTCGACGATGCCCTGGTCGATGGTGTCACAGTGCTCGCTCGCGACCAGTGGAGGCGAGCTACGGCGCAGGCGGTGTTGGCACTGGTCGCTCTGCCACGCGCCGATCCTGTGCCGCTCGATCCAGCTCGCCTCCTCGACACGCGACCTGGTCAGTCGACGATCGACGGCCAGCAGGCGGGCGCCGGGCTGACGCCCGCCGGTTCGACGCTGGTGCTGCCTGTTGCCGGTCGGGGCGGAGTCCCTGCTGACGCAGGCGCGGTCGCGCTGAACATCACCGCCGACGGTGCACAAGGACCGGGGTTCGTCACAGCATTCCCGTGCGACGCCCCGCAGCCGTTGACCTCGAGCCTCAACTTCGTCGACGCGACTTCGGTGGCCAACGCGGTCATCACCGGCTTGTCGGCCGCCGGCACGGTGTGTCTGTATGTCGGCACCAGTGACGTCCACCTGATCGCCGATGTCGGCAGCTACTTCCCACCGGGGTCCGGCTACAACTCGCTGACTCCGGCGCGTCTGCTCGATACGCGTGCTGGCCAGTCGACGATCGACGGCAAGCAAGTGGGGGCGGGGCCCACGGCAGCAGGTTCGACCTTGGTGGTGCCGGTTTCCGGCCGCGGCGGCGTGCCCTCCGGCGCCGCGGCGGTCGTCGTGAACGTGACAGCAGTTGGCGGCCAGGGTGCGGGAGTGGTCACGGTCTACGCGTGCGACGCGCCGTTGCCGCTGGCCTCGAATCTCAACTTCGTGGCCGGTACACCGACGGCGAACACCGTCGTGACAGAACTGTCGGCGACGGGCACGGTGTGCCTGTACGTCGGCACCAATGCGGTCGATCTGATTGCCGACATCAACGGGTACTTCCCCGCCGGATCGGGGTACGGCGCGTTGGCTCCCGCCCGGCTGCTGGATACCCGCCCCGGCGAATCGACGATAGATGGAGCACAGGCAGGTGCCGGGCTGACTACCGCCGGTTCGACGCTGGTGCTACCGGTTGCCGGTCGCGGTGGCGTACCCGTTGGGGCCGTTTCCGTCGTGCTGAACATCACGGCCGCAGGCGGGTTGGGCAACGGTTTCGTCACGGTCTTCGCGTGCGACGCGCCGCGGCCACTGGCTTCGAATCTCAACTTCGTCGCCGACACACCCACCCCGAACGCCGTTATCACCCAACTGGCAGCCGACGGAACTGTTTGCCTGTACGTCGGCACCAGCCCGGTGCATCTCGTCGCCGACGTGAGCGGTTACTTCGGGTGATTCGCCGGCTTGCCGCTGCGCTGGCTCTCGGCGCGATGGGCAGTGTGCCCATCGCGCCGGTGGCGGCTCACGCGGCGAGTTGGTACGAAGGGCCGTGCACCGACAACGTCGGCATCACAGTGGTCATCGACTTCCAGGACCTCGGTGGCGGCGTGAACGTTCGCTGCGCGCCCGGACCGGCGGCCACAGGCCTCGCGGCACTCGACAACGCAGGGATCTCGTGGGAGGGCACGCAGCGATTTCCCGGAGTCGTGTGCCGCATCGCCGGGCAGCCCGGGCCCGATGTCGAGCCATGCGCCAACACTCCTGCGCCAACTGCGTACTGGTCGTACTGGATTGCTGCCCGAGGCGGCGAGTGGTGCTATAGCACCATTGGGGCCGGCAACCGCACACCGCCGCCGGGGACGATCGAGGGTTGGTCGTTCGCTCTCGATCGAGTCGGGGCCGACACTCCCCCGCCACGGTTCGACCCGCCGGCACCGATCCCGGATCAACCACCCAACCCGCTGAAGGGTGCCGACTGCGGCGCGCCGTCGAGCCCAGCACCGGCACCGACGACGCCAGCACCTGCTCCGCAAACCCCAGCAGCAACGACAACTGTCGCCGCCGCGCAATCCCCCGAACCGGCAACGTCGGCTGCGCCACCACCACCGGCCGCACAAGTAACGACAGCACCGCCCGCCGGCTCACCATCGACGACCTTGCCGAGGGCCCTGGCCGCGACCTCGACCACGGCTGTTGCCAGTTCGTCGACGACATCG
>JANOCR010000037.1:0-10971 GCA_031412355.1 Ilumatobacteraceae bacterium | reverse complement strand
CCATGACTAGGGATCGTAACTGGGACGACGTCAGTCGCTGATCCGCGACACATCGACGGCTACCGACAACTCCTGGGTGGCAGGTGAGCCGAACACCACTCCCCTCACCGGTGCGACGTCGGCGTAGTCGCGCCCCCAACCGACCGTCACATGGCACCGCGGCGGGACCTGGTCATTGGTCGGATCCAGATCGAGCCACCCCCATCCCGGGATGTAGATCGAACACCACGCATGCGAGGCATCGGCGCCGACCATCTTCGTCTCCCCCGGCGCCGGCTCGTTCTCGATGTATCCGCTGACATACCGCGCCGGCAGGCCGAGTGATCGGATCGTGCCGATCGCCAGATGGGCGAAGTCCTGGCACACACCTCGGCGATGCGTCAGCACCTCGGCGAGCGGCGTGGTGACGTCACTGAAGCTGGGGTCGAACGAGAACTCGACGAAGATGCGATGGCTGAGATCGATGACAGCCTCGTGGAACAAGCGGCCGGGCAGGAACGACCACGACGCGAACCTGGCGAGATCGGCCGACGGGGTGACCAACGTCGACTCGATCGAGCACATGCGGGCCAGCAAGCCGTCAGGGCTGCCGTCGGTGGCCACCATTCCTCGAACCTCCTCCCACGGCGGTGACCACAGCAACGGCTCAGCGTCGACGAGGTCGACCTCGTAGAGCCCCGTGACCACGAGTTGATCGTGGACCTGCTCGACGGCACGGTACGACACATGGTTCCCGAACGCATCGAGGTACTCGTCGGAGTGGTCGGCAGCGGGAAGCGTGGTGACCTCGGAACTGATCACCGTCTGCGTCGGCGTCTGCCGGGGACGTAAATGGGCAACGGTGTGGCCGTTGATCACCTGCGCGCTGTAGCGGTACTCGGTTGCGTGGCGAACGCGGTAGCGCATCAGCCGAGACCACCGAGGCCGCGCCGCGACGGATGGGTGAACCACGCCAACATCAGCTCGCGAATCAGCTCCAGCAACGGGCCGCGCACACCCAAGACCAGCTTTGCCAGCGATTCGGGCCCTTCCCCGAGGCGACCACGAGCAGCGGCGTCGAGGAACCTGCGGTGCTTCGACGCATCGGGGTTCCACGGCAGCGCGGCGAGGTGCTCGTTGATCCGATCGAGCTGGAACGCCAGCGAACGCGGGTTGCTGTCGTCGTGGACCAGAAGGTCCTCGATCGCGTCGACACGCACGTCGCTGCGATACCTGCGGCGGTAGGCGACGAGGCTTTCGCTGGCCCCGAGCACGAGGTCGTACACAGGCTGGGCGACATCCTCGCCCGGGGGATCACCGAGCGAGGCTTCGATCACACCCAACAGCAGCACAGCGCGTTCCAGGCGGCGCCCGAGATCGAGGAAGCGCCAACCGGGTCCGCGGACCATGCTCTCCATCACCAGCCCGGCGAGCGCGGCGAGATCGACCATGATCCTGTCGAGGCACTCGGTGAGCAGGAACGGGTCGCTGGTGTCGGTGGCCTGCGACAGCACCGATCGTTGGGTCTCGAGCCCATTGAGAACCCGCCAGGTGGCCGTTGACAGGAACTCGCGCACGCCGCCTGCGTTGGCGGCCAGGTGGCGCAGGCTGTTGGCCACGGCGCCCGAGCGATCGCCAAGTGCCTCAGCAACCTCGAAGGCCAACGCGGCCGTGCCATCGCCGCCGCCAGTGGTCGCATCGGAGGGCGGCGCAGACCGGGCCTCTGCCGCGCGGCCTCCACTGACAGCTCGCAAGGCGGCGACGGCGTGCGCAAGCCAAGGAGTTTCCAGCAGCACAGGATCGCTGCCGGCGCGAGCGATCACGAGGCGCGCTGTGCGAGCCGCTGCCTCGGCGCGCTCGGCGTTGCGGCCCAGCCAGAACAACGCCTCGGCGGACCGCGTCGGCAGCGAATCGCGCAGGTCGATCTGCGGAAGACGGGTGCGGCGGGCGATCGCCGCGGATCCTGTCGAGGCGCGCTGCACGTTCGGATCGGTCAGGACCCACACGTCCTTGCCGAACGCGTCCGACGCGTTGATCACCAGTTGACCCGGGGCGACGTGGCGACCATGGCCACCGGGCAGGACGATGGCCTCGTCGCCGATGCGCACCGTCTGGACACGGATGGTGGCGCGTCCGCTGCGCAGTTCGCCGTCGACCGCTACCGGTGTGCTGGCGAATTCGATCTTCGGTTGCACGACATACCGATGCGGTGCCGCGGTCATGCGATCGAGCCAGTCGTTGGTGTCCGAGTCGGACAGGTCGTCGCCGAACACCGATGCCAGCGGTGCAACCGGGTCAGTGTCGTGGAACACAAATGCCTGCGGGTCCGCACGAACCGCGGCGAGCCGCTCAGGGTCACCGCACCACCACGTGTCGATCGACGCCAACTCCAGCGTCTCGCTCAACAGGTGCCTGGCCGCGTCGGCCAGGAACGGTTGCAGCCACAGTCGATCGGCGACGCCGCTACCGAGAGAATTGGCAACACCCACGTGGCCCTCGCGAACCGCCTGTAGCAACCCCGTCACGCCACCCAACCCCGAGGGTCGCAGCTCGAGCGGATCGGACCCGGTGTCGGCCAGCCGCCGGAAGACCACATCGATCTGCTCGAGGCCACCGAGCGTGCGGAGCCACACCCTTGCCTTGCGGGTGATCAGGTCGCCGCTGCTGGCCAGGTGATAGCCGAGGTGGGTGGCCAGGTACGACGCCTCGACGAATCCGGGGCGCTGCGGCTTGGGGCCGAGAAGGATCGTGCGCGGGCCCGTGACGGCCGGGGGTGCGGCCGCAGACAGCGCCGTGCGAAGATCGGCGAACCAACTCGACAATGGGCTGACACCGAGGTGACGAAAGGGCTCGGGATACAGCCGCGACAGAACGGTCCGGTTCATCAGCGCGTACCCGCAACCAGTGGGCGCATCGGTGTGATCGCGCATCAGCAGCCATTGCCCACCGCTGTCGCGAACCAGGTCCGCGGCATACAGCGTCAACCGCGGCCGCTGCACGGCGACACCCACCGCTGCCAGTTGATATGCCCGTGATCCCATCACCGCTGCCGTGGGGATCACGCCGTCGAGCAGCAACCTGCGCGGGCCGTACAAGTCGTTGAGCACGGCGTCGAGCACGCGCGTGCGCTGAGCCAGCCCGCGCTCGATGTTGCGCCACTCGGCGGCGCCGATCACATACGGCACCGGGTCGAGTCCCCACGGCACGCCGACTTCACGATCGTCGTGGAAGACGTGGCCGGCGCCCTCGGCGACCAGCAGTCGCTCGGCCACCATCTGGCGCCGCACGATCTCGCCGGCACCCAGGGTCGACCATGTGCGCACCATCGATTCCCAATGCGGTCGAACGCTGCCGGTCTCGTCGACGAGCTCGTCGAACCGACCGGCCGTCGGCACGTACGAGGCAGGGGCCTGCGACGAGGGGATCACTTCCATCGCGTCAACTCGGCCAGGCCGTGTGGCCGAAGTAGGCGCCGGCGATGCGGTCGCTGATCGAGCCGATGGCGATCTGCAGGCGATCGGCCTTGTTGTGCAGTTCGGCTGCGTCGAGCAGCGCGGCTGGGTCCGACGACGACAGCTCGACCAGCGCAGCACGGCACGCGGCAAGGACCGACTCGCTTCGCGGCAGTTCACGTGCACTGGCTTGCACACCTGCCAAGCAGTACGCAACGGAACGAGGGAACGTGCCTTCGCCGAGAATGAACCTGATGACCTCGACCGCGCCGGCGCCTTTCGCCAGTCGGCGGTTGTACATCTGCAAGGCCGACAGCGAACGCAGCACACTGGACCACTGCAGGTCGTCGTACAGCTCGGCGCGCTCTGGGCGTTCGCCCAAAAGCAGGCCGGCACGCACGTCGAGCACGCGGGTGACCATGTCGCCGCGCTCGATGTGCCGGCCGAGGCGAAGCATGGTGTAGGCCTCGTCACGACTCATGGTCGTGGTCAAGATGCCGAGCAGCCGTTGGTGCTCGGCGATCACCTTCTCGAGGAATCGAGATCGATGGCGGCGTTGGATGCCATCGGCCGCTCCGCGCACTGCAGCAAGGTACAGATCGTTGACCGCGTTCCACGCCTGTGCAGGCATGATGTCGCGGCAGGTACGCAGGTTCTCGCGGGCGTTGGCGATGCTCGAGTAGACGCTGCCGTGATTGGTCGAATCAGCAACAAGGAACGACACGATCGAAACCTCGTCGCCGGTCTCGTACCGTTCGTCGAAACCGTCGCGGCCTCCGGTGATGCCGAGCAGATGGTCCCAGTTCGGAGGGATCGTCAGGGGCAGGTCGACGATCACGTTGGAGTGCTCGCGCACGATTCGCGCCGTGCCTTCCGCACGTTCGAGGTATCGCGCCGCCCAGTACAACCGCTCGGCCACCCGTGACAGCAACATCACGAGTCCTCGACGACCCAGGTGTCCTTAGAACCGCCGCCCTGTGACGAGTTGACCACGAGCGAACCGTCGACCAGCGCCACGCGGGTGAGCCCGCCCATGGTGACGTACGTCTCGCGGCCCGACAGCACGAACGGGCGCAGATCGACATGCCGGGGCGCCAACTCGCCGGCACACAGGGTGGGCGCAGTCGAGAGCTTCAAGATCGGCTGCGCGACCCAGTTTCGCGGATCAGCTTTGATCGCCTCGATCGCCGATTCGAGCTGAGCGGGGGTGGCGGCGCTGCCGATCGTCAGCCCGAAGCCGCCACTCTCGTTGGCCGGCTTCAGCACCAACTCGCGGGCATGTTCGATCACGTACGCGAGCTCGTCGTCGTACAGGCACCGATAGGTGGGGACGTTGGGGAGCAGCGGCTCCTCGTCGAGGTAGTAACGGATGAAATCGGGAGCCCATGCGTACACCACCTTGTCGTCGGCGACACCGGCCCCCGGTGCATTGGCGATGGCGACGTTGCCGGCGTGCCAGGCGCGCATCAGCCCTGGCACACCGAGTCGCGAGTCCTTGCGAAAGACCTCCGGATCGAGGAACTGGTCGTCGATGCGGCGATAGACGACGTCGACGGGCTTGGGTCCGTCGATGGTGCGCATCCACACCCGGTTGCTCGTATCAACGAACAGATCAGCGCCCTCCACCAACGGCACGCCCATCTGTTGGGCCAAGAAGGCGTGTTCGAAGTAGGCGCTGTTGAAGACACCGGGGGTCAGCACGACCACCTGCGGATGGCGAACACCCTGCAGCGAGTCGGCGGCCAGTGAGACCAGCAGCCGGCGAAGCTGGTCGGGGTAGTCGTCGACCGGCAGGATCGATTGTCGCTCGAACAGATCGGCAAATGCCCGCTTCGATATCGCCCGGTTCTGCAGCAGGTAGCTGACCCCGGACGGCACTCGCAGGTTGTCCTCCAGCACATACACGGTGCCGTCGGAGTCGCGCACCAGGTCACTGCCGCAGATGTGAGCCCACACGCCGAACTTCGGCGACACCCCAGCACACTCGGCGCGCAGGTTCACCGAGTCCGCCAATAGCTCAGCGGGAAACACTCCGTCGGCGACGATTCGACGATCGTGGTAGACGTCGTCGATGAACCGGTTCAGCGCCGACAGTCGTTGCTTCAGCCCGCGCTCGATGCGCGCCCACTCGGACGCGGCGATCACCCGCGGCACGATGTCCATGGGCCAGGCCCGATCCGTGCCCTGCCCGTCGTGGTACACGGTGAAGGTGATGCCCAGCGCGACGATGTCGACCTCCGCCAGGGACTGACGTTGCTGGAGCTCTTCGATGTCGAGCGATCGCAAGCGCTCGACCAGCGCGGCCGCCGCGGGGCGCGGATTGCCATGGGCATCGACCAGCTCGTCCCACAGAAGAGGGAGCGTGCGCAGGTCGGCCATTGGTCCAAGCACGCTACATGATCGAAGATGACGCCAAGATGACGAGCTGGTGCGACGAAGTAGCATCCGCCCATGAGCCACGACTTGCGGTTCCAGGTGCTCGTCATCCCGAACGTGCCGTGGTCGCAGTATCTCGATCGGTTCATCCGCCTCGAACAACTGGGGCTCGACGTCGCTGCGGTACCCGATCACTTCTGCGACTGGGGCAACCCGTCCGGCCCGTGGCACGAGGCCTGGACTGGGCTCGCGGCCATCGCCGCGCGCACCTCCACGATGCGCCTGACGACATGCGTGACGCAAATGCCGCTGCGAAATCCGGCCGTGCTGGCTCACCAGGCCGTCACCGTCGACCAGATCTCGAACGGCCGTGTCGAACTGGGAATCGGCACGGGGCTGACCATCGATCCGTCGTACGACATGATCGGTGTGCCCAACTGGAGCACGGGCGAGCGCGTGGCACGATTCGCCGAGTACGTCGAACTGCTCGACCACCTGTTGGCCGACACCGTCACGATCTACCACGGCACCTACTACCAGGCCAACGGTGCGGTCATGAATCCCAGTTCGGTGCAGCGTCCGCGCCTGCCGATCATGGTTGCAGCTCTGGGTCCCCAGATGATGCGCCTCGCCGCGGCGCACGCCGACATATGGAACAGCTTGAGCTTCGCCGCCCACTTCGAGGAGCAACTCGCCGAGCTGGCCGACCGCTGCATGACGATGGACGAGTTGTGCGCCGAGATCGACCGCAGCCCTGAATCGTTGCGCCGGTCGTACACGATGTTCGACCCGACGGCCCGCGCCAGCGGCGGTGCGATCTGTTACTACGAATCCGACGATGTGTTCGTCGACATGGTGCACCGCATCACCGATCTCGGGATCACGGAGGTCTCGTTGTACTACCCAGCCCTCGAGTCCCAACTTCCTGCCTTCGAGCGAATCGCCACCGAGGTGCTGCCGGTGCTGAGACGCGAACATGCGTAACCCGCTGCTGGATGACCTCGCTGCGCGATGCGAAGCGCTGATCGGCCAGGGACTGTTCAAGGCCGAGCGGGTGCTGGCCTCGACGCAATCCGCGCACATCCGCCTGGCAGACGGCAGCACCGTGTTGAACCTGTGCGCCAACAACTACCTCGGCCTCGCCGACCACCCCGACATCGTGGCCGCTGCGCACCAGGCCCTGGACCAGTACGGCTACGGCATGGCTTCGGTGCGATTCATCTGTGGAACGCAGGCGGTGCACAAGGAGTTGGAGGCACGGCTGTCGTCGTTCCTCGGCACCGACGACACCATCTTGTACTCGTCGTGCTTCGACGCCAACGGCGGCTTGTTCGAAACGATCCTCGACGAGCAGGACGCGGTAATCTCCGACGCCCTCAACCATGCGTCGATCATCGACGGCATCCGGCTGTGCCGTGCCCGCCGATTGCGCTACGACAACAACGACATGGCCCAACTCGAGCTGCGGCTGCAGGAGGCCGCTGACGCCCGTTACCGGCTGGTGGCGACGGACGGCGTGTTCTCGATGGATGGCGTCCTGGCCGACCTCAAGACCATCTGCGAACTCGCCCAGCGGTACGACGCGCTCGTGATGGTCGACGATTCGCACGCGGTCGGCCTGGTCGGCGCGCACGGCAGGGGCACCCACGAGTTCGCCGACGTGATGGGCCGCGTCGACATCATCACCGGCACCTTGGGTAAGGCACTCGGCGGTGCGTCCGGCGGCTACACCTCCGGTCGCCGCGAGGTGATCGATTGGCTGCGGCAACGCTCGCGTCCGTACCTGTTCTCCAACAGCCTGGCGCCAGTCATCACCTCGGCCACCATCCGTGTGCTGGACCTGTTGGAGTCCGGCGACGAACTGCGGCTGCGTGTGCAACACAATGCTGATCGCTTCCGCGAGGGGATGGAACGCGCTGGCTTCACGCTCGCCGGAGCCGGGCATCCGATCATCCCCGTCATGATCGGCGACGCCCGCATTGCTGCCGACATGGCCGAGCGATTGCTCGCCGAGGGCATCTATGTGATCGCCTTCTCGTTCCCCGTCGTGCCCGACGGCAAGGCCCGCATCCGCACACAGATGTCGGCGGCACACTCCGATGCCGACATCGATCAGGCGATCGAAGCGTTTGTGCGCGTCGGCCGGGCAATGGACCTGGTGTCGTGAAGGCACTGGTGAAGGCTCGCGCCGAACCCGGCCTGTGGCTCGAAGACGTTGCCAAGCCCGCGCCAGGGGATCGCGACGTGCTGATCCGTGTTCGCAAGACCTCGATCTGCGGCACCGATCTGCACATCCATCACTGGGATTCGTGGGCACAGGCCACCATTCCGGTTCCCATGGTCGTCGGCCACGAGTTCATGGGCGAGATCGAACAGATCGGTGCCGACGTGGTGGGGCTGGAGGTCGGCCAACGCGTTGCCGGCGAAGGCCACGTGACGTGCGGCCATTGTCGCAACTGCAAAGGCGGCCGGCGCGAGTTCTGCCACAACCACACCGGTGTTGGCGTGACGCGCCCTGGTGCCTTCGCCGAGTACGTGGTGATTCCTTCGCAGAACGTGTTCGTCGTGCCGGCGCACATCAACGACAACGTCGCTGCCGTCCTCGATCCCTTGGGCAACGCAACGCACACGTCGTTGCGGTTCGACGTCGTCGGCGAAGACGTGTTGATCACCGGTGCCGGACCCATCGGCATCCTGGCCACGGCCATCGTGCGCCACATCGGTGCCCGCAATGTGGTCGTGACCGACATCAACCGCTTCCGGCTCGACATGGCGTCCAAGCACGGAGCCAGCCGGGTTGTCGACGTGCGCACCGAGCAACTTGCTTCGGTGATGGCGGAACTTGGCATGACCGAGGGCTTCGACGTCGGCCTGGAGATGTCGGGGGCCGAGGCCGCGTTCAATCAGATGCTCGATGCGATGAATCACGGCGGACGAATTGCCGTGCTAGGGATCCCTGCCGGACCGATGACCCTCGACATCAACGACGTGATCTTCAAGGGTCTCAATGTTCAGGGGATCTACGGTCGGCGCATCTTCGAGACGTGGTACAAGATGGCGGCGATGCTGCAGAGTGGTCTCGACGTCGGCGACATCATCACCCACGAACTGCCGGCTGATCGGTTCGAAGAAGCATTCGTCATCGTGGAAGGCGGCGAATGCGGCAAGGTCATCCTCGACTGGGCCTGAGGGATCACATTCAGCTCATCCCGACGCTCCATGTTGGGATCGAGTGGTCCTTACTCCGCGGTTATGCACAACCATCTGGCTCGGCAACCGGTCCACCTGTTCTCCGTGGGGAGTGCGCTATCTCGGCAGTTAGGGCGCGGTTCTGACTTCCATGTCAGCTCACAGAACGACCGGGCGTTCCATGAGCTGACGAAGAGCGTTGGGCGCACCGATCGGCGGTCAAATTGCGCCGAATGCCGCTCCGGCACGCCAGTTCAACGGGATCGCGCACAGAACAACTAGCGCCTGGCAGTTATGTGTGCGGACGATGGACAGGTATGTCCCGGCGTTTGATGACTGGCGCCCCATATCGGGGCCGGAGTCGTCAAACGCTGCGGCGAAGTCGCGCCGAGTGCCCGATATGGAGCGCGCTCGCAAGCGCCGACGAACTCGGTTGCGGTGAGGCACCCGATCGGGTTCTAGGTGGACGCCACCATGGCGTTGGTGGCTTCGCCGCTCATGCGCGCCAGATGGCCGAACACGTCGTCGAATTCGAAGTACACGTCCTGCAGATGGCGCGGGCCGTCGGGTTGGAAGGCCGTGCGGGCGTGCAGCACGCGGTATCCGTTGACGAACAGCGTGTCGCCGGCAGACAACCGGAACGAGACGTGATTGGCGGGGTTGGCGATTGCGGCGCCGAGCAGCCGGTAGGCCCGGTACCACGCTGCCAGATCCTCGTCGTCGAACGCCAGCGGCTGCATGAGCTGATTGGAGAACCGCAGGTGCACGAAGCGGCCATTTCGATCGCGCACGACCAACGGGGCGCGGGTGAACGCGTCGGCCTCGGTCGAGTACTGACGAAAGCCGACCTCGACCCTGGCCAACACGTCGATGGCTTCGGGATGTTCGCGGTCGAGTTGGTCGAGCACGGACCAGCCGTCGACGATCACGCTGTTGCCGCCCTGCGCATCGTTGACCAACATCGCCAGGACCTGCCCACTGGGCGGATGGGCGTACTGGGCGTTGTCGTTGTGCGGAGGAACCTCTTCGGCGGTGAAGGCAATGTTGTACCCGGCGGGGTCGAGCTTCACATCGAAGATGAGCCCGAGTGACGAGTCGCGCAACGTGATGCCGAGAGCGCGTAGCAACTCGATCACCGTGCCGGGTTCGGTCGGCGAGTCGGTGACCACCACTGCCCCGTCGCGGCGCAGGGCCTCGAACATGCCGCGGCGGGTGACCTGGTCGGCGATGGACTGCTGATGGTCGAAACGTTCGATCTCGTATCCGGCGCTCCACAGCCGGGCAGTCCAAGCGCCGCGAGCGCCAGTCGTGCGGATCTTGAGCCAGTCGGCTGGACCGTAGGTCGACACATGGCCGCCGGCCCACACGACCTGCAACCGGCCATCGACAACCTCGACGGTGCTGACCACCGGCGTGGCCGGCTCCGTCCACGGCTGCCAACGGCGCTCGTCGGTCTGCACGATGCGGCATTTGTCGCATTGGCAGTTGTCGCGCAACCAGTCGGGCAGGAACGTTGCCGGCCCGTCGGTGAACTGCACCAGAACGCCAGCGTCGGTGGCCGCCGCCGACAAGACCGCGCCGCCGGGCAGCCGGGTCCCGACCGGCCCCATCTCGATGTCTCGGAACAGATCTCTCATGACACGCATCTCCCTTCGAGACGAGATTACAGGCGGGTTGGTCAGCTGACCGCGTCGACGATCTCCACGCCACCGTCGCGCGATTCGCTGTAGGCCAGCACACACCGCGCGACGACGACTCCTGTCATCGCCAGCGCCTGGGCCAGCGAGACGCGCTCGCCCAGGATCGCCCACGCCGCCGCCGATGCCCCGACGGGTTCCGCTTGGATGAGCACGGAGGTGACCGAGGCGTCGACGCGGGGTTGCGCCCAGGCCACCAACCCGTGGCCGGCGATCCCGGGACCGAGGGCAAGCAGCGTGACCCATGCCCAACCGGCGCCATGCACCTCACCCAGGTT
>JANOCR010000036.1:0-14603 GCA_031412355.1 Ilumatobacteraceae bacterium | reverse complement strand
AAAGGAGAGTCACATGAAGGGAACCCTGCTTTGGGTGATCGCCGCCATCTTGGTTGTTGTCGGGATCGTACAACTCGTGCAAGGCCAGATCATCTTCGGGATCGTTCTGATCATCGCTGCGTGTCTGGTCGGGCCCGGCGGATACTCCGTATTCAGTCGCAGTACTTGACCGACAGATCAGTCGTCGAGACGTAATTGCTCGCCGAGACCACTGATCTCTATCAAGCGAGCAATGCCGGCCGTGGGGCGGGCGACGACGAGATCGCCGCCTGCCTCGCGTGCTCGGACCGCGGCCTCCATGAGCACGCGCAGGCCGCTCGAGTCCATGAACGACACGCCGGCTACGTCGACGGTCACCAGGCCGTCAGGAAGTGTCTGCATGGCCTCGGCCAGCTGGGGCGCGGTGTGCGCATCGATCTCGCCACTGATCTGCCATCCCGTGGCTATTGCCAAAATTGAGAGTTGCGCACCCAGTTCGGACATCGCCCAAACGGTAGTCGTTGCGCTGCCGAACTACACACCCGAGCCGAAATGTTCACCCCTTCGGGTGACACACAGCGGCGGGCTCAGCCCGACAGATCCAAGTCACCGTCGGCCAGCCACTCGCGCATCAGTTCGAACGACGAGCGCAACAAGCGTGAGACCTGCATCTGCGAAACGCCAACCGCGAGCGCAATGTCGGATTGCGACTGCTCCTCGTAGAAGCGCAGTCGCACGATCTCGCGTTCACGTTCGGGTAGGCGGGCCAGTAGTCGATCGACGATGTCGGCATCCATGGCATGCTCAAAGCCGGTGTCCTCGGTCGCGAGAGCACCGACCCGGTCGATCGGCGTCTCGGCTTCTCCATCGGCGCCGGTGGGGTGAATTGTCCCGACGTGATACGCCGCGGACGCTGACAGGCCACGCAGAACGTCCTCGCGGTCGATCTCGAGATGTGCAGCAATTTCGTCCACCGACGGTGACCTGCCGCTGGCTTGGGTCAGTTCGTCAGTCGCCCGGCGCACGATGAGGTGCAGATCCTTGGCCGAGCGCGGGACCCGCACGGTCCAGCTGTGATCTCGGAAGTGGCGCTTCAGTTCGCCTTCGATTGTGCTACCGGCAAACGCTGCAAAAGGCACGCCGTACTGTGGGTCGAAGCGATCAACGGCTTTCACCAGCCCGAGCATTGCCACCTGGCGCAGATCGTCCTCTGTACCCGCCGAGCGGCTGAAACGCTGAGCAATGTGCGCGGCAAGACCCATGTGGCGCTCGACGAGCCGATTGCGCACCGACCGATCGCGGCCCGCGGCGAACTCATAGAACAATTCGAGGTCATCGAGATCGGTGTTGCTGGAAGGGTCCGTGCCGTCACGCTAGTCGGGCGGGCTGTCGCTAAGACCGACCCACCGGGCGACGGCCATCACACGTCGGCGCCGGATCGCAGCGTGGCTGTCACCACCACCGTGCCATCCGCAGGCTGCTCGACATCGACCTCGGCAGACAGCCTGCCCACGATCAACAGGCCTCTGCCGCGTGCCGCGAGGGTCGTCGCTGGGCCCCAGCTCTCGCGAGGGGGAGGCGTGCCCGCATTGCTTGCGCTGGTGACCGCCATGACCACCGACCCTGCTTCGTCCATCGACAAGCGCAGCACATACGGGGTCCCAGGCGACGCCTGCACAGCGTTGGTGGCCAACTCGCTTAGTACCAGCTGAGCGCGATCTTGCAGGTCCTGGTCGACATCGCGCGCCGCGAGCCAGGCCACCACATCGCTTCTGGCCGCGCGCAGCGTGCTGGTCACACCTTCGTACTCATGCTCGAGCACGTCATGACCGTCGCGCTGCCGGCGGCTCATGTCGAACCGGCTCGCTGGGCCGTCGTCGGCGGCAAGGCGCTCATGGTGCTGCGGAGCTTAGTCGCCGTGTGAGGCGTGCCGGTGGAGGAGTGACGTGGTGACCTGCTGCGTGCAGGGCGGCTTGAGCCCGATTCTTCACGCCGAGCTTGATGTACAGGCGGCGCACATACGTCTTGACCGTGTCGACAGAGAGGAACAACTCCTCACCGATCTCTGCATTGGTCATGCCGAGCGAGATCAGAGCGAGCACTTCCTGCTCGCGGCCCGAGAGCGACTCCTGAACGCGCCCGTGACGTCCGCGACGCGCCATGTCCAGGCCGATGCGCTCGCCTGCTGCTACTCGCTCGATCAGGTCGACCAGCGTCTCACCGTCGTGCGACTTGAGGGCCACGCCCGAAACGCCGGCATTGTCAGCCAACGCGAGGAACTCCGGCGCAGCATCCCACGTGTACAGAAGGACATGTTCGACGAGACCGCCACGCACCATGTCGCGCGCCCGCTCGATGGCATGACGCCGACCGGCGAAGGTGTCGAACAACGCCACATCAGCGCGGCCTTGCGGCTCGCCCCCTACCTTCATCTCCACGACGCAGACACGCTGGGAGTGCGGCGCCAGCATCGCTGCCAGACCCTGCACGATGATCTCGTAGTCATTGACCAGCGCGACGGTGATGGGCGTCGGCGCAGCAGACATGCAAGGGGTTACCCGGCCGCGCCCGTTGCCAAACCGGCTGAGGAGAGGGATTCGCGGATGCTGAACGGGCTCCACCACGTCGAGTGCGTCGGCTAGAGCTAGCGTTTACGACAATGTCCATCGAACCTGACCCGATCTCGGGTGACGACGATCATTTCGAGGTCGTCGTGCCGCTGCGAACGAAGTACGCCTCGACTGTCAGGATGATCGCCGCTTCATTGGGTGCAGAGGCCGGGTTCACCGTCGACGAGATCGACGATCTGCGGCTGGCCCTCGATGAGGTCTTCTCATTGCTCGCCGAACGCCACGTCGGAGACCGCGTTCGTACGAGGTTTCGACTCGATGGCCATCAGCTGGTTGCCGGTCTCACGTTGGAGTCCGGGCCGGTCGACGTGCAACCCGACGAACTCGCCGAAAATATCCTGCGATCCGTGGTCGACCGTTACGAGTTCACCAACGACGGCGTCACGCTGATGAAGCGGGCCTCGGAGAACTAGCCGATGGTCGCGCCCACAGCAAAGTTGCGCTCGGCGATTAGATCCGGTGCTTGTCGGGTACCACGTCAACCACCTGAGCTGCCGCGTCCGCATACGGCTGGCGCGGCAGTAACAGATTACGAAGGAGAGTCGCAATGTCGAATGCCCTGAAGAACGTCGTTGAATCAAGTGCAAGCACCTTGTCGGGTCTTGTCGACGAGGCCCGGTCTCGTATCGAGGACCTCCCACCCCTGGCAAGTGCCCGCAAACGGCGCACGCGCAAGAAGTTGTCGTCGGTCGTCGCCCTGATGATCGTCGGCTTCGTGGCCGCCATGATCGCCAAGCAGCGTCGCCAGCCCGCCACTCAGATGGCCGACAGCGTCGGCTGACCCCTACTCGATGCGCCTGATCACCAGGAGAGCGATGTCGTCGTCGGCGTCGTAGCCCTCCGTCAATTGTTCGAGCAGTGAGGCGCACATCTCTTGCGGCGACAGGTTCCTCGTCTCCTGCACCGCATCGAGCAAGCGGCGGAGGCCATCGTCGATCGTTTCGCCCCGCCGCTCGATCAGCCCGTCGGTGAACATCACCGCTAGGTCACCGGGGTCGAACGGGAAGTCGGCGGTGAGGTTGTGCTCGGCGGGCACGTTGAACCCGAGCAACGGGCGACGACCGCCCTCGAGCAACTCCGGCGAGCCGCCCGCTGGGACCCACACCACGGGCACATGCCCGGCACTGGCATAGCGAGCCCGGCCTTGTGGATCGAACAGGACGTAAGCAAGCGAGGCTCCCAGGGTGTCGGCGCCTTGCATCGCGAAGAGATCGACCGCAGCTATCGCCCGGTTCGGCTCGGCGTCGTTGGCCACTGCCGTGGCTATCGATGCACGTAGCTGACCCATCGCTGCCGCGGCCACCAGACCATGACCGACGGCGTCACCGACAACTGCAGCTATCCGGCCACTGCCGGCATCGAGCACCTGGTACCAGTCGCCTCCGATCGCCATCCCGGTGGCCGGCCGGTATCCCGCACCGACGTCGATCCACTTCGGGATGCTGGGCAATGCCGGCATGAGACGATGTTGGAACGTGAGGGCGATGTCGCGGTCGCGTTCGTACAGCGACGCCCGTTCCAGGGCACCCGCGCAACGCGAGCCCAGTGTCACCAACATTGACAGCTCCTCGGACGCGAAGTCGCGATCGTCGACGAACGTGAACACGAGAGCCCCGATCACGCGGTTCATGATCCGCAGCGGGACACCGAGAGCTGCGCCGAGCACGCCCGCACCCCCAAAGTCGGTCACGACGACCGAACCCTTCTCGACAGCCTCGGCTGCGATGGCCAACTGCGCTTTAGATGTAGCCGAGTCGGTCGCCGCCGTGCTCTCCTTCACGATCAGGTCACCGTCGTCATCGGCCAGGAAGAGCGCCCCGCCGTCGGCCCGGATGCCTGCCGAGCCGTATGCGAGAACGGCATGGATGATCTTGCTGCTGGTGGCGACCGAGGCGATGCGCCCACTGACCTGCTGCAAGGTGTCGAGCGCAGCGCGGCTGCGCGTTTGCCGATCGAAGAGGATCGCGCTGTTCACCGCAGCACCGAGACGCCCGGCGAGCTCTTCGATCAGTTCGATCTCGGATGCGTCGAACGGCGGCTGACCCTCGCAGCGAATCAGTTGCATCGCTCCGAGTGTTCCAAGGACCCCGACCAAGGGCACCGTGACAACCGACTGCAGGCCCACCTCGCGCAAGACCTCGCCTCCGGGAAGTGAGAACACCACGGGATCGATGCTGGCGATGATTTCGGGGCGCCCCGAGCGGATGACGCTGGCCGCGCCCCACTTCGCATCGGGGTCGTACGGATAGTCGCGTTGAATCTGCTGCGCCCACTTGACCTTGTCGGGATCACGATGGGCGACGGTGATCGATGGCCGATCACGCCGCCGGTCGATCGATACAACGATGGAGCACCACTCGGCAAGTTCTGGGATGACCGATTGAGTGACGCGTTGAACGATCTCGTTGACGTCGACGGAGAACGCCAGCACGTCGTTGACCTTTGCGAGGTATTCCACACGCTCGCGCTGGCGGCGCTCGATGTCCAACAAGCGGTTGCGTTCCTCGATCTCCCGGTGACGTTCGTCGATGTCGATCGCCAACCCGAACGCGCCGATGACCTCGCCGTTGGTCTGATCGACGATGACATCGCCGATGCCCTCGATCCAATGAACTGATCCATCTGACCACGTGCTGCGGTGGTCGAACCGGAACGGTTGCCGTTGCGCGACGCCAGCGGCTACCGCATCTTGCACCATTGGTCGATCGCGTTCGTCGACGTGCACGATCCATTCCTCGTACGTTCCACCAAATTGGTCAGGGTCGAGACCGAACAACATCGCAACATGCGCATCCCATGTCACCAAATCTGTTCGCCTGTCCCATGACCACTCCCCCATGCGCCCGGTGGCCAGCGCTGCCTTCAGTCGATCGGCGCGGCGCATGACCGGAACAGACTCCGCCAGGAGGTGATCTCGCTCCTCGCGGGTCATCGCCACCCACACGGCAAACCCGCCGCCGGCTATCGTCGTGACAACCGCCACCGCGTGACGCAGCTCGCCAGCAATGTCATCGCCCCAGCCCAGAGCTACTGCGACGACCGTGGCCACGATCGCCACGGCGAGCGTTCCCTTGCGCGTTCCTCCGGACGCGACGAGCGGGGCGAGCACGAGAAGCGGGATCAGGACCACCCTGTCGGATGTGAGATCGACTGCGGCGAGCACCGCGCACGCTGCAAGTCCCGCCGCAATGTAGGACCATCGGTAGTCCCGATCGAGAGGCGTCTTGCGCAGCACGTGGCAATACTGGCAAGGCGTGGTCGCTTCGACAACCATCACCCGGTCGAAAGGGCTTGTAGCTGGTGCGCCCATCGGCAAGCGGTCGAGCCGACATCCGACGGCCTCTAGTCTCGCCGATGATCCCAAGCAGCCGATTCGCGGGGATCACGGGTGGTCGACGCCACTGTGGGCTGCCACGCGGCCATCGGTCGCAGCATCTTCGCCGCCTGAACCCCCGCCACTTAGCGCTACCTGGGGTGTAGCATGTCTTTCGGTACGGCGCACACCGCCGCCGTGCGGATCATTAGGGCTGGGTCGGCCAGCCTGAACATCACGTTGCTCCAGACCCGGGTTGCGCACCCAGCGGCAAGGTGGACGCGGCTCGGAGACCATGACAACGATCGCTTCGGCTTCGGTGACAGATTCCGACGTCGATTTTCGGTTCATCGCCGAGACGATCCCACACATCGTGTGGACTGCTGCCGCTGACGGCTCGATGCAGTACTTCAACCGGCAGGCGACGGCCTTCGCCGGTTCGCGAGTCAAGTCACCGAACGGGTGGGACTGGCTGCCGCTGGTGCATCCCGATCAAAGCGACCACGCCCGGACCAATTGGGAACTGGCGATGCACACCCAGTCGCCCTACGACGAGAACCTTCGGATCCGCCGCTTTGACGGGACCTACCGATGGCATGCACTCCACTGTGTTCCAGTCCGCAACGCAATGGGCAAGTTGCTCAGGTGGATCGGCACGGCCACCGACATCGACGACGCCAAGCACATCGAGGCCGATCTGCGCACCGCCGAACGCCAGTCGAGCGAGACGTTGCGCCTGCTCGAGATGTTGCAGTCCAAGGCACCCGTCGGCTTCGGCTTCGTGGATCGCCACTTCCGAGTCGTGCACATGAACGACACACTGGCCGCGGCCAACGACTCGACCGTCGCCGCCATGATTGGAAAAACGGTTGCTGAACTGGCGCCAGCGATGTGGCCGGAACTGGAAGCGTCGTATCGCCATGTGCTCGACGACGGCCTCGCTCTTCTCGACGTCGAGATCGACGGTCCCCCCACCGCCGACCCGGCCGATCGTCATCGCTACCTCATCAGCCGATACCCCATCTCACTGGATGAAGAGGTCATCGGGATCGGCCTCGTGGTGGTTGATATCACGGCGCGCATCAAGGACGAGGCAGCCATGCGCTTCCAGGCCGAACTGCTTGCCGCCGCCGGCCAGGCGATCGTCGCCGTGGACACCGAGCGGATCGTGATCTACTGGAACAGGGCCGCCGAGGAGATGTACGGCTGGACGGCCGCAGAGGCCATCGGCCGCTCGTCGGTCGAACTGATTGTCCGCGACGAGGCCTCCGACTGTGTGGCGACGATGCGCGAGATCATGAAACGCAACGGCAAGTGGACCGGCGACTACGAGGTGACACTGCCCGATGGCAGGCGCATCTCGGTGTTCGTCACCAACACTCCGGTTCTCGGAGCGAACGGTGAACTCGTTGCGGTGATCGGCTCGTCGATCGACGTCACGGAACGCAAGTCAGCCGAAGCAATAGGGCGACGACTGGCGGGAATTGTCGAGGGCTCCGGCGATGCCATCTTCGGGACGACGAACGACGGATTGGTCACCAGCTGGAACCCGGCCGCAGTGCAACTGTTCGGGTATACGGCGGCCGAGATCCTCGGTCAGCCGATCGCGGTGATCGCCCCCGCCGGGCGGGCGAACGAGCAGGCCGGCATGCGCGAGCGTCTGCGCAAGGGAGGCACTCCCGAGCGCCTCGAAACCGTAAGAGCTCGCAAAGACGGAAGCATGGTCGACGTCCTGATCACGGTGTCTTCGTCGCGAGACGAGACCGGGACCGTGGTGGGGCTCTCGGTGATCGCGCGGGACATCACCGAACGCGTGAATGCCCAGCGCGCCCTCGAAGGCAGCCGGAGACGGCTGGCCGAGGCTCAGCGAACAGCGCAACTCGGGAGCTTCGAGTTCGATGTCGTCACTGGCGAGTTGCAGTGGTCGGAGGAGTACTGCCGAATCATGGGACTCGACTCCAACATCCCTCCAACGCGCGAGCTTTTCGCTTCCATGGTTCATCCGGACGACGCCGAGTTGGTCGCGGGGGTATGGAGGGATGCCGCGCAACGCGCGCTTCCCATCGATGTCGAGTTCCGCATCGTCCGGGCTGATTCACAAGTGCGCTCGGTGCATGCTTGCGCCGTTCCGGAGACCTCCGACGACAGGTCGGTGGTCAGGATTGCTGGAACGATGACCGACACCACCGAGCGGGTCGAGGCCGATCGGGTGCGGCGCGCCGCCGAGCTCCGATTCGAGATCGGATTCGAGCAGTCGGCGATCGGCGCCGCGATCTCGGACCTCGACGGCCTTCCGATTCGCGTGAACCCAGCAGCGTGCTTGTTCTTCGAGCGTCCCAAGGAAGCGCTGATCGGCCAACGCTGGGCGGAATTCACGCATCCCGACGAGGTGCCCCTCGGGAAAGCCGTCCTCGGTCGCTTGGCGGCCGGGCACGACACCTACGAGGACGAGCGGCGATACATGCGCCCCGACGGCTCGATCGTGTGGGCGCTGACACACGTCACGCTCGTACGCGACGCTGGCGGCGAGCCCGAATACTTCTTCGTGCAGCTGCAGGACATCACCGGCAGAAAGCTGATGGAGCACGAGTTGGCGCACCAAGCGCTGCACGACTCGTTGACGGGTTTGCCGAACCGGGCGTTGCTTACGGACAGACTGGTGCAGGGCCTCGCCCGGGCCCAACGACGCACCTCGCAGCTCGCAGTGATGTTCCTCGACGTCGACCAATTCAAAGTGGTCAACGATTCGCTAGGTCACAGTGCCGGTGACGAACTGCTGAGACATGCCGCCGGGCGGATCGGCGGGGCAATCCGCCCCGGTGACACCGTGGCGCGGTTCGGCGGCGACGAGTTCGTGATCGTCTGCGACGACGTGACCGCGACGAGGCCGAGTCCGTCGCCGAGCGCGTGCTGCAGGCACTCAGCCACCCCTGGCATATCGGTGGTCAGGAGCTGCACATCACCGCAAGTCTCGGCATCGCCGTCGGCGACAGAACCGCAACGCCCGAAAGCCTACTTCGCGACTCAGACGCTGCTATGTACCTTGCCAAGGAACGCGGCAGGGGTCGAATCGAGATGTTCGACGAAGCCTTGCGGTTCAAGGCGAACCGGCGCTTGGCGACCGCATCCGCGCTGCACGGCGCGCTCGATCGTGGCGAGTTCGTCGTTCAGTACCAACCCGTCGTCGATCTCCAAACCGGTGCGATGGTCAGTGCCGAAGCCTTGGTGCGCTGGAACCACCCGGAGCACGGAATGGTCACCCCCGCCGACTTCATCTCTCTGGCCGAAGAGACGGGCATCATCATCCCCATCGGCGCGCGAGTTCTGGAACAGGCGTGCCACGACCTCGTGAAGTGGAAGCAGGTCGCCACGGCGTCGGACCTGCGCGACGATCTGTCGATCGCCGTCAACCTGTCGGTTCGACAGATGCTGGCCCCCGACATCGCCGGGTTGATCGCTGGCGTACTCGAGCGAACCGGCGTGCAACCCAGCGATCTGTGCCTGGAGTTGACCGAGAGCGTGTTCATGGAAGACGTCGACTACTTCGAACGAACGCTCGCCGGTCTCAAATCGATTGGCGTCGACCTGTCGATCGACGACTTCGGCACGGGCTACTCGTCGCTCAGCTACCTGAAGCTGTTCCCAGTCGACGGTGTCAAGGTCGATCGGGTCTTCGTCGATGGACTGGGAACCGATCCGCACGACACCGCTTTGGTAGCTGCCATCGTTGCGATGGCGGCTGCTCTCGATCTGGAGGTGACTGCCGAAGGCGTCGAGACCCGCGAGCAACTGTCGGGGCTCAAGAAGCTCGGCGTGCCGCGAGCTCAGGGGTTCTACCTGGCCCGGCCGATGTCAGCGGATCAGATATCGAAGCTGGTTGCTACGTCGCACCGTTGGGACATCGGCTGATCCAGGGTCATCGAAAGTCGAACACGATCCTGGCGTCGACTCCCCCGCAGAGGACCCTTGCCATTGCTTCGTTGACGTCGTCGAGACGACTCGATTCACGAACGATCTTGGTGTAGCCGTCGGCGTGGAGCTCGAAAGTCTCGGTGAGATCGACGCGAGTTCCGACGAATGAACCGACGACTTTGATGCCCTTCACCACGGTTTCGAAAATCGGCAACTGCATGAAGTTGTCTGCCGGCAGACCCACCAGCACCAGCGTGCCGTTGCGGCGCAAACTGGCAAAGGCCTGTTCGCACGCTTTGGGATTCGCCGCCAGAACGATCGCCGCGTCTGCGCCGCCCAATGCCTGTATCGCCTCTGCTGGATCCTGGCTCGCGGCATTGACCATGTAGGTCGCGCCGACGTTCTTCGCCACGTCGAGCTTGCTGTCGAGCACATCGACAGCGGCGACGGTCGCCCCGGCAATGCGTGCGTACTGGACCGCCAGGTGACCGAGACCCCCGATGCCGAACACGGCCACCAGATCCGACGGCCGCGCACCCGACACCTTGACGGCCTTGTACGTCGTGACGCCCGCGCAGGTCAACGGCGCCGCGTCGAGGGGATCGATCGCCAGGGGCACCAACCCGGCGAACGCAGCATCGGCAACCACATACTCGGCGAATCCACCGTTGACCGTGTAGCCCGTGTAGTGCGCGTTCGGACACAGTGTCTCCCATCCCGAGGCACAAGCCTCACACGCACCACACGCCCATCCCAGCCACGGAATGGCGACTCGGTCGCCTTCGTGTAGCCGGGTGACTCCGTCGCCGACGCGCTCGACCAGTCCGACGCCTTCGTGGCCCGGAATGAACGGCGGCGCAGGCTTGACCGGCCAGTCGCCATGTGCTGCGTGAATGTCGGTGTGGCACAGCCCCGACGTTTCGATCTTGACCAGAACCTGGCCAGGTCCCGGCGTCGGCGTCGGTACGTCCTCGACGACCAGCGGGTGCCCGAACTCACGAACGACTGCAGCCTTCATGGCAAACTCCCCAAACTCGATGTCACCCCATCATCGGGTAACGCCCCGTCAGGGACCAGTGCCGAACGGCCTGATGGTGCGGGGCAGAACGTCAGTTGCGAGGTAGTCGGTGCATAAAGCGCAGCGCCGCCTGAGAGGCTTCCTGGCGCCAGACATCGACGACGTCGACCGCTCCATCGTCGTCGACCTGGGCGGCAATCGCGGCGGCCATCGCCTGGACGTGCACCTGCTGTCGATCAAGCATGTCGCCGATCGCGATGCCGCAGAGATCGGCGATCACGAGTTTCATCAGCAGTTCGCTGCGAAGGTCGCGGAAGTGAACGACGGGTGTGTCCAGCCACTTGCGAAGCTGGGCTCGACCCGCGCGCGTTGCCGCAAGAATCGTGCGGTTGCCACCTGCGATGCCCGGTTCCTGGCCGACACCGTGGACGTAGCCGCGGTCGGCGAGCTGTTCCAACGATCGGTATGTCAAGGCCCTGGACAGCGACCACACCCTGCCGACATCGCCGCCAGGCTTCAATCGCGCGGCGATGGCGAAGCCGTGGCTGGGTGCGGGATAGAGAATGCCCAGGCAGGCCCATTCACCGAGGAGAAGCTGCGGTTGTGTCGGGCGGGGCACTGTCAGGTATCGGTCGAGTCCGTGACCAGATCAAGGGCAACACTGTTCATGCAGTATCGCTGTCCGGTCGGAGCCGGCCCGTCCGGGAACAGATGTCCGAGGTGGGAGCCACAGCGACGGCAACGAACCTCGGTTCGAACCATTCCATGACTGGCATCCTCGATGAGCTCGACCGCATCGGCAGCCTTCGTTTGGTAGAAGCTCGGCCAACCGCTGCCGGACTCGTACTTGGCCGTCGAGTCGAACAGCTGGGCTCCGCACGCCGCGCAGTGATACGTGCCATCCGTGTGTTCGTCGACATACTTGCCGCTCCACGCCCGCTCGGTACCTGCTCGGCGTAGCACCTCGTACTGCTCGGGTGTCAGTGCATCACGCCAGTCGGCGTCGGTGCGATCGATCTCAGGCATTGGTCAATCCTCCTGCTCGTGCCACGTGGCTCCGGTCGAGTCGAGAGTATCGAACTCACGGGGCAAGGAACCCGTAACTGGCGATGATCGCCAGGCCCGCCTCGCTGACGACGTAGTCGATGAAGTCCTGTGCCGCATCTGGTTTGGTCGACCCCTTCGTCACCACGATCGGGTAGTTGTTGATCACGTTGATGTCGGCCGGGATCTCGACTCCCTCGGCAATGACGCCCGCTGCATTCACGTCGGTGACGTACACGATGCCGGCGTCGGCCTCGCCCGCCGAGACCTTCGTGACAACGCCTTTGACCTTGTCCTCCAGACTCGCGGGCGTCAGCGTGACACCAGCATTCGACAGCACGGTGGCGGCACTCTTGCCGCAGGGCACCGACTGGTCGCACAGCACCACGATCAGATCCGGCCTGGCCAGATCGGCGACGCCGCCTATCGCTTTCGGATTGCCTTCCTCGACGATGATCTCCATCGTGTTCTTGGCGATCGACACCGTTTCGCCAGCGGTCTCGCCTGCATCCACCAGCTTCGTCATGTTCGTGTCATCGGCTGCAGCGAAGACGTCGGCGGGGGCGCCTTCGGTGATCTGGGTCACCAGATCGCCCGAGCCCGCGAACGTGAACACCACCTGCGCATCCGGGTTCCCGGCGGTGAATGCCTCACCGATCTCGGTGAAAGCTTCCGTCAACGATGACGCTGCGAAGACCACCACCTCGCCTGACGTTCCCGAGCTTGAATCATCGCCGCATGCGACACCAATGAGCCCCAACACCGTCATTGCGGAGATGAGAGGTCGAGTCGAACGGTGAATGTTGGTAACAATAGTCACTTGCTGACTAAACGAGCGATTCGACATGTTGCCGCGGTTACCAGGTCACCTCCTCGCAGCCATGATGGTCTTCCGGCTCGACCTGCAGCGTGGCGTGGGTGATGCCGTGCCGATTCGCAAGCAGGTGCCGGGCCTGGTCGAGCACGGCATGCGAGTCGGTGCCGGTAGACACCATCAGGTGCGCCGTTGCGACCTCCATCTCGGATGTGAGCGTCCACACGTGGATGTCGTGCACATCGACGACACCGGCGATCGTGCCGAGCTCGCGCTGCAACGCGGGAATGTCGAGTCGTGACGGTGCAGCCTGCACGAGCACCAGCAGGGCCTCACGACCCAGCCGCCACGCCCGAGGCAGGATGAAGACGCCGATGACAGCGCCGATCACGGGATCGACCCACGTCCAGTCGGTGATACCCCACACCACGGCCGCAACGATCACACCGACGCTTCCCAACGTGTCGGACAGCACCTCGAGGTACGCACCCTGCATGTTGAGGCTTTCCTTGGCACCGGCACGCAACAGGAGGAACGCAATCACGTTGACGACCAGACCGATCACGCCGACCACCAACACCGGTGTCGAGGCAACCTCGGGCGCATCCGACAATCGACCGATGGCCTGGAACAGCACGTAGCCGGCCACGGCGAAGAGCAGCAGCGCGTTCAGCAGGGCCGCCAGGATCTCGAGGCGGTACAAACCAAACGTGCGCTGCGGATGCATGCGAGCGCTCGAGGCCGCCTGAATCGCCGCCAAAGCCATTCCGAGCCCGAGTGCGTCGGTGGCCATGTGGCCGGCGTCCGACAGCAGAGCGAGCGAATCGGTGACGACACCGACGACGACCTGCACCACCAGGAACGCCACGATCAATGCGAACGAGATAACCAACGGCTTGATGTGCCGCGCACCCGCACGGAGGGCCGCGGCGCCGTGATCATGACCGTGCTCAGCGCTCATGGCTTCCACCCCGGGCTATTCGTAACGCACACCCTGACGATCGAGTTCCTTGTGAATTGCATCGATGTCGAGATCCTCGAGATCGGTGTGTGCATGAACGGATAGGGCGGCAGCGATTCCGGCGCCTTGCCCCAAAACGGCACAACACGACATGTTACGCGTCGACGCGTGCGAGATGCGGTCGCCGCCTGACGAGCGGCCCGCGACCAACAGGTTGCGAACACGTTTCGGCAGCAGATTCCTAAATGGCAGCTGGTAGTAGCGGCCCGTCGTCGGCAGGATCAAGATGCCGTAGCCGTCGATGAATTCGGGATAGATCCCGATGGAGTCGTCGAACCGGCCCTGCTCGCGCACATCACGCTCGGTCATGTTGTACGCGGCGTCGATCTTGCGGGTATCGCGGATGCCCAACGTCATCCCGAAGTTGCGCAAGCGCGCGCCATCGCAGCCTGGCGTGTAGCGCCTCAGCGCCTCGATGGCGTGCATGGCCTGGCGGCGACCTTCGATCTCGCCACGGGTCAGATCGTCGGGGTCGGTGCCGTCGATGCCGTCCATGTGCACCAGGTTCATGTAGGTCAGTTCACCCGTGTCGTGAATGGCGCCCCACGTCCCGGCCAACGTGGAGAGTGTCGGAGGCAGCAACCCATCCTTGATCGCCTGCTCGAACGGGCGTTTCAGGAAGGGCGAGAACATGTCGTCCTCCTTGCCGCCCGTCTCGATGTTCCACTCGCCGCCGCCGGCCCAATCCTTGTAGGTCTGCGGGTCGGCCTTGATTCCGGCGATGAATGCCTTCTTGTCGACTCCTGCCAGATGGAACATGACCGACGCCGCCATCATCTTCTCCTTCGGCGTGTGGAACGTCGGTGCGCCCGCACGATGGGCAACGTCGGCATCGCCGGTGGCATCGATCACCCGTCCCGCCAGGATCGCCT
>JANOCR010000035.1:0-2744 GCA_031412355.1 Ilumatobacteraceae bacterium | reverse complement strand
CGGAGTTCGAGTGTTGTGCCTCCACACGCCGGGCTGCTGCCAGGCGTTCTATTGGGATGCCAGCGAACCGCTTGCCGACGGCGATTCAGCACCCGCACAGGTCGACATGGCTCGCGTCCAGGCGTCGGCACGGAGCAATGGTGGCATCGAGATCCTCGGCCCACCTCCGTTCACCTCGCCCTGACTCATCCTGCTTCGTCGAACTCCGTCTCCAGGATCCTGGTCAGCGGCGTGCCATCGAGGCCCGGTGAATTCTCGTGCTGAGCCCACACGGTCGTTTGTAGAAAGTCGAGAAACCGTTGCGCTTCATCGGCGGTGCCGAAGTCGAGATCGATGCTGACGAACTTCGGGTCGTCGATCGGTCGCTGGACCTTCTGAGAACGAACGCCTGATTGCCGGCGGAACTCGGCGAAGCGGTCGAACGCTGTCTTCCACACCGCAAAGTCGGTGATGGGGTGCTCGATGTGAAGCGTTGTCATGGGTGTCGACAGTACGGCCGACTGCCCAACCTGGCCATCCCAAGTTGTTGGGGGCCGTGTTCCTGGGGGCCGTGTTGCGTACAGTGCGTGTCGTGGCGAGCAGGGCTGCCTTCGTGCGCGCAACGCGCCGCGTGGCTCAGGTGTGCAGCGAGCTGCAGGACAGCAGGGCCCTGCGTTTGGCCGTGCTCGACGAGATCCGGCCGGTCGTCGGGTTCGATTTCTACGCGTGGGTGCTCACCGATCCACAGACGCTGGTTGGCTGCTCGCCGTTGGCCGATGCGCCCAACTTGGCGGACCTGCCTCGACTGATTCGTCTGAAGTACCTGACACCCGTGAACAGATGGACAGCGCTGGGCACCTCGGCTGTGGCTTCGCTGAGGCGAGCCACTGCGGGCGATCTCTCCCACAGCCTGTTGTGGCGTGAGCTGCTGGCGAATTACGACGTCGGCGACGTTGCATCCTCGGTATTCAACGACAAGTTCGGTGGCTGGGGCTTCCTCGACCTATGGCGCTGTGGTGACGGCGCCGCGTTCGACGACGACGAGATGTCGTTCCTCGTCACGATCAACAAGACGGTCGCCACTGCGTTGCGTCGGTGCCAGGCCAACACGTTCCTGGCGCAGCGCTCGGTCACCGCTACTCGGCCGGGGCCCTTGGTGCTGCTGCTGTCGGCGACGCTCGACGTAGTCGCCCAGACTCCCGAGACGGAAAACGTTCTGCGTGTTCTTCTACCGCCAGCGCAAGACGGCACTCCAATTCCAGCCACGGCGTACAACGTTGGTGCTCAACTCCTGGCCGTCGAGGCCGAAGTGGACCAACACGATCCGTGCGCCCGGATGCACCTGGCCGGCGGGCTGTGGGTCACAGTGAGTGCCGCCAGGATAGAAAAACGGGACTCTTCGACGTCAGCTGACATAGCCATCACCATCGAGGCATCGTCGCCGAACGATCGCATGCTGATGTTCGGTCTGGCGTTCGGGCTCAGTGCACGCGAGCGAGAGATCCTCGATCACCTCGCAACAGGGACCGACACTCGGGAACTCGCCGGCCTCGCCGGGATCTCGGTGCACACCGTGCAGGATCACCTGAAGTCAATCTTCGCCAAGACCGCGGCGAACAACCGTCGCACATTGCTCTCGCGCGTTCTGGGCAACTGACCCTGGCGTCACAGCGGTGCCGCGGGTGGCGCACCCCTGACGTTGAAGCGGATCGAGTACAGCGACGTCGTGGCGGTGACGAAGAGGCGGTTTCGCTGCGGACCACCGAAGGTGAGATTCGCGGCCGGCTCAGGCAAGTGGAGCTTGCCGATAAGCGTGCCATCGGGGTCGAAGCAGTGCACCCCGTCGCCAACGGCGGCCCACACGCGTCCGGCATCGTCGAGACGGATGCCATCGAAATGGCCTGCACTGCACTCGGCGAACACTCGGCCCGCGCCGAGCGAATCCCCTCCCTCGACGGGGAAGACGCGGATGTGGTTGCGCGCCGTGTCGGCGATGTACAGGTGGGACTCGTCGAGCGAGAACGCCAGACCGTTTGGGCGGTCGAAGTCGTCGGCGACCAGTGAGACAGCTCCCGTCACCGGATCGTGGCGGTAGACGTTGCAGCGGCCGATCTCGCTGGTCGCGCGGTGACCCTCGTAGTCGCTGTCGATGCCGTACGCCGGATCTGTGAACCAGATGGATCCGTCTGATCGCACGACCAGATCGTTGGGGCTGTTCAGCGCCTTGCCGTCGAAGCGGTCGGCGACGAGGCTGATCGAGCCGTCGTGCCCGGTTCGGCTGACACGGCGGTTGCCGTGCTCGCACGTGACGAGCCGACCCTGCAAGTCCAGCGTGTTGCCGTTCGAATAGCCGGCCGGCTGTCGGAACGGTCCGACGTTCCCGGTCATCTCGTCCCATCTCAGCATTCGATCGTTGGGGATGTCGCTCCACACGACGTACCGACCGGCCGGCACGTAGACGGGACCCTCCGCCCAACGGCAATCTCCGTACAGACGCTCGAATCGGGAGTCGCCCCGACAACCTGCAAACCGGTCGTCGACGACCTCGAATCTTGCTGCAATTGTCTCTGGCATGGCCCCTCCTCGATCGCCGGGAGATGCTACGAGCGTGAGGCGCGGCTTGACCGACTGGCCGTCCCTGTCGACGAGGCGACGGGCGGCCAGTCGGTCAGAACTTGAACGATGCTGTGAGGGTTAGAGGCGTTCGACGGTGGTGGTGAGTCGGGCGAACCGGGGCATCATCAGCGCAGACAGCGCGATGACGG
>JANOCR010000034.1:0-1834 GCA_031412355.1 Ilumatobacteraceae bacterium | reverse complement strand
GATCGCTCGTGACGTTGGATGAAGTCGTCGAACTGGCCCGACGCGAGCAGTTCCTCGCGGTCGTCGCCACTCTGCGCGCCGACCTGACGATTCAGTCGTCGCTGGTCAATGCGGGAGTTCTCGACCACCCGGTCACCGGCGAGCCCGCACTGGCATTCGTCACTTACGGCACTGCCAAGCTGCGCAACATCAGGGCCAGGCCCCATGTGGCCGTCACTTTCCGATCCGGCTGGTCGTGGGCGACGATCGAGGGCGAGGCCAACTTGATAGGCCCCGACAACCCGCATCCGCAGATCGATGCCGAGCGGTACCGGCTCCTGCTTCGCGAAGTGTTCACAGCAGCGGGCGGACAGCACGACGATTGGGAGGCCTACGACCGCACGATGCTCGAGCAGGGTCGCGTCGCGGTGTTCGTTCCGCCAGCACGCATCTACAGCAATTGAGTCAGCAGTTCAGACAGCGAAGATCTGCGCTTCATCGGCGAACGCTTTGAACTCCAAGGCGTTGCCGGCAGGGTCATAGAAGAACATCGTCCACTGCTCGCCGGCCTCACCGGCGAATCGCACGTACGGCTCGATAACGAACGCCGTGCCGGCCGCGCGGAGACGCTGGGTCAGTTGATGAAACTCCTCGACCTCCAAGATGAGTCCGAAGTGCGGTACGGGCACGTCGTGGCCATCGACCGGGTTGTGGATGCGATCCGCCCGGGCCGGCGCCAGGTGGGTGACTATCTGATGGCCACGAAAATCCCAGTCGATCCACGTGTCGGCGCTGCGGCCCTGATCGCAGCCGAGGGTGCCACCGTAGAACCGTCGCGCCGCGTCGAGATCGTCGACCGGCATTGCCAGGTGGAACCGCGGCCGCGCTGAGCCCTGCATGTCGCGAGGCCTCACATCCGGAAGTCGGGGTCGTGGCGACGCAGTTCGCGGCGAGCGATCGTCATCTTGTGCACTTCGTCGGGCCCGTCGGCCAGGCGAAGTGTGCGCTGATGCGCGTACATCTGCGCCAGCGGCCAATCGTCGCTGAGGCCACCGGCACCGTGAACCTGCATGGCCCGATCGATTATTCGCAGAGCGACATTCGGCGCAGCGACCTTGATCGCGCTGATCTCGACCGCAGCGGCCTTGTTGCCGACGTTGTCCATCATCCACGCCGTCTTCAATGTCAGCAGTCGCACCATCTCCAGGTCGATCCGCGACTCGGCGATCCAGTCCATGATGTTGCTGCGCTCGGCCAAACGCTTGCCGAACGTCGTGCGTGTCAGCGCCCGCTGGCACAACAACTCGAGTGCCCGTTCGGCGGCGCCGATCGATCGCATGCAGTGATGGATGCGGCCGGGGCCGAGTCGCGCCTGGCTGATGGCAAAACCGTCGCCGTCGTTGGCGATGATGTTGCTGACCGGCACGCGACAGTTCTCGAACAGCAACTCGGCATGGCCTTCGGGATCGGTGTAGCCGAACACGGGCAGGGCGCGCACGAGCGTGAGACCGGGTGTTCCCATAGGTACCAGCACCTGGCTCTGCTGGCGATGTGGCGGGGCCGAGGTATCGGTCTTGCCCATGACGATGAAGATCTTGCAGTTCGGGTGCATGGCACCCGTGATCCACCACTTGCGGCCGTTCAGTACGTACTCGTCGCCGTCACGCTCGATGCTGAGGGCGATGTTGGTGGCATCGCTGGAGGCGACGTCGGGTTCGGTCATTGCAAACGCCGAGCGGATGGTGCCTTCGAGCAACGGCCGCAACCACATGTCCTTTTGCTCGTGGGTGCCGAACATGGTCAGCACCTCCATGTTGCCGGTGTCAGGCGCCGAGCAGTTGCACGCCTCGCTGGC
>JANOCR010000033.1:0-17772 GCA_031412355.1 Ilumatobacteraceae bacterium | reverse complement strand
TCGCATGCTGATGGCCGAAGGTGTCAAGCACATCACCATCACCACCGACGATCCCGCCAAGTATCGCGGTGTCGAGTTGCCCGCCGGCGTCGATGTCGTGCACCGCGACTCGATCGTCGATGCACAAGAGAAGCTGCGCGTCATCGAGGGCGTCACGGTGCACATCCACGATCAGCAATGTGCAGCCGAGAAGCGGCGTGATCGCAAGCGAGGCATTCTCGCTCCGGCGACGTTCCGGGTGATGATCGACGAGCGAGTGTGTGAGGCCTGTGGCGATTGCGGCGTGCAGTCCAACTGCTTGTCGTTGCACTCGACCGAGACCGAGTTCGGTCGCAAGACGGTGGTCGATCAGGCCAGCTGCAACGTCGACGCTAGCTGTCTGAAAGGCGACTGCCCGGCGTTCATCACCGTGAAGCCGGGCAAGGCCAAGAAGGCCAAGCGATCTGCGTCGGCCGACGGGCAGCTACCGGAGCCGAAGTTGGTGGTGCCGGCCGACGTCGCCATCCGCATGCCGGGCATCGGCGGCACGGGCGTGGTCACCGTCAGTCAAGTGCTGGCTGCTGCTGCGCAGATCGCCGGGGTCGACGCCAAGACCGCCGACCAGACCGGGCTGTCGCAGAAAGCTGGGCCGGTGGTGTCAACGGTGACGATCGGCGATCCGACGCCCGGCCAGATCGGTGTGTTGCTGGCGCTCGACGCGTTGGCCTCGTCGACGCCGGCCAACCTGGCCGGTCTCCACGCCGACACCAGCGTCGCAGTGGTGTCGACCAGCATCGCTCCGACGGGCAGGATGATCGGCAAGGTTGCTTCGCACGGCCTCGATCTGGGGCCCTTGCGTACTGAGCTAGGCAACCGCACCGATGCCAGCCGCAACCTCTACGTCGACGCTTCGCAGATCGTCACGGCGCTGCTGGGCAATGCGGTCACGGCCAACGTCTTCATGGTGGGCGTGGCCTACCAGGCCGGGTTCATACCCTTGCCGGGCGAGGCGATCGAGCGGGCGATCGAGCTCAACGGCACGGCGGTCGAGGCCAACCTTGCCGCCTTCCGCTGGGGTCGCCGCTGGACGGTCGATCCGGCTGAGGTCGACAAGGCTGCAGGGGCCAGCGTGGCCTATGACCTGCCGACGTACGACGTCGAGGGAATCGACGACGCGACGCTGCGCGAACTGGTACAGCGACGAGCGGCAGACCTCGTGGCCTACCAGAACAAGCGCTACGCAGATCGGTACGTCGACGTGGTCGTGCGGGCGCACCGCGCCGAGCACGCCGCTGGTGGCGACGGCAGGTTTGCGTCGACGGTAGCCCGGCAACTGCACCACGTGATGGCCTACAAGGACGAGTACGAAGTCGCCCGATTGCTGCTGGCCGGCAGGGCGCGGGTTGCGGCACAGTTCGGCGACGACGCCACGATGACCTGGAACCTGTACCCGCCCATGCTGCGGTCGATGGGGCTCGGCCGCAAGCTGCGCTTCGGCGCCTGGTCCACACCGGTCATGGCCATGCTTCGATCGATGAAGGGGCTCCGCGGCACGGCGCTCGATCCGTTCGGTCGCGCCAAGGTGCGACGAACCGAACGCGCCATGGTCAAGGAGTACATCGAACTGGTCGACCAAGCATCGGCGCTGCTAGCCGACGATCACGCCGAGGCAGTCGAGTTGGTCGGGTTGATCGATCAGGTCCGTGGCTACGAGGGCGTCAAGATGGCCAACGTCGAGCGTTATCGCCTGGCGTTGTCGCAAGCTCAGCAGCGCCAGCCGGTCAGCTGAGTACGGTCTGTGGCCAGCCGGTATCGGCCACGAACGAATTGACCCTGTCGACGTAGTCGCTGCGGTCGTACACCCCGTACAGGGCCTGCTTCATGCGCGGCGGATCACCGAAGAAGAACAGTTCGTAGTGCGACTGACGACCGCCGAACGCGCTGATCGACATGTCCCACGCCAGGCGGAACAGGGCAACCCGCTCCTCCGCAGAGCTGGCCGCACCCTGCAGGTACTTGGCGATGTCGTCGCCGCGCGGCCCTTCGAAATCGGCCTCGGTGGGGATGGTGATGAGGCCACTGGTGGTCACCAGCTGCATGATCTCGACCAGACGCTTGTACACGCCGGGGTACCAGTTGCGGGCGGCATCGAGCGGCGGGCGAGCTGGGGTCATGACGCCGTACTTGTTCAGTGTTGCGCCCGCTTCGCTGGCGATCTTCAAGCCCTTCATGATCTCGAGGATCATGATCACCTCGGCGACCATGTGTTGCACGTGCGGGGCATCGCCTGACCCGACCATGTCGATTGCGGCTTGGATCACGCCGAGAAAGGCCTCGGTCTTGGCGATCTTCAGGTTGACCACCTGGTGGGCCATGTGCAGCACCGCACCGGTCTCCGCGTATGCCCGGTTGGCCAGGTCGACGTCGTTCATCAACAGCACCCGTTCCCAAGGCACCAGCACGTCGTCGAAGTAGACCATCGCGTCCATCTCGTCGAAGCGCGAGCCCAGCGGGTGGTCGCGGTGGCTGCGTCCGAGGTCGAGTGGTTCGCGGCACTGGAACGACAGGCCCGGCGTGTTGTTGGGGATGCCGAAGGCAAGGGCATAGGGCTTCATCTCGTCGCCACCCTTCACGACCGTGGACGGGAAGATGAGGATCTCGTCGCTGATCGGCAGCGTCGCCAACATGCGTGCGCCGCGAACGATGATGCCGTCGGATGTCTCGCGCACTACACCGAGCGCGATGAACGGATCGCTGAGCTCGTAGGCCTGCTTGCGTTTGTCGACCTGAGGGTTCGTCAATGCGTGTGTCAGTGCCAGATCGTTCTCGCGTACGTACTCGAAGTAGTTGCGGGCATTGTCGGCGAACTCCGGCCGGCATTGCCCGAAGTAGTCAGCCGCAGTGCCTGCGCCCATCAGGTTGACGTTGAGGTAGTCGGGCATGCGGCCCATGAAGCCCAGACATGCGTCGGCCCACACCTTGTGCATGGCCGAACGACGTTCGAGGTCTTCTCGGGTGCGGGGAACGATGAAGCTCATCCCGACGCGGTCGCCCGTGGTGGGCGAGGCGAACGTCATGGTGTCGACCAGGTCGGGCCGGTGCTGCAACTGGTACAGCGCAGCGAGCGAATGAGCGGCATTGGCCGTGCGCGGATGGGTCGTTGGATCGGCGACGAGCTCGCCCTCGACCCACAATGCCGGCGGCCGGGTCCGCAGCCCCTCGAGTACCTGCTGAGCGGTCCGTGCTCCCATGGTCACCCCTTGTCCTGGGTTGTTCTATAATAGAAACAATGGTTCGAATGTCGAACGACACCGTAGCACCGTCACAAACCCTCGATCGAGGCCTGGTCTGCCTCGAATTCGTGGCCGGTTCCGATCGTGCCGTGTCCGTCGATGCAACGGCAGCGGCGCTTGGGTTGCATCGCTCGATCGTGTACCGGCTGCTGCGAACGCTCGAGCGACGCCGTCTCGTCGAGCGCGACGCTGACGGCGACTACTCGCCAGGGCCGTTCCTGGCCGTGCTCAGCAGGTCGGTGCGGCGTTCGTTGCGCGCCGCTGCCGCCCCCGTGCTCGCCAACCTCGCTGAGGAGTTGCAGATGACGGCATTCCTGGTGGTCGCCGATGGGGACGAGGCCGTCACGATCGACAGCGTCGAACCGACTTCGCTGAATGCCCACGTCGCGTACCGGCCGGGAACGCGACATCCGATCGATCGCGGCGCACCCGGCATCGCCTTGTTGGCGGGGCGCCCGGCGATGTCCGGAGAACGCAACGAGGTTGCCGAGGCCAGGCGGACCGGATGGGCGCGGAGCGAGGCCGAGGTGATCGCCGGTATGGCCTCGATCGCCGTGCCCGTCGGCGACCAGGGCGCCATCGCCGTGCTGTGGCTCGCCGGGAACCCGGTCGCCGCGACCGACGTTGCCACGCGCCTGATCGCCGCATCCGCCGAAGTTCGCCGCCGCCTGGCGTGAGTCCGGTGCCGCGCTGGGCGAAAGATCGGGCTCACAGCCGCCCTGTGCGCAAGCCGGTGTGAGCCGGGTGTCGCGCTGGGGCGAAAATCGGGCTCACACCTGGGTTTCGACCGCTAGTTGACGCCCCAACCGCCGTCGACGCGGATCAGTTGGCCGGTGATGTGCTTCGACTCGTCGCTGCACAGGAACAGGGCTGCCTGGGCGTGGTCGTCGGCCGACAGGGGGCCGCCGCCGGACACGGGCATGCGCGCCTTGACGATGTCGAGCGTGTCGGGATCCGCTGCAGCGCGTTTCGACATCGGCGTCAACGTCAAGGCCGGCAGGATGGCGTTGAAGCGAATGCCCGCAGCCCCGTATTGGCAGGCGCCGTTGATCGTCAACGCGTTGATCCCGCCCTTGGCCGCCGCGTAGGCCAGGGTGTTGAACGCTCCGGCGACGGGGTTGGTGGCCGCAACGGACGAGACATAGACGACGGACCCGCCCGACGGCTGATCGAGCATGATCTTGACGGCTTCTCGTGAACTGAGGAACGCGGTGTTGAGGTTGAGGGCGACAGTCGTGTTCCACGCCTGCAGCGACGTGGAATGCAACGGACCGTCGCCGAACGGTCGACCGCTGCCTCCGGCGCACGCCAGCAGGGCATCGAGGTGGTCGTAGGTTTGCGCGCATCGAGCAAAGGCGCGCTCTGCGTCGGCTTCGTCGGTGAGATCCGCGGCGACCCAGACGAGTTCGACGTCGGGTCCCAGACGGTCGGCCAGCGCGAGGCAATCGTGCTCGAGCAACGCCACCACGAACAGTCGCGCGCCCTCCGCAGCGAAGCGAATTGCCGCGGCCTCGGCGATCCCCGTCGCCCCGGTGATGCCACACACCTTGCCGGAGAGGCGCCCGCTGTTGGCTGGCTCGTTCACGAGGGGCACGCCTGCATCGCGATCTCGACGAACTGCTGCACGGACTTCGAATGGTCGTCGACGCGCCACACCAGGTGGAACTCGTCGAACCGCTCCACCGGTTGCAACGGCCGAATGACCACACCGTCGCGGCTGACGTGGGTGGCCTGCCAGGCATTGAGCCAGCCGATCCCAGACCCCACTGCCACCATGTCGAGCATGCGCTCGACCTGGCTGGCCGGATGCACGACCCAGGCGGGCCGCACGTCGAGCGCCGCGCAGTAGGCCAGCGTGGCGTCGTGATACGTCGGTGCATCCTCGCGCTCGACCAGCAGCACCGGCTGTGCTTCGAGGTCGGTCGCGTACACGACGGGATACTCCGCCAGCGGACTCGTGTGTGGCACGGCCACGTGATCGAACGGAACCCGCGCCAACAGCTGCGACGTGAGCAGATCCGGATAGGGGACCGGCGGGTGCACCAATCCGATCGACAATCGACCCTCGCGGAGCTCTTTGAAGATGCGAAGCGAGGTGTACGCCGATGGGCGAACCGCGATGTGCGGGTGAGCGTCGTGGAACTGGCGGGCGGCGACCGCGGCCGCGTGTTCGCTGCCGTGGCAGTAGCCCAAGGTCAATGGCTGATCGGTCGACTCGGCGGCGTGACGCAACGTCGCGGCGAGGCCGGTGAAGCGATCGACGGCACGGAGCGCGGAGCGGGCCTCGTGCAGCAGCCGCGACCCTGCCGGTGTGAGGTGCACCTGCCGCGTCGAGCGCTCGAAGAGCTGCACCCCAAGCTCGGCTTCGAGCTCGCGGATCCGTTGTGACAGCGGGGGAGCGGTCATGTGCAACCGCGCAGCAGCGCGACCGAAATGTTGCTCCTCGGCAACCGTCACGAAGTAGGTCAGCCGGCGCAGATCCATGGTGCTGGACCGTAGCAGCAACCGCTGATTGTGACCGGCTACGACATGATCCGTGTCGCATCGGGTCGTGGACTTCATTCGACGCCCTTGAGACAATCGTCACATGAAGATGATGTGGTTTCACCTGATGCCATATCCGGATCTGCCTGACGACTTCAACACCAAGCATCGCAGCGTGTGGGTCGACATCGACCCGGCGCTGTTCGAGCGCGACGTCATGGCACAGACTTACGACACCTACATCGATCAACTCGTCTATGCCGAGGACTGTGGCTTCGACGGGATCTGCGTCAACGAGCATCACAACAACGGCTATGGGCTGATGCCGTCCCCGAACCTGATCGCAGCCATCCTGGCCAACCGCACGTCGCAGGCAGCAATCACCGTGCTGGGCAACTCGGTCGCCCTCTACAACCCACCGATCCGTGTGGCCGAAGAGTTCGCCATGCTTGACCTGTTCTCGCGCGGCAGGTTGATCGCCGGGTTCCCAGTTGGCACGGCGATGGACACCACGCACTCCTACAGCATCAACCCCGGCACGCTGCGTCCTCGGTACTACGAGGGCATCGACCTGATCATGAAGGCGTGGCAGGCCACCGAGCCGTTCGCCTACAACGGCCGGTTCAACCAGTTGCGGTACGTCAACCCGGTGCCACGTCCGTGGCAGAAGCCGCATCCCCCGGTGTGGATCCCCGGCGGCGGCTCCATCGAGACCTGGGACTTCTGCGCGGCGAACGACTTCGTGTACGGGGCACTGACGTACTACGGGTACAAGATGGTCCGCGAGACCGTCGCAGGGTACTGGCAGCGGGTCGAGGCACACGGCCGCGACGACAATCCGCATCGCCTTGCAGTCACGCAGTTCATCGGTGTGGCCGACACCGATGCCGAGGCGTACAAGCTGTATCGCGAGCCGGCGGAATACTTCTTCAACCGATCGCTGCATGTCTACCCGGGCTTCACCGACGCACCGGGCTACGTCACCGAGGCATCGGTTCGCGCTCGCTACCAGTCGCAGGTGCGCCAGGTGGCCCGCATCAAGCAGGCAAAGCACGATCTCACGTGGGACGAGATGGTCGAGAACGGCTACGTCGTGATCGGCGGTCCGGATACCGTCCGCGAGCAACTGGAGGAAGCCGCCCGCGAACTTCGCATCGGTCACCTCTGCGCCATGCTGCAGTTCGGCAACATGAGCGACGAGCTGACCCGGTACAACACCAAGCTCTTCGGCGAGAAGGTGGCTCCCGGCCTGCGAACGGTCTTCTCGGAGTACGACGATCCGTGGTGGCCGCAGAATGCCCGCTAGACGACTCGTCTACCTGTTCGGCATCGCCGGCCACCCGGAGCTCTCGCCTGCCATGCGCGCAGTGCAGGACGCGGGGTGGGAGGTCATCGTTCCGTCAGTACCAGGCTTCGATGGGGTCAGCGGGTTCGAACCGCGCGACGAGTATCTCGATTGGCTCACGACGTTCTGGGACTCGATCGACGCAACTGGCGCAGGTCCGTGCCCGGTGGTGGGCGCATCGGTAGGCGGCATGATCGCAGCCGAACTGGCTGCGCTGCGACCCGAGATCGTCACGGGCTTGGCATTGGTCGCGCCATTCGGCATCGCCGACGCGGCGAACCCAGGCTTCAACATCTACGGCACGCCGGCCGCGGAACGAATGGCGCACCTGTTCGCCAAGGGTGTGCCCGACGCGTTCGCCCATCGGTTCGCCCACCTCGGCGCCGAGGAAGCACCGGTCGCCAGTTACCTCAGCGACGTTGCCTCGGCCAACATCTTGTGGCCGCTGGGCGATCGAGGCACCGCCAAGCGACTGCACCGAATCTCCGTGCCACGTCTCACGCTGTGGGGCGACCTCGATGAGATCAACCCGGTCACCAATGCGACTGCGTGGGGTGGCGCGCAGGTCATCGCCGGCGCCGGCCACCTCGTCGAATGGGACGCTCCCGATCAGGTCGCGGCCGCCCTACTCGCCTTTCTCACATCGCTTGCCGGATGATGTCTCTCACCGCATCGACGTATTGCCCGCGCGAACTCAGGAACGAGTGAATCGCGTGCGGCGCGCCCTCGATCATTCTGATCTCGACCTGGGGGTTGCTGGCGCGCTGTCGCTCGGCGTGGTCGGGGAACAGCGCCGGTCCCATCTTCGGATCCGACTGCAGGATGATCATCGGCCTGGTGATACGCGCGTCGGGGTCGTAGCCGCTCAATGCGCCTCCGTGGATCGCCGGCAGCCACACGTCGGGGTCACCCAGCATCAACGCGTCGGCTCGGCTCTGCACGGCGCGTTCGCTGACGTGATCGCCGGCCCGGCCCCATGGCATCTCGGCGTCGGCAACTATCGAGACGAAGTGCTCGCGCGGTTCGCCACGTGCCTGAGCCGAACGCATGCTTGCTTCGAGGCTCGGAAAGATGGTCGCGAACACGCTCTGTTCGAACAGCGCCTGATCGCAGAAGTACAGCGGCGGGTCTTCGCACAACGCCGCTCGCACGACGTCGGGTCGTGTGGCTGTGATGTGGTGTGTGATCACACCACCGAGGGAATGCCCGATGAGAACCACGGGCCGGGTAATCACCTCCTCAATGAACGCAAGCACGTCTGCCGTATAGAACGGCACCGTGTATGTGTCGGGAACATGATCCGAGCGGCCGTGCCCGCGAAGGTCGAGACGGAACACGTCGGCGTCGTCGCCGAGATCCTCGACGACCTCGTCGTACCCCGTCGAAATTCCCGAAAGGCCGTGCAGCAACAGCACCGTTGTTGCGCGGGGCGAACCGTCACGCGTCCACTCCAGGGCAGTGTTCCGATGGGTGAAACGCATGATGCCTCCGGTAGTTGTTCGTCAAAATGTTATGCACTATGGTGCCCATCGTCACAGCAGGTGTCCGCCGTCGCAACGGGGCGACGTGAGCCTTTTCGTGGCTTCACTTCAACAAGGGGGAATACATGGCTCGCCGATTCATGGCAGCCGCGGTCGTAGGAGCATTGCTCCTCGTAGCTTGCGGCGACGACGACGACAACACCGACAGCACATCCGCGGCAACGGATGCACCAGCAGCAACCGACGCACCAGCCGCGACCGATGCTCCGGCGGCAACGGATGCTCCGGCGGCAACGGATGCACCAGCGGCAACGGATGCACCAGCGGCAACCGATGCACCTGCCGGTGATGGTCTCGTCGGCGACAAGCCCGCCACAGCCGGTGAAGAATGCGGTCTCGGCAATGGTGAAGAGGCAACCGGCGAGCCGATCAAGCTCGGCAACGTCACCACTTCAGTACCCGGCATCGACTTCACCACTGGCCCGGCCATGATGAAGGCGTACTTCGACTGCGTCAACGCCAACGGTGGCATCAACGGCCGTCCGGTGCAGATGCTGATGGAGAACGACAACCTCGTCGCCGCCGACGCCGCAGCAGCGGCCCGCAAGCTGATCGAGACCGACAAGGTCGTTGCAATGGTCGGTGGCTTCAGCATCATCGACTGCCCGGTCAATGCGGACTACTACACCGAGCAGGGCTACTACGTCATCGTCGCTGGTGTGCCGGCCGAGTGCTTCAGCTCGCCGAACATCGCCGCCGCCAACATGGGCCCCGGCTACAGCGCATTGGGTGCCGCCCAGATCGTGGTCGAGAAGGGCGCTACCGGCACGATGGTCACCATGACCAACGAGACGGCGACGTCGGACTACAACAACTCGCTCGCCGGTCTGTACGCCAAGGAGAACGGTCTCGAGTGGATCGACATCCAGATCCCGCCGCCAATCGCCGATGCCAACGCGGCAGTGCTCGACGCCGTCGCCAAGGCCGGCAAGGGTGGAGCCATCGTGTTGAACTACACACCTCCGGAAGGTCTCAAGATCCTCAAGGCAGCTGAAGAGCTCGGCCTGATCGACGAGGTCATCTGGGGTTCGTCGACACCGTTGAACGACAACTCCGTTGCTGCTGCACTTGGTGCGGCATGGGCCAACAAGCTCAACGTCAACGCCGAGCTCAGCCTGCTCGACGACCCGCGCCCGGAGATGGAGCTGTACCGCACGGTGTCGGCCGAGTACAACCCGGATGCACCGTTGGGCAGCTTCCAGCAGATGGGCTTCATGATCGGCCGCATCATCGTTCAGACACTGCTCGACATGGATCCTGCGGACCTCGACGATCCGGTGGCCGTCAACGAGGCGATCAAGAACATCAACAACTTCAACACACACATCGTGTGCAAGGCTTGGTACTTCGGTGGGTTGCCGGACGGCAACGTGCCGAACAACTGGGACTACAACGTTGTTCCTGATGGCACCGACACCATGGTGCTCGACAAGGACTGCTTCCCGATCGCCGAAGTCGAGCCGATCCTCACCGCCGTTCGTGCGGCTGAGGTGGAACAAGGGCTCAACGTCGGCTGATCTCGGTTCCAATCGGACTACAACACACGTAAGGATTCGACCTCGATATGCCAGGTCTTGGTGATTTGTGGCCTTATGTCATTCAAGGCCTGGCCTTCGGGGCCATGTATGCGGTGACCGGTACGGGACTAGTCGTCCTGTACCGGACCACCGGTGTTGTGAATCTGGCGTTTGGTGCGATCGGCTGCATGGGTGCCCACGTCGCCTGGTCGCTGATGGGCGGGAGTCTCAGCAAGCCGATTCCCATTGCTCACGGAATGCGAATACTCGCCTACCCAATGCTGGTCGTGGTGTGCGCCGCGCTCACGCTGTTGTACGGGATGTGGATCGCGCCGAAGCTGGCTCGCCGTGATCCGCTGGTGAAGTCATTGGGCATGGTCGGCGTCGCGCTGTTCCTGCTCGGCATCATGAAGGAGCGCTGGGATACCTCCAAGCCGCGAGGGCTTGTCTTGCCGAGCAAGATCTACAGGGTGTTCGGTGCGGTCGTCACCTCGACGCAGATCGTCGCGTTGTTGTTCGCCATATTGGTGGTGGTCGTCGTCAGCGTGTTCCTGAAGAAGACCGCGACCGGTACCGCAATGCGTGCCATCGCCAACGATCGCGATGTCTCGGCACTGCTCGGCGTTCCCGTTCGTCGGGTCGAAGCACTTGCCTGGCTCGGGTCGGGAGTGATCTGCGGCTGCGTATTCCTCCTCCTGCCTCCGCTGTTCAAGAGCATCGATCAGGGCACGCTGACATGGTTCGTCATCGGCGCGCTCGGTGGCGCCATCGTCGGTCAGTTCCGTTCTCTGCCCATCACGTTCGTCGCCAGCCTCGTGATCGGTGTGATCGAGTCGGTCCTCACTCCGTTCACCGGCAACGTTCAGTTCCTGGCCGACTTCCGCAAGACGACGCCGTTCGTGATCTCGGTCGTGGCGATCGTGTGGATCAGCCGCAAGCGCACCGTGGTGCTCGCCGGCAGGGAGATGCGGTGACCGTCGCCGCCACCTCGCCCGCAACCGAAGTCGTGCCCGTCAAGACACCGGCAGTGGCGCGGGTCCTGTCGCATCAATTTTTCCAGCCAGCGGCCGTCGCGGTCGTGTTCGCGATCGCTCTGTTCGCAATACCAGGGTTCTTCGATGCGTTCTGGATTGCCAACTTCACCCAGATGGCGGTGTTCTCGATCGTGGCTGCCAGTGCCGGTCTGCTGTACGGCCGCGTGGGTTTGGTGTCGCTCGGCCAGGTCGCGTCGTACGGCATCGGATGCTGGGTGACCATGCGCCTGTCGTTCTCCACGACGTGGCCATTCCCCGTGCTGTTGGTCATCGGCGGTGTCATCGCCGCGTTGATCGGTGTCCTCATTGGTTTGCCTGCGCTGCGCGTCAGCGGGTTGTATCTCGCGCTGGTCACACTGATGCTCGCCGCGGGCATGGAGATCGTGCTCGGCGCGACGAAGTTCCCCAACGGTGGCGGCGGATTCACCGGCGTCGTCGAGACGCTCAGCGACATCAGACCCACACGTCGGCCCTCTTGGGCCACCACCGATGTGGCCTACTACCGCTTCATCGTGGTCGGTGCGTTCCTGATGTTCATGTTGGCGGCGTATGTGTTGTCGCGAAAGCCGGGCCGGGCGTGGGCATCGATCCGCCAGAGTGAAGCTGCGGCACTGGCTGCCGGAATCGACGTAACCCGCTACAAGCTGTGGGCGTTTGCATTGGCAGCGTTCATGGCTGGTGTCGCCGGTGGCCTGTACGCCGGAACCGTGCCGAAGGGAATGAGCATCGACGCGTTCAACCGGCAATCGGCGATCTTCCTGATCGCAGTGGTCATCATGGGTGGCATCTACAGCCTGTGGGGTGGCCTGCTTGGTGCGTTCTTCGCCACGTGCTTGCTGAAGTTCCTGACCCAGAACGTTGCGGGCCATCAGTTCTGGACTCGGTTCTCGCTGTCGCTGTTCGGCTTAGGATTGCTCGCCAACCTGATCCAGAGCACACGGGCGGCCGAGAAGAAGGGCATCGAGGCGTGATCGACGTCGAGGATCTGTCAGTTCATTTCGGTGGGGTCGTCTCGCTCGATCAGATGACCATCCAGTTTCCGGCGGGCACGTGCGGCCTCATCGGTCCAAACGGCGCGGGGAAGACCACGTTCTTCAACGTGTTGTCGGGGTTTGTCAGGCCACGAAGCGGTCGGATCGAGGCGATGGGACAGGATCTGCTGGCCATGCCCGACTACAAGCGGGCGCGCTGGGGGCTTCGACGCACCTTCCAGACCGAGCAGGCCATCGAGAAGCTCACCGTCTTCGAGAACGTGGCCACCGTGTACGAGCACGCCGACCGCGGCGGCAAGGCGGGCCGTGTGGCCGCAGTCGACGAAGCGCTCGAGTTCGTCGGTCTCACCGATGTCGCTCAAAAGACGGTGCGCACCCTCGGTGCGAAGGAGCGACGGTTCATCGAGGTTGCTCGCGCCGTCGTGGGCACGCCGAAGTTGATCCTTCTCGACGAGCCTGCTGCGGGATTGCCCGACGAGGAAACGGCGACGCTCGGAAACATCATCCGCAACATTCCCGACCGCGTCGGTGCGACGGTCATCCTGGTTGACCACGACATGAGCCTGGTGCAGGCTTGCTGCGACTGGACCGCCGTTCTCGACTTCGGCCGTCTGCTGGCATCGGGCCCGACGGCCGAGGTGCTGCACGACCCCAACGTGATGAAGGCCTACCTCGGTACCGAGGAGGTCGCCTGATGTCAACCCTGTCGATCGACAACGTCTCGGTCGCCCGCGGTCCTCGCAACGTCGTTCACGATGTCTCGATCGAGGTGCCGCCAGGTGAGGTCACCACCATCCTCGGGCCCAACGGCGCCGGCAAGTCGAGCCTGGCCCTAGCTTGCGCGGGACTCGCCCGCGTCACCAAGGGTTGGGTCAACCTCGATGGCAAGAACCTGGCCAACCAACGCCCGGAGCGCATCCGCGCGGCGGGCATTTCGGTGGTACCGGAGGGCCGACGGCTGCTTCCGCAACTGACGGTCGAGGAGAACCTGAAGGTCGCCACCTACTCGTTGGGCAAGCAGGCGGCCACTGATGGCCTGGCATACACCCTGTCGCTGTTCCCCGAGTTGGAGAAGCGGTGGAACATCCAGGGCCGGTCACTGTCGGGTGGCGAGCAACAGATGGTCGTGCTGGCGCAAGCCCTGGTTTCACGACCGAAGGTGCTGCTGGTCGACGAACTGTCGCTCGGTCTTGCCCCGATCGTCGTGAAACGTCTGGTGCCCACGTTGGCCGAAGTCGCTGATTCCGGTGTTGGTGTGCTGTTGATCGAGCAGTTCGCGCACGTCGCCCTGTCGTTGGCCAAGGCCGCCTACGTGCTGGAAGGCGGCAGAGTGCGCTACAGCGGCTCGGCCGCCGAACTGATCGACCGGCCAGAACTGCTGCATTCCGCGTACCTGCTGCGCGACCGGGGTGCCGGTACGCCGTGAGGATCCCGCGTTCGCCACTGGCGAACACGGATAGGCGGCCCACGAGAGGGCTGTGAAACAATTCATCGTCATCACGATCTCTCCGGGGGAAGCATGAAGCAGAGCACCGACCGTATTCTCACGACGCATGTCGGCAGCCTTGCTCGACCGCACCCGCTGCTCGACATCATGAAAGAGCGCGAGCACGATCGTCCGTACGACGCCGAGGCGCTCGATCGTGAGATCGCCGACGCGGTCAAGGATCGCGTCAAGCAACAGGTCGACTCGGGCATCGACATCGTCGCCGACGGCGAAATGAGCAAGGTCAGCTTCCTCGGATACGTCAAAGACCGCCTGGGGGGCTTTGAAGTCGACATGGGTCCATCGAAGATGGCGCCGTCCTGGCAGGCCGAGTACGACATGTTCCCCGAGTACTACACCGAGTACTTCAAGAAGTACGCGTCGGCTGTCAGCCCGCTGCGCCGGATCATCTGCAAAGGCCCTATCTCGTACACCGGTCAGAAACTGCTGCAGATCGACATCGACAACCTCAAGGCGGCGTGCGAGGGGCTGGATGTAGCCGACATCTTCATGCCCTCTAGCGGCCCCAGCGGGTTTGGGAAGAACGACTACTACAAGGAGTACCCGGAGTATCTTCATGCGGTCGCCGAGGCGATGCGCGAGGAGTACCTGGGGATCGTCGAAGCCGGTTTCATCCTGCAAGTCGACGACCCTTGGCTCATCGACATGCTCTGTGATCCGGCCGAGTCCCTCGAGAGCCGGCGCCGTTCGGCGGCCATCCATGTCGAGGCACTGAACCACGCGCTGCGCGGCATCCCCGAGGATCGCATCCGCCACCACACCTGTTACGGCCTCAACCACGGTCCGCGATTGACCGACATCCCGTTGAAGACTGCGTTGGAGTTCACCTTCCAGATCAACGCTCAGGCCTACTCGTTCGAGGTCATGAACCCTCGCCACATGCACGAATGGCGTCAGGTCGAAGAGGTCGGCGTGCCCGAGGGCAAGATCTTGATCCCCGGTCTGCTGGGCCACGCCAACAACTACGTCGAGCATCCTGAGCTGATCGCCGAGTTCATCTGCAACTACGCGTCGATCGTCGGCAAGGAGAATGTCATCGCCGGAGCCGACTGCGGATTCTCTTCGCGGGCCAGTTACGCACCGGAGGTGCACCCCACCGTGGTGTGGCCGAAGTTCAAGGCGCTGGCAGAGGGCGCAGCGATCGCCAGCAAGAAGCTGTGGGGATAACCACCACTACAATTCACCAGGTCGCGGCAGATGGGGCCGCACCGCTACCAGAGGGGGTATGCAATGACTGACACTGCCGAGCAGGTGACGTTCCCGGGACCCGACGAGATCGAGGGGTTCTGGGCGTTCGACAAGATGCACGCGCCACGGCCATTGCACCCGTTGTCGCAGGACTTGGTGATGTCGACATTGGCGGTGGGGTTCACACAGGCACAGGGCGAGTACGACTGTCCGGTGGTCGCATCGAACCGGGCGATCAACCACTACTTCTACATGGCGTTCCACCCCCATCCCGACGAGGCCGTCGTCGAGGACCGCATGTCGCGCTACCTCGACACACTCGACCAGAAGGTGCCCCTGGTCGGCAAGCGGTGGACGAACGAGTGGCTCCCGTTGATCAAGGGCCGCAACGAGTCAGAGCGCGATGCCGACTACTCGGGCATGAGCAACGCCGAGCTGCTCGCCAAGTTCGACGACATGAAGAGTTGGATGACCGAGATGTGGTACATCCACGGCCACATCAACTTTGCGTTGGTGTCGGGTGTGAAGCTCAGCGACTTCTACACCGAGGTGATGCAGCCGCAGGATCCCACCGAGGCTTACCAGATCCTGCAGGGCCACCACACCCGACCGGTCGACGCCGCGCACGGCCTGTGGCGTCTCAGTCGGATCGTTCGCCAGAGCAAGTCGCTGCATCAGCTGTTCAACGAGACCCATCCTCGCGATCTTGCCGAGAAGTTGGGCGAGACGGAGGAAGGCCGCACGTTCCTCGATCAGCTCAACGAGTACCTGTACGACTTCGGATGGCGCAGCGACGCCGTGTACGACATCGCCGACGTGCCGTGGCGCGAAAACCCGGCGATCCCGCTGGGCAACATCGCGCGTTACATCAACATGCCCGATGGCGACGATCCCATGATCCAGTACGAGCGCGCCGTGAAGCACCGTGAGGATCTCACCGCCAAGATCCGGACCAAGCTGGCCGACGACCCGCAGCAGCTCGCCAAGTTCGACGAGTACTACGAAGCCGCGCAGTACGCGGTGCCGCTGACCGAGGATCACGCGTTCTACATCGACCAGATGGGCGTTGTTCTGCTTCGCACGTTCATGCTCGCCGTTGGCGATGCGCTGGTCCGTGACGGCGTGATCGCCGACAGGAGCGACGTGTTCTTCCTGTATCAGGACGAGGTCCGCGATGCCCTCACCAACGGCGGCGACCAGCGCGCCACGATCGTCGAGCGCCAGGCCTCGGTCGAGGCAGCCGCGCAAGCCTCGCCGCCAGGCGCAGTGGGCACGCCGCCCCCGCCCCCGCAGGCCGACGGTTTCGTCGACCCGTTCATGGACGCCATCGTCACCCGTCTGCTCGGCATCAAGCCTCCGCCGGAAGGTGAGCAGGACCCGAATGTGATCGATGGTGTCGCCGGGTCGCCGGGTATCTACCGCGGCGTTGCGCGCGTCGTGAAGTCGCTCGACGAGGCGGGTGATCTGGAAGACGGCGAGATCATGGTGTGCGAGATGACTCTGCCGCCGTGGGTGCCGATGTTCTCCATCGCCGGTGCAGTCGTTTCCGATGTCGGTGGCGTCATGAGCCACTGCGCCATCGTCGCTCGCGAGTTCAACATCCCGGCTGTCGTCGGCACGGTCGACGGCACAACGCGCATCAAGACGGGTCAGACGATCACCGTCGACGGCATCAAGGGCGACGTCTACCTCGACGGTCGCGAGTTGTAGGAGGCCTCGCCGCGGCGAAGGAGCATGTGCCAGGCATCAGATGTTCTTCGCCGCGCGGCCAGTAGCACCGCGCCATCGACAGCGCCCAGGACCACGCGCCCGCCACTGCGTTCCGACGCCGACCAGCGTTTGATCCTGCTGGGTACGGCCGGCGCGTCGAACCCCAAGGCAACACGCGCCGGTTACTCGAATGCGATCGTTGTCGGTGATGTTGCCTACCTAGTCGATTGCGGCGAGGGTGTGCATCGCCAGGCGTGGCGTTCGGGAATCTCGATGCATCCCGAGCGCAGGCCCAAAGGTGGCAGCACGATCCGCTCGATCTTTTTCACCCACCTGCACAGCGATCACGTAATCGACTACGCCAACCTGCTGTTGGGGTTCTGGCCGACCGATCGGGTCGACGTCTTCGGCCCCGGCGAGGCGGGCCTGCCGATCACGCCGTTTCCGCCGGGGCGCGTGGTGCCGGTGCTGTTCCCCGATGCACCGACACCCGGCATTCGTGGCCTGACGCAGAAGTTGTTCGAGGCGTTCGCCTACAACATCAATGTCCGAATCGCGGACGAAGCGCGCCAGGACCTGACGGCCAACGTGTTCGTGCACGAGGTCGGCGTGGCCCACGACGACTACCGACCCGACATCGATCTGGGCGTGCAGGCCAGCGGCGCGTCGATGGCTACGGCGGCGCCGCCGATGGAGCCCGTCGAGATCTACCCGCTCGACGAGCACGGCGTGCGCGTCACGGCCGCACTCGTGCAGCACGCCCCCGTCTTCCCCGCGTTCGCCTATCGCTTCGACACGCCATCGGGTTCGGCGGTGTTCAGTGGGGATACCGGGCCGTGCGACAACCTCGTGCGCCTGGCTCACGGCGCCGACTACCTGGTGCACGAGGTCATTGATCTCGGCTTCATCGCCGACCGGGTCGCCGATCTTCCGAACCGCGACAACATCATCAACCATCTCACCGAGTCGCACACCTCGCCGGAGGACGCTGGCCGAATCGCAGCGCGGGCCGGTGTGGGCACACTGGTGCTCAGCCATCTCGTTCCGGGCGACAGCGAGATCGCCGAGGAGGAATGGGAACGTCGGGCGCGGTCGCAGTTCGCCGGCAACGTCGTTTGCGGGGTCGATCTCGATCAGTTCGCGCTGGGCACATGACGTCTCACCTGGTGCCCTCGCAGTCCG
>JANOCR010000032.1:0-1897 GCA_031412355.1 Ilumatobacteraceae bacterium | reverse complement strand
GCGCTCAATTCCCGGCCACTACCACGCTCACGCCCGACCGCGTGGTGGGTTCTTCGGTCACGGACTGCGCGACCGAAGGTAAAGATGCAAACAAACCGCGAACAGCGGTTGGTTTGCTGGTTGAGGTTGCCCCCGGGCTGGTTATCGACCGGGAGGATCTGAATCAGATGAGCTCAGGAGGGGCGAAGGATGGGACCACGCATCTGCTTGTTCCTTTGAGTTTCGTCGGCGGCGGCTCCGTCGAGTCGTGTTGAAGATATCACAGTCCGTGACGAGTATTGCAAATTACTTGAGGAGAAACCGGAGGAATCTTTACGGCACGGTCTGTGGCGGATCGCGTCTCATCCGATCGCTAGCATCGCCGCATGCTCACTGCCGGTCAACCTGCACCTGCGTTTGCCTTGACAAACCAGAGGAACGAAGGCCAATGCCTGGCCGCACTGCGTGGCCATCGCGTGCTGGTGTACTTCTACAACAAGATCAGCCCTCAAGACACGCCGACGCGGCTGCTTGAAGCACTTGCAGGATGAGTACCTTGCCGATGCCGGCAGACATCTTGCCGCACCGCCCGCCGTTCCTGTTCGTCGACGCGCTGACCGCTCTGGAGCCGGGGGTCAGTGCAGTTGGGACGTGGAAATTAACTGGTGACGAATGGTTCTTCCCGGGTCACTTCCCGGGCCGGCCAACGCTGCCGGGTGTGTTGATGTGCGAGGCGATTGCCCAGGTGGGCGCCATCGCAGTGTTGACGGACTCGCGGTTTTCGGGAAAGTTGCCGCTGTTCGGGGGCCTCGACAGCGCCCGCTTTCGTCGCCAGGTCGGGCCGGGAGACACACTGGACCTGCATGTGGCTTTGGATCGCATGTCGGCACGCGCCGGCAAGGGCCACGGCAAGGCGCTACTCCGCGGCGAGACGGCGTGCGAGTGCGAATTGATGTTCGTGCTCGTCGACAGGTGATCGACAGCTGAGGGTCAGGCCGCGAGCCACAACGGCGCGGCGACCAGCGTGCAGTGCTCGCACGGAGTGCCGCGCCTGACCAGATCCGCGTCGGCAACGAGGCCGTGGCGGAAGGCGACCTCTTCCACCACGTCGGGATCGTCGCACGGCCCGCCGAACCACTGATCGACGACGTCGACGAGACCGATGTGGTCGGGGCAATCGATGCGTGTGTGCACCAGATCGGGCCGATCGATGTCGAAGATCACGAAGTGTGCGGGCCGGCGGTAGATGATGCGTTGTGTCATGACCAGCATCATGACAAGGGGGTGTTACGCGGCAGGCGGTGCCTGGTGAGGGGAGGTGCGCCCGTCGGCTGGACGGTGGGAGTCGGCGATGCATTCCCCACCCAAAACCTTGACTTTGCTGCGCCGGCGCGGGTAACCTGGCCTTCTCAGTCTACGTTGTCCCCATTGGGGGCAGCATTGTCGTCCAGAACACTGCGGCTTCGTAACGGCGAAAGCGGGTGCCTGTGTCGACAGCTACCAGGGAAATCGAGGCGCCGGCGTTCGCAGCCGCGCTCTTGCCGGTGCCGAAGCTGGCCGGGCTGCTGAAGACACCGACCGGCATCAGTGGGCTCGACGAGGTGACAGGCGGAGGCTTGCCGCGTGGCCGGCCGACCCTGGTCTGTGGCCCGGCTGGTTGCGGCAAGACACTGATAGCGATGGAGTTCCTGGTGCGCGGCATCACCGAGTTCAATGAGCCTGGGGTCTTCGTGGCATTCGAGGAGACCATCGACGACCTGCGCTCGAACGTTGCTTCGCTCGGCTTCGACCTGGCTCAACTCGAGGCCGATGGTCATCTCATGCTCGACCACATCACCCTGGTGCACGGCGAGATGGCCGAGACGGGCGATTGGGATCTCGACGGTCTCTTCCTGCGACTCGGAGCTGCCATCGATGC
>JANOCR010000031.1:0-8201 GCA_031412355.1 Ilumatobacteraceae bacterium | reverse complement strand
GTCCCGGCGTTTGATGACTGGCGCCCCATATCGGGGCCGGAGTCGTCAAGCGCACCACCCTGAGCAGTGCGTCTGATGACGGACGCCCCTATGCGGGGCCGGAGTCGTCAAACACTGCGGCGAACTAGCGCCGAGTGCCCGATATGGAGCGCTCGCGCCAGATCTAGTTTGTGCCGACGATCGCCTGTAGTTCGTTGAGCGTCTTGCGTACCTGGGCCCATGACGCCGGCAGATCGGCCAACACGGCGACGATACGGGCGCGTTCCCTGAGCAGCTGATCGCAGGCCTCGAGGCTGGCGCGCTGCGGTTCCACTGGCTGCGCCACTCGTTCGCATCGTCGTTGATCTCGGCCGGGTGCAGTGTCAAGGCCGTGGCGGATGCGATGGGTCACTCCTCTCCTACGACGACGCTGCAGACCTACGCGTCGTTGTGGCCCGGTGACGATGACCGAATCCGCACCGCGATCGCCTCGGCTTGGTCGACGAGCAGCAGGGCGTTAGCGATATGAGTGAGCTATCGCCAGGTTGGCTCGATGATCCACGGCAAGTTGCACTGGAAGTGATCCGTCGCCTCGACGGCATCGACCGATACGCACAGTACTTCCTCATCGACGACTCGCCGCCCACGGCCGAGGTCAAGCGGCTGACGGGTCTGTACGTTGATCTCGAAGTGGCGTTCGGGAACTTCATGACGGCCGGCGAGATTGCGGACTGATTGCGGACTGGCGACACCGAAACCGGGTAGTGACCAGGGGAAACACCCCTGTTTCACGACTTGAAAAGGAATTCCTCGTCCTCGGTGCTGAACAGCAGCCGTAGCTCGTCGAGCAACACAGGATGGTCGGCGAGGAGCGGATCGGAATCGACGATCTCGAAGGCGGCATCGCGTGCGAGACCGACCAGCTCGCGATCGCGTCGCAGCGAGGCGAGCTTCAGATCGTTGCGGCCCTTCTGCGCCGTGTTCATGATCGTGCCCTCGCCGCGAAGCTCGAGGTCGACCTCGGCCAACTCGAACCCATCGGTGGACGCGACCAGGGCTTCGACCCGCGGGTTGCCGCCCGGCGATTCAGCCGTGACGAGCCAACAGGTCGAGGCGTGCCTACCGCGACCTACGCGGCCTCGCAACTGGTGCAACTGGGCGATGCCGAACCGATCGGCGTCGAGGATCACCATCACCGTTGCGTTGGGCACGTCGACGCCTACCTCGATCACCGTCGTGGCGACGAGCACATCGAGTTGGCCCCGGCGAAAGCGTTCCATCACCGCTTCTTTCTCTGCCGACGGCAATCGGCCGTGCAGCAGACCGAGGCGAAGCCCCTTCAGCTCGTCGGCGGCCAGGCGGTCGAATGTCTCCTGGGCGCTGGCCACTTCCAGCTTCTCGCTCTCGTCGATCAGTGGGCACACGACATACGCCTGACGCCCGGCGGCCACCTCGTCGCGGACGGTCGCCCACGCTGCCTGCTCGATCAGCGGACCGTCAGCCCAGTGGGTGACGATGGGCGTGCGGCCGGGTGGCAACTCGTCGAGCACGCTGACATCGAGATCGCCGTACACCGTCATCGCCGCAGTCCGCGGGATGGGTGTCGCGGTCATCACCAGCACGTCGGGGACGGCATCGTCGTCGCCCTTCGAACGCAACGCAGCCCGCTGCTCGACACCGAAGCGATGCTGTTCGTCGACCACGACAACTCCGAGGCTGTGGAAGCGCACGCCTTCCTGGATCAAGGCATGCGTGCCGATGCCGATGTCGACGGAACCGTCGGCGAGTCCGGCCAGCACATCGCGCCGCTCGCTGCCCGTGACGCGGTTGGTCAGCAACTCGACGCGCAGCGGACGATCGCCGAACAGGTTCGCCGGATCAGGAACGGTGACACCTTCGAGCATCCGTCGCACACTGGTTGCGTGTTGTTCGGCGAGCACCTCGGTCGGTGCCATCAACGCCCCTTGATGACCGCCCTGAACGGCGGTCAACATCGCGCTGACGGCCACCAGCGTCTTGCCAGAACCGACATCGCCCTGCAACAGACGATGCATCGGATGCGGCCCGGCCAAATCGTGTTCGATCTCGCCAATGGCCCGCCGCTGTGCCCCGGTGAGCTCGAACGACAACGCGGCGTACAGACGCTGCGTCAACTCCCCGGCGATCGTGTGGCGAATCGCCTTCGACTCGCGCTCCAGCATGCACTTGCGCATGACGAGCGTCGTCTGGACGCGCAGCAGTTCGTCGAACGCCAGCCGTCGCCTGGCCTGCTCCTTCTCGGCGATGGTTTCTGGTGCGTGAATCGATCGGAACGCCGCGTCGCGCGGGATCAGCCCGAAGCGGCGACGCGTGGCTTCGGGAACGGGATCGGCGATGCCGCGTGGCGCGCACTTGCGCAGCGCGTCTTCCACCCACCCGGCGATCTCCCACGTCATCAACGCGGCCTTCTCGCTCTGCGGGTACACCGGCACGATCCGCCCGGTACGGTCGCCGATCAGGTCAACGACCGGGTTGGTCATCTGCAGCCCGCCGCGGTACATCTCGGCCTTGCCGAACAGCGCGATCTGCAAGCCCTCGCGTAGCTGCTTCTCGCGCCATGGCTGGTTGAAGAACACCACCTGCAGCCGTCCGCTGCCGTCGCCGACGACGACGTTGACCATCGTGCGACGGTTGCGCATCGCCCGCTTGGTGACGCTGCGCACGCTGACGAGCACCAACGCTTCCTGGCCAGGCAGCAGATCGCTGACCCGCGCCTCGTTGGTGCGGTCGACCCAACGCCTGGGGTATGTCGTCAGAAGATCGAGGACCGTGTCGACCCCGACGTCGTGCAACGACGCACGCTTCTTGTCGCCGACGCCCTTGATGCGCTCGACACCGATCGCGTCGAGGTCACGCAGCGTCAGCGGTTCGGTCATTCAACGCCGAAGAGGTAGGGGTACAGCGGTTGGCCACCCCGATGCACTTCGACCTGCACCTCGGGACGATGTTCGAGGATCCACGACAGCAGCACGTCGGTGTGGCCGGCGCTGGCGTCGCTGCCGGTGATGACGGTCACGATCTCGCGGCCGGCGGTGATGAGATGGTCGAGCAACGCGCACGCTGCGCCAACCAGCGAGCCGCTGACGGCGACAATCCCGTCTCCGCGCACCAGGCCGATCCAGTCGCCGGCGGTCACCGGCCCGACATCGCTCTTGGTGTCGCGCACGGCTTGCGTGATCTCGCCGGTGGCCACCGACGCCGCGCCTTCGGTCATCTCTTCGAGGTTGACCTCGGCATCGGCCTCGGGGTCGTAGACGACCAATGCCGCTAGCGCGGCGGGCATCGACGTGCTCGGCACGACCCTGACCGACTTCGCGGTCAATGCATCGAGCTGTTCGGCGACGGGAATGATGTTCTTGTTGTTCGGCAACACGACCACCTGGTCGGCGTTGACCGCCTCGACTGCAGCCAGCAGTTCGGCAGTCGACGGGTTCAGGGTTTGCCCACCGGTGACCACCCCCTGCACGCCAAGCTGGCCGAACAGTTCAGCGAGGCCATCGCCACTGGCTACTGCCACGACGGCACAGGTGACGGCGGGCAGACCGAATCCGGCTCCCCTGTTGCCGTGCTCGCCCTTGATCGCGGCCTCGCGCACGGCGTGCTCTTCGGCCATCTCCTCGAACAGGTCGGTGACGCGGATCTGCTTTGGACGTCCATCGAGCAAGAGCGCGGCCTCGATCGCTGCCCCGATGTCGTTGGTGTGCACGTGACAGTTCCACAGGCCGTCTCCGCCAACGACCACGATCGAGTCGCCGATCTCGCCCCACGCCTCTTTGAACTCCTGGATGCGCTCGTCGACCAGGTCGACGAAGTACATCACCTCGTAGCGCAGTTCGCTGACATCCACAAGGCCGTCTTTGGCATGGCGATGCGCCACCGACTCGAGTTGCTGCGGACTTGGCCCCTCCCCTTCGTCGGGCTCAGGTAACGGATCGCCGTCGACGACGAACAGAGCCGAGTCGAGAAACAGCAGGTATCCGGCCCCCCCTGCATCAACCACACCCGCATCCTTCAACACCGGCAACAACTCGGGAGTGTTGTCGAGCGCTGTCTTGCCGGCGGCGCGCGCCGCGCGCAACATTCCTACGAGACTGGCTCCATCGGCCGCAGCAGCCGTGGCGGCGTCGGCAGACTCGCGCACGACAGTCAGGATCGTGCCCTCGATCGGCTTCAACACAGCCTGGTACGCGGCCAGCGACGCTGCCTTCAACCCCTCCGCGACCTTGGTCGCCGTCAAATCGGTTGCGCCCTTCAACGTGCCGACCAACCCACGCAAGATCTGGCTGAGGATCACCCCGCTGTTGCCGCGGGCTCCCATCAGGCTCCCGTGGCTGATCGCATCGCAGGTCGGCTGCAGCTCCGGCTCGGCCAGATCGAGCTCGGCAACCACCGCATCGAGCGTGCGTGCCATGTTGGTACCGGTGTCGCCATCGGGCACCGGATAGACGTTCAGTCGGTTGATGCCCTCGGCGTGTGCCTTCATCGTGTCGCGGAACGTGATCACCGTGCTGCGCAAGGCCTCGGGGCTGAACCGTTCCAGTGTGGGCACTCCGACACACTAGGGGCGAGCAGAGCGTGTCGTCGGCTACAACTCGCTGGTAGCCTCTGCAAGCTCATTTGATCTCGCCGAGGAAGAAACCATCATGGCAGCAGTATGTGAAGTGTGTGGCAAGGGCCCCAGCTGGGGTATGAACGTGTCGCACTCCCACCGGCGCACCAAGCGTCGTTGGAACCCGAACATCCAGCGTGTGAAGGCTCTCATCGGCAGCACCCCGAAGCGGATGTACGTCTGCACGGGTTGCATCAAGAGCGGCAAGATCGTCAAGGCCGGCTGAGGCCGCAGGCGTCATGCAAGGCGTCATCAAGAGCTACGACCCGTCGACAGGTGACGGCAGCGTCGTCAGCGACACCACCCTGGCCGAGTTCGACCTGGCCGTCGACGCTCTCGAGGGCTCGATCTTCCGGATGCTGCGTCAAGGCCAGCGTGTGGTCTTCAACGTCGACGACGACGGCAGGGCCACGAGACTACGCCTCGGCTCCGAAGCAGATATGAAGACGCCGGACGCCTGAGGGTACCCTTGTCGCAGCGATCCGGCGCATCGGCGCGACGGTTCCAAGGAGTCGAGATCCGATGAGTGCAGCCACTACAAACGACCGCCTGAAAGCATGGGTGGACGAGTGGGCCGCTGTTCTGCAACCAGACGACGTCTACTGGTGCGATGGCTCGGCAGAGGAGTACGACCGCCTCTGCCAGGAGCTGGTGGATTCCGGCACCTTCACCAGGCTCGACGAGGCCAAGCGCCCCAGCAGCTACTGGGCCCACAGCGACCCGGGCGATGTCGCCCGCGTCGAAGACCGCACCTTCATCTGCTCGGAGGATGCCGCCGACGCCGGTCCGACCAACAACTGGCGCGAGCCGTCGGCGATGCGTGACGAGATGCTCGATCTGTACACCGGCGCGATGAAGGGCCGCGCGCTGTACGTCGTGCCATTCAGCATGGGCCCGCTGGGCTCACCGATCGCCCACATCGGCGTGCAACTGACCGACAGTGCGTACGTGGCCGTCAGCATGCGGATCATGACCCGCATGGGCCAAGGTGCGCTCAACGTGCTCAGCGATCACGACTGGGTGCCGTGCGTCCACTCGTTCGGTGCTCCCCTTGAGCCCGGCGAAGCCGACAGCGCATGGCCGTGCAATCCCGACAACAAGTACATCGTTCACTTCCCCGAGAGCCGCGACATCTGGTCCTACGGCTCGGGCTACGGCGGCAACGCGCTGCTGGGCAAGAAGTGCTTCGCGCTGCGAATCGCCTCGGTCATGGCACGCGACGACGGCTGGCTGGCCGAGCACATGCTGATCCTGAAGCTCACCAATCCGGAGGGCGAATCGAAGTACATCGCCGCCGCGTTCCCGTCAGCGTGCGGCAAGACAAACCTGGCCATGCTGCAGCCGACCATTCCTGGGTGGACGGCCGAGACGGTCGGCGACGACATCTGCTGGATGAAGTTCGGCGCAGACGGCCGCCTGTACGCGATCAATCCCGAGGCCGGTTTCTTCGGTGTGGCGCCGGGCACGGGATACGACACCAATCCGAACGCCATGGAGACGATGTGGGGCAATTGCATCTTCACCAACACCGCGCTGACCAGCGAGAGCGACGTGTGGTGGGAGGGCATGAGCGACGACAAGCCAGCACGCGCAACAGACTGGCGAGGCCAGCCTTGGACGCCCGCATCCGAGACCCCGGCTGCACACCCCAACGCTCGCTTCACCGCTCCCGCCGCGCAGTGCCCATCGATCGCTCCCGAGTGGCAGGACCCTGCCGGGGTGCCGATCAGCGCCATCTTGTTCGGTGGTCGCCGTCGTACCACGGTTCCGCTGGTCACGCAGGCTTTCGACTGGGAGCACGGCGTGTTCCTGGGGTCGATCATGGCCAGCGAGACCACGGCCGCCCAGCAGGGCGCCGTCGGCAGGCTTCGCTTCGACCCGATGGCGATGCTGCCGTTCTGCGGATACAACATGGCCGACTACTTCGCACACTGGCTCGCCATCGGCAAGAACACCGACGCGGCTCACCTGCCGAAGATCTTCTTCGTCAACTGGTTCCGCCGCGACGATGACGGGCGCTTCCTGTGGCCGGGGTATGGCGAGAACAGTCGCGTGCTGAAGTGGGTGTTCCAGCGGGTCAGCGGTGAGGCCGACGCAGTCGAGACCGCGATCGGTCTGCTGCCGAGCGACAGTGATCTCGACACCGAGGGCCTGTCGATCAGCGACGCCGACCTCGCCGACCTGCTGGCTGTCGACACCGCCGGCTGGAGGGAAGCGATCCCGCAGATCCGCCAGCACTACGCGCAGTTCGACGGCAAGATGCCGGCGCAACTGTCGATGGCCCTCGACGCCCTCGAAGAGCGTCTGGCGGTCTGATTCACCGCTAGAGCGCTGGACACTTGCGGCCCACTCGGACACTGAGCTCCCCGACACCCGCTTGCGTTTGTGAGCTGCGGCCCCGTATAGGGGCGCCAGTCGTCAAACGCCGTGAGAAGAAGAGCGGGTAGCGCCGACGTGGCAAGTTAGCGGATCTGGCCGACCAGCATCGCCCGAATACCCAGCCCGGCGATGAACAGGCTTCCCAGGCCGTACAACAGGTACAGCCGGTGCATCATCTGCACACGGTACGAGTAGATGATGGCGATGGCGATGATCGCCACGAACCCGTAGAAGGCGTGGAACTTCGGGAACTCGAACTTGTACTTGTTGACCAGGATCACGCCGAGTATCACCTGCATGAACACCGTGAGCTCGGCGACGGCGATGAACCACCACAGCGCACGGGTGCGCATCTGCGGCAACCAGTTGGCCGACAACGCCCACGCGCCGGCAAGCGCATTGCCGAGGATCATGAACCAGGCGAAGTTCTCGTGGAAGTCGCGTACCGCTACAGCGCCCAGATCGATCAGCCCTGTGTGGCCGCGGTGACCCGCGATGCCTGCTGCGCTTGGGCTTCTTGGAAAGCAGACGCGGCGATGTCGACGAGCTCGGAGATCTCGTCGTCGGTGAATCCGGCGAGGCGTCGGAAGTTGCGGGCCAGATGCACCGGGTTCTCGTCGCGCTCGCCACGGAACCCACCGAAGCTGAACAGCTTGTCGACGGCCTTCTGGAAATCGAGCGCCTCTTTCTGGCGCTCGGGATCCTGGGCGGTGAGGCGGCGCAACCAGTCGCTGCCCATCTTCACGTGGGTGACCTCGTCGGCCAGCATCCAATCTTCTGCGAACTCGAGAACGGGGTCAGCCAGTGTCGCGCCGAAATCGCGCATGGTCTTGAACACGTCGATCGCCAGGCCTTCGAGGGCCCGGTTGACGCCGGTGAGACGCAGGACAGGATCGGGATTGCACGCTGCTTCGTACAGCAGAGTCTGCTCGGCGAACTCGCCGATCTCGGACCCCATGTGCTGGCCGAGCTTGATGCTGATCTCGACGTGGCGGGCTTCGTCCCAGCACTGTCGGGCCATATCGAGCTTCAGACCCAGTGGTGCCTGATCGCGTGCTTCACCGAGGTCGAAATCGAAACACGTTCTGCCGGCACCCTCCAGGGCCTGGATCTCGCCGACGAAGATGCCGTGCATCAGCCCGCGAGCGTTGTCGGTGGCGTTCTCGTACGTGGGTGCGAGGGTGTTTCGCTGCGC
>JANOCR010000030.1:0-2499 GCA_031412355.1 Ilumatobacteraceae bacterium | reverse complement strand
TGGGACCGCATGATTCGAGTCCATCTCTACGGCGCGTTTCATGGCACCCGAGCAGCGCTGCGGCACATGCAGCCGGCTCGGCAGGGTTCCATCGTCAACATCTCTTCGGTTCTGGGCGTGCAACCATCCGCCGGCGCCGCGCACTACGCGGCAGCCAAGGCTGCGGTGATCGCCCTGACCAAGTCGACGGCACAAGAGGTCGCTCACCTCGGGATCCGGGCCAATGTGGTGTGCCCCGGGTTCATCGACACTCCCCTCTTGGCTCCGTACAACGACATGATGCGCGCCGGTATCACCATGCGCATTCCCGCTGGACGAATGGGCACCGCCGAGGAGGTCGCCGAGATCGTGCGCTTTCTGGCCGGTCCCGAAAGCAGCTACTGCAACGGCGATGTGTTCTCCGCGACCGGCGGGTTCGTGTCGTGACCACGATCTTCAGTCGCATCATCGCCGGTCAGATCCCCGGCACCTTCGTGTACCGCGACGACCGATGTGTGGCGTTCATGTCGATCAACCCGCTGGCTCGCGGCCACGTGCTGGTCGTGCCGATCGACGAGATCGACCACTGGGTCGATGCGCCGTCCGATCTGGTGAGTCACATGTTCGGCGTCGTCCATCGAATCGGCCTGGCACAGAGACAAGCCTTCGACTGCGAGCGTGTGGGTGTGATCATCGCCGGTTACGAGGTGCCGCACGCCCACATCCATGTGATCCCTACGCAACACATGGGACAACTCTCCTTCGAGAACGCAGCCACATCGGTCGACCGCGACGATATGGAGGCTGCGGCCGCTGCCATTCGCGATGCGCTCGACTAATCGATCGGATCGATCAGGTCGGCACCCTTGTTGCGCACGTTGTTGACGTCGGTCGAGACCTTGTGCATCGTCAACAGGTTGTCGGGGGCCGGTGCCAGCAGGCGCTGCAACTGTTCGAGATCGTTGTTCGTCGGGTCGAGCCACTCCTGCCACGCGGTCGGCGGCAGCAAGACCGGCATGCGGTCGTGCACGGGCGACATGGTCGCGTTGGCCGAGGTGGTCACCACCGTGCAGCTGTGCAACCACGGGGCGTCGGGGCCGGCAGTCTTGTCACGCCACGTCGTCCACAGTCCGGCGACTGCCAGCGGTTCGCCGTCGAGGCGATGGATGAACATCGGCTGCTTGACAGGCTTGCCCGCCTTGGTAAGCGCCGCACCCTCGCTGCCCTGCTGCCACTCGTAGAAGCCGTCCATCGGGATGATGACTCGGTGTTTCTTGAACACCGACTTGAACGCCGGCTTCTCGGCCAACGTCTCGGAGCGGGCGTTGATCATCTTCGAACCGATCTTGATGTCTTTCGCCCACACGGGCACGAGGCCCCAGTGGAAGACCTGCAAGCTCGGCTGACCGTCGGGCCCGGCCACGACCCCGTAGACGTCGTTGGTCGGGGCGGTGTTGAAGTTCTCGGGCAGCGTCGTGTTCGGGTCGAACGAAGCGCCGAAGTACTCGGAGATCCGCTCGGCAGAACTGGAAGAAACGAAGCGGCCGCACATCGGTGCGATCGTAGGCGTACCGAGCTAGGCGGCGGGCCTCGTGCAATTGCAGCCATCGACCACACAGAGGCCAGCCATGTGAGAAGAAGCGTCGTGCTGGCAGTCAGGGCAAGGCAGATCTTGCAGCGACGCCGCGTACGCAGCGTTCGACTCCTCGTCGTCTGTGAACGACACGTTGGGACCCATGCAGCGGCATTCGAGAGCACGGCAGCCGGTATCGGGGTCGTGATCGGAGAGTGAGTGGGAACAGGTCGAGCAGGAGTCGACAATGATGTCTACGGGGGGTGGCTTGGACGCGTGCGCTTTCATGATCTCTGCGATCCGTGGTCGCGTCCATAGCAGTCGGTTCACCGCATCGTCAGGGGCGTAATCGACCCAGGACATGAAGGCGTCCGGGTACGTCTCTGTGCACGTGTCGAGTGCCTCGCCGTAGCTCGCGACCTGCGCGAGCCAAGGACCAACCGCTGAGAGGTACTTGGTGTTCAGCTGCAGTCAATTGAACAGTCCCGCGAAGTCCTCGTGGACTGCATGATTCTTGAGTGTGAACGCGAGATACCACCCGAAGAAGTCTTGGTGGGTCGACATGAGCCCTATAGAACCTTCGGGATAAGTCGCGATTTGCATTTCTGCCCAGTCGGGGTCCGTGTTCGCGAGGTCGACGAACTTTTGTGCCAGTGCGTACGTCTCGTCGGCGAGCGTGTAGAGGGGATTCTCCTCATCGCTGCCGTACAAGGTCGTCATCGTGGACTGCCCATCCCCAGTGCCTCGACAAGCAAGGATCACGATCACCGGTTCCCTGATGATTCCGAGGATGCCCGAACACTCGTGTTCACCACCAGGCACGCACGTTTCTGGCGATGAGCACAATTTTGTCCCGTCGTCGATCTGGTAGCCGACGTAACGGAGCACCGATCAACCAGGTAGTTCGGCGCAACTCGGTATGTCCCGGCGTTTGATGACTGGCGCCC